>CAMWLV010000027.1 GCA_947175175.1 uncultured Lachnospiraceae bacterium
TATACTGTTAATGGCAGTTTTGCTTTACACAAAACGGTAGGCGAAACTGGCAGGTGCTTGGAACCTTAGCTGTCGGGCATAGGTCCTATCCGGCCTGACTGGCAGTATATACTGGCTGATCAGGCCGTTTACCTTTCCGGGAGCTACATGATCCTGCAGGAAAGCAAAGCATATCTTTATCACCATCGAGAGGCTGACCTGATACTCCCATTTCTTCTCTTTCTTTTCCGGGGTGACTTCCATTGTTATGATCGTGCAGAAATTGTAAAGGATCATCCGGCATACGATCTCATATTCAATATATTCTGGGGATTTGGAATGAAAGTTTGCGGTTCCGATCGTATGTTTCGGATCACGAAAAGATATCTCAATCCCCCAGCGGAGCTGGTAAATATATTTTATCTGCCCCGCTGTGAATTCTTTATCATTATCTGAAAACGGACAACGCGCAGCCTCATACGGTATTCAGGCCTGCTGTCCGAGATAAAATCGAAAAGGACTGCCCTGCATATGTACTGGTACATGGACCCCAGTTCCTTGTGTATCCTTTTCTTTTTGGCGTTTGACCTCGTCAGTATGACATCCACCCACTGGTCGGCTATATCAGGCAGGCTGACAGTAGCCAGAAGCCGTTTTGTATTAATGTCTTTCGCACGGATGGCAAAACAGAACCCTTTCTCCAGCGCATGGGCAAATACAGTGTAACTGGCAAATCCCCCTGTCAGCTACAAAGATCGGACAGCCGCCATAGGAAAAACGGTCTATCAGCCTGCACAGGGCTGCAAATTCATTTTTTTCCCTGCCAGGCTGGACGATCACATCCAGATATCTTTTTGAAAACAGTTCAAACAGTAAAACCGTATGGATCATATTAAAACCTTTTTTCGACTTGCCGCTTGACGGATGGAATGTCGTCTTGTCCTCAGGGCTGCGAGCGATATTAAATTCAGAACCATCCGCAGCAATCAGGGAATATTTTCCCCTGAAGGGTTTTGTCGTGAACCGGCGGTTAAACTGTCTGAGGAGATGATAAAAAACTTCGGGGAGGAGTTTGGCCCGTTGCTGGATAAACGCAGAAGCAGTAGGCGACTCATCAGGGTTAAAGAAAAAATATATTAATAGTTCATGACTGATGCACCCACTCTCCATGCAAATGCAGAGACGGAGCATTTGGACGAAACCCAGCTTTCGTTCACGTGAAAAATCCTTTCCAGGATTTTTCACGTGAACGGTCGGGATTGAGAGCCATAATGTCCACAATGGCCCAGAGATCATCTTAACTATTTTGTTCTTCGATATTAACTGCCGTATTGCATATTCTCCCAAATTCATTCCCCACCAGATGACAATGGCTCCTCCGCCTGCTCTGCGGGGGAAAAATCCATCGGATAACGGCATGTTGCATTCCACAAGATCCACTCCTCGTACCCAGCATCATACACCGCCTGGATCTGTTCCTGAATCTGTTCGCCTTCATATGAGATATGCCCGCTTACCCATGTCGCCGTAAACGCCTGAAGCCATGGACACACGATGGCACTCTCCTCCCCTGTATCCTGTCCCAGTACCTTCTGTGACAACATGAGCGCCTGATACACTGTGTCATACGGATGTGCGTCAGGCACGTCAAAGCCAAATACTCCCGGTCCATAATGGGACGGATAGACCATGGGACTTAGCACATCCACCTTTTTCCCAAGCTCTGCATAGTTTTGTCCAACGCGATCAATATCCGTAGGACTGTCAATGACCGTGCCGAACACATCTGCCGTAACTACGCCACCCTTCTCATGGAGCCGCTCACTGGCATAGGACAAAAATCCTGATATTGCCTGTTCTTTTGTATTTGCTGTCATATCAACCTTGTAATCTGCCGCGTCAGCATCACTTCCAATCGGAAAGCGGACATAGTCGAACTGAATTTCGTCAAACCCGACATCGAGCGCCGCCTGTGCGATTTCCGTCAAATATGCCCATACCTCCTCATTATATGGATTGACCCACGCAAGTCCATAGGCATCCGTGACAAAACCGCCGTCTGGCTTTCTCAGAGCACAATCTATATGATTCTGTGCAAACACCGGATCCTTAAAGCACACGATCCTTGCGATCGTATAGATACCATGTTCCTTCAAGGTATCCATAAGCGCATGGATATCCCTTATGTAAGCAACACCATTTCCCATCTCCCTGACAGAATCCGTCTCCATTTTCCATGTGATCTCACCGTCATCATTCTTGACATCGATCACCATGGTATTGAGCTGGGTCGCGTCGACAAGCGTGATCAGGTCATTCATGCGCTCACTGCCCGCCACCGGGCCAGTCACATAGATTCCCTTTACTGCGGGGCGCACTTTCTCTGGAACAGGCTCACTCTCCGTTTCCTCCACGCCCTCAGACTGCTCTGTTTCAGCATTCTCTCCTAAATACCACAACTCCATGGACACCTCTGTCGCCTGCTGTTGGAACAAACCCCCCTCTTTGCTGCCACATGACACAAGACAGGGCAGCATCATGATCATGACCAGCGCCAACAGCCTTCTCATACCTTATCCCCCTGAAGAAAACATTGCCTATGAAAATCCTTCACAAGACCATAATCAAACCGTGTCCTAGCATGGGAGAATTTCTCGCCATAGGTATCAGCAAGCTTCTCCATATAACCGCTGACTGCCAAGGAACCAACCATACCCGCCTCGTCCGTTTCCAGCTCTGGGAGCTGGATTTTCACAGAATGCACGCCGCTTTGGTCAAGCAGAATAAAATAAAGCCACCAGTTTAGGAATGCATACATATTATTCACAGTCGTATCCTTGTTGACCTCGCTGATATCCTCAACCACCTGTTCTATATCTTTCTCAAGATTGTCAAAATGTCCGCCAAAGGCGCACAGCAGCCTCTGAAATCCACTGCCATCTGTATCAAGCTGGGTCTCGATTGGCAGCGTTTTCCAATATTTTTCATAAAAATATAGAAATGCCTCTCTTTTCCCACACTCCACGCAAGCCACCATCACGCTGATATACATGGAATCCGGCTCCGCCCTCTGACAATACTTATAGCACCACCGATGCTTTTGGGGAATATTTTTATGAATGAAATCCAGCATGAGTTCCTCTGCCTTCTGAACTTGTCCAACCTGCACAAAATGGAGCAGATAGGGCATATGCCCACACACATAACAGCTCTCCATCTGCTTCTCATAAACCAGAAAATTCCGCGCCGCCCTCTCTGCCCTGTCCGCATCCTGATATAACATGCTCAGAGTCATCTCATCTTCATAATAAAGATAAGTTTTACCATATTTGAGCGCCGACTCCTCGTATTTCTTCATAAACGCATCCATTTTGGTGTCATCAATCTGATAATACCCATAATACGCATCAAAAATCTGATTCAGGGTCCAGACATTCAGATATGCCATATTTGTATTTGGATAATTGGGAAGCTCCCTGTCCATATATTGCGCACTGTCCTTGTAAAATACCTCCGCATATTTTACGATCTCCGCATAATTGTTATTACGATTATTCAGATACATCAGATCATCCAGCGCATAAAAATACAGATGCCATTCCTTCTCCTGCCTCGTGAGTTTCAGAAGCTTCTTCAGAATCGATGACAGAACCTTATAATTCTGGTCATACAAGTCATAACTTCCCCTCGTCAGCTCCTGTGATCTCCCCACCAGCTCCCTGATCTCCCCTGATCTGATCTGATTCGCCTTGATCCCTTCAAACGTCACCGTATCTCCTCCTTATCTGCCGCCGTAAAGGGCATATTCCATCAACTGCTGCAAACTCCTGTTCATCAGCTCCAGCTCCGCGCCGCCCAGCGTATAGTGCCCGGCAAGCAATGACTGGATATAGATGACCTGTATCAGACTGCGGGCAAGCTCTTCATCTTGAACCTGTCCCAGACTCTGGACAAAGCTGTTCTCACTGTTCAGATACAGCATATTTCCGCCCTTTTCTTCCTCTTCCCCAAAGTCAAATCCCTCAAAAAACCCGGAAAAGCTGTTGTCATCCATGGTTTCAGCAAACAGGGAATCCTCCCCCTGAACGAACAATGCCTGCAGGCTTGCCGGAGAAAACCGCTTGAACGACACGCCACAGTGAAATGCCACCAGCCCTTGCTCCGCACAACGCCTAAAAAACTCCAGTCCCCTGGCAAAGCCCTCCGGCGGATCTGCCAGGATATTCTCATAGGAGCTGTTGTCAAACACTTCGATCCTGACATTTTTGTAATATTTGGGCAGCTTCTGCAAGATACTGGCATCATATATGTAACCACCATTGACCAGCAGACTCTCCGTCCCTTCCACAAGCGGGCAGAGCCGCCTGAAATCGTCAATCTCCACACAGTAGTTGACTGGAATCTTCTTCGACGCATTCACGATCTGAAACCCTGTCATACTACCCTGATTCGTCGGGAATGTCAAAAACGGGAAAAACAGCTTAAAAATCTGCTCATTCTCCATCACCAGCGACTTGATTGCCACATTATGAATCTGTGTGAGCTGCTTTAACTTCCTGACATCATACTGTGACAGTGACACAAAATAATCAAAGATGCACTTTTCAATCTCTCCCTTCGCCTTCATCAGCTTGCTGTCCTTTGTAAATCCCTCTCGGGATGCAGTGGGCGTCAGATTCTCCATATTGACAATGCATCGTGTAAAAAATGCCCACTTTGGGATCA
The DNA here is from genome assembly GCA_947175175.1 of uncultured Lachnospiraceae bacterium. Classification (GTDB taxonomy): domain Bacteria; phylum Bacillota; class Clostridia; order Lachnospirales; family Lachnospiraceae; genus COE1. Next base: position 4,705 of record CAMWLV010000027.1, read on the forward strand.
GATCACGCCCGTCATCCGTGACATACATATTTTTCAGGAAAATCTTGTGCCGGATCGTCGTGTTCACGCTGGTCTGTCTGGTGGAAATGTAAGCGTATCCCTTGATGGCATCGCCAATCAGCGGGATCACATCAAAAAACGTCTCCTCAAAGACCTGCTCGCCAAAGCCCATGATATCATCTGCCATACTGAACGACTGGCGCCATGGGATAAAATTACTATTGACGATCCTTTTCTGGTTCTCCCCGTCAAAATATACTGGTGTTTTAAGCAGAAAGCCATACTCTGACAGATCATTTATGATCTCCTGCTCCGTAAAAAATTCATATTTGGAGCCCGTAAGCTTTAGATAAACCTGTGTCCCCGGCTCCACCGTCTTTTTGGGCTCCGTGATCACATAGGAACCATCACTTTTTCCAACCCACTGATAGGGCTTTTGCTCCGTGACTGAGCATGTAATGACCTTGATCTCATTTGCCACCAGAAAACAGGACAACAGCCCGATACCAAACTGTCCAATAAAACTGTTTCGCACAGTGTCATCCCGCTTTGAGGACTGCCCGATCACTGACAAGAAGGAATGAATCTCCTCTTTCGTCAGCCCGATACCGTTGTCTGCAAAGATAAGCTCCGCACCCTTTGCCTTCCTTCGGTATGTGACTGTAATCCTTCCTTCCTGACAGGACAAATCCGCCCTTTTCCGCGCATCGATCGCATCCACACCATTCTGCAGAAGCTCCCGCAGGAAAACCTTGTCGCTGGAATACAGGTTGTCGCTCAACAACCGGATGATTCCCTTTAAATCTACTTTGAAATTATAATTTCCCATTGCTCTTCATCCTTTGTATTCAAATCCTAAGGAATTGTTCATTCCTTGTTGCCTCAAATCAGCATGCACCCATGACATCTTCATAATTGAAAAATGAATGCCTCACTAAAATCATATCACAATCGGTGTATTATTTCTACGATTTTAAAGTCTGGCTTTCATAAAATACTTTATTTGCGCAATTACAGTTTTATATTTTCATAAAAATATTTGAAAATAATGCATTTGACACTAAATTTAATTTTCTTACAGAAAAAAGTGCCCAGTATTAGGATATCTCTTAACATCTGCGTATATTCAGCTGATATCCATGATTTGTCTTCGATGCTTTCCCACTTTCGCTCACTCTTTCTGCTTGTTTTTTGATAAATGTGAATGTTAAGATTGTTTGACCAGGATCATATCGTTGTTAAAGGAGTATATTTTTTGCGAATTAGGAACAAACAAAAAAAGCTATCAATTCATGAACTATACATTACATAAATTGATAGCTTTTCAATTTATTGAATGATCACACCTCCTCAATGAAACATTGGTGCTCCTTCTTGCCAGTATCATAACTGAGTCCGACAGCAAGAATCTGTTCCACTTTTTCTTTTCTCAGCTTCTCGCAGTACTCCTTGCCCTTGATCTGCGCAATTGCCGCCTCGGGTGTGTCGTCCGCTTTTAACTCCAGAATGATTCCCGGAAATTTTTTCTGTCTCGGGTGAAAGATAAAGTCTGCAAAGCCTTTACCACTTTTTTCCTCCCGCTCCACCCTGTAATGATTCCGCGCGGCAAGATAGGCAAGTGTCACCACACAGGATAAGCTGTTTTCGTCATTGTATTTCAAGATTGGCAGCTCGCTGTTGTGAATGTTGTGCAGGTATGACGCCACAACATCGCCTTTTTTGTCTAACGTAGCACTCAGCACCTCATTGGAATTCCTGACAAGCTCTGCTACATAGCCAAAATCATCATCTTCTAATGCCGCCTCAAATTCCAGCATTAACTCCTTATTTGGCACACTAAGTTCCCCATCTCGATATGCTAACAAGCCATATATAATCATAGCAGAATAAATATCCTTTTTACCGGCAGGATTTTCCTGTCCAGCAAAGTATTCTTTCTTTATATCAATTCTGACAGGCGTGTCATTTACCATCTTAACCACATCATCACGCACTTCGCCAATGTTATATTTTAGGAAAAACAGAACCTCATCTATTCTGCCAGTCCGCGTCCAATAGCTCTGACAGACCGCGTTTTCAAGTGCACATACAACCGACCGCGGATTGTATAACCGCTCACCACTTTGCGTCTGATAGCCATTGTACCAGTCTCGGATCTCGTCCATCGTCAATGCTGACTGCCTTTTGCAGAGAGCTTCAACCTCACTTTCCGTAAATCCAAAATACTCTTCAAAAGAAGGATCTTTAAGCATGGTATATTCCCTAAACATATTCAGTGCAGAACCAGTACTGTATTTTTTGATTGGCAATACCCCTGTCATATAAGCCAATGCCACATATGGGCGGTCTTTCAGCAGATTTCGCAAAAATTCCAAAAATTCTCTATGATGTTCGCAAAATAATTCATGACTGAATATATAATCCCATTCGTCGATGATAAATATAAACTGTTCTCCCGTAGCGGTAAGCAGATCCGATATTCTGCGGAATTTTCTATCTTTCAGTTCCGGGTAAGCTTCTTTGATATCATCTGCAATGGATTCTTTGATCAGACTGATATAATCTTCATAGGTGCTCCCATCGTCGGGTAAGTCATTCAGACTCAGGCTGATGATATTATACTGATTCAGATGAGATATATACGTGTCGCTTTTGCTGATCTTCAAGTTATCAAATAATTCTTTGGAATCATATGCCTTTCCGTAGTACGCCCCAAGCATATTGAGAACCGAAGTTTTTCCAAAGCGGCGCGGCTTTGTGATACAGACATTCTTCGAGTTCGTCCGGATATGCTTGTTCATCTTTTCAATCATAGCGGATTTGTCAACAAAATATTCGCTGTTGGTCAGTTCCTTATATAAAATCAGTGCCGTTGCAGTATTCAAACATACAGCCATACATAACCTCCCTATTACTTTATTTTTAAGATATCGCACCTGTCAGATGCACGCTGGTCATATCATGGTGTACTGCCTTGAGAAATTTGTCAAATACGTCCGCTGTCCTAAGCTTGATACTGGAGGTATTGATGCACGGGTGGCAGCCGAAATACTCTTCTTTCAGGATATCTTCATCGACAAGCAGCTGCACTTTATTTTCCTGATCATACATCAATCCCATCACGGTGACAGAACCTGGTGAAAGATTTAACAATGTTTCCATATCCTCTGATGACGCAAATGACAATCTGGCACTGTTAATCTGTGCTGACAGCTCTTTTGTCTTAAAAGGCTTGCTGCCTGGCATCATGAGCAGATAATAGTTCGTCTTCTGCCTGTTGCACAGAAACAAGTTCTTGCATATGGTGCTCTGCAGCAGCTGGTCTACCTCTGCACATGCCTCCATGGTATTGAGTGCCTCATGGTCTACGCGCTCATATGGTATCTGAAGTGCATCGAGCAGATTATAAGTCTCTATTTCTTTCTCGAGTCTTCCCTCTTCCTTCTCTGGTCTTCCCTTTACTAGCTTCATCTTTTCATAAGACTCCTGCATAAAACACTGTCCTTCCTATAATATTTTGTAAATATGCAATCTCATAATATTTCTCGCCATATTCATCAACTTGATAATTCAAAAAATTCTGATATACTTCCAATGTCTCGGTAAATAAACCCCTTGTCTGTCTCTGCATAAATCTGCATTAACGCCGAGACCAGACTTGTCTCCTGTACCCAAAACAGATCCCCATACACTTTTTGAATATCTGTAATAATCACCTGCTCCAGATATTCCGTCACCCCCTGATTTTTTGCTCGAATCAAAAACTACTGCATATTCAGATAAATGACATCATAAAACCGCCCTCGTATATCCGTTTGTATTGCTTTTTTAATATTCAAGTGCATTATTTAGCGCGTCCAACAGCCAGTCCAAGAAATCCGCGCCGTTGCGGTACGGTCCTGCGCCCACATCCGTGATATCCCAGACCTCCCCTTTGGCGCTGCCGCAGAGAATAATACTATACCACTCGCCACAACCGCAGTCCGCAAAATGAATCTGACCATTATATGTCATCGAAACAATCTGTTTGTCGGTGGCATCTGCATCATCTTCCCAATCCCATGCCTCCTTAAAGTTAAACCGCTTTGCTACCCGCTCTGAGTCATACTTTGCTTGCTCCAAAGGTGGAAATGCAATCACTTTACACCCCGGCAGCTCATCCCACTCAAAGCCATCCCCGATCTGGGTGAGAAAGGCAGTATACTCCCGCGGCAGCTTTACACCGATGTGCTCCTCAAATGCCTGAATCTGCACCTTTTTTAGTACCGGTCTCGCCTTAATGCCAAGCTCCGCCATCTTTTCCTTTGCCTTCCCAACTGCCTCTTTCACCTCAGAGGCAGTTTTCCGCACCTTTATCAGACCAAGTTTTCTGCGCTCGATCCACATCTTTCCCTGCCAGCCTTGAAACGCAGAAATATCAGTCACATTGGTTTTATATATGTTAATGTCATTCAGCTTTGGCAAAGATGTCAAACAAGAAACATCCTCCACCGGCGTACCATACAACCAGAGCATCTCCAGTGAAGGACTCTCCGCCAAAGGAGAAACATCCCTCACCAGAGATCCACTGAGTGTGATTTCTCGCAGCTTTTGCAATCCCCGCAACGGAGTCAAATCCATAACACCGGTGTCATAAGCCAGTAACTCCTCCAACGCAGGACATTCCGCCAAAGGAGTCAAATCTTTCAAATTACTATTTTCACTAATCCATAGCTTTCTTAACACAGGAAGCCCTGCTAAAGCTGAAATATCTGTCAGACCGCATCGTATAAGAACAATCTTCTCCAGCTTAGGAAGTCCAGCAATTTTGGGGATTGTACCAATAGGGGAGCCATCATACCAAAAATACTTTAAATTACACAGTTCTGTCAAATCGCAGGGCTGCAATTTTTCCCTGTTTCCTGAAATTGTGATCTCCCGCAGATGCATCAGATGCGAAATAGGCGACAAATCGGAAATTGAGCAATTTCGAAATTTTATCTGCTCTAATTTTTCCATTTTCGCTAATGGAGAAATATCTGTTAAGGTCTTTTTCTCTTCGTCTGCATAATACGAAAATGTGAAAAACTGTTCTTCATAACAGCGTTCCATAAAGCAGCTTTTCGCAAACTGCTCCGCTTTTATCCCCGGATTCAACCGTTCCATTTCCTCAAATATTTCCCATTCTTTTTTGGAAAAATCCGTCTTTTTCATCTGATTCATCCACCTCCAATGATCTGACTCCTGTCACGCGCAAGTATTTTTTGATACTTTTTCGTCAACTCACGATTGGGAATACACAGACACCAATCATGATAGGACAGGAATCCGAATACCACCATAGCCGATAAGATTTCGTCCCTTGTATTTAACTGCAGTTCCGATGCGCTATATCCTTCCACCTCATCTTCCACAGGAATTCTCGCAACCATTTTCACAATATCCTCACTCACTGCCGCAGTATTGTGTTTAATACAATCAGTAATCTCATTCATCGGTCCTGTCTCTGTCCAATAGTTCAGACATGTGCCATGCGGCAATGCTTTCTCCACCGAGCGCGTATTAAACAGACTGCCTCCATCACTCAGAAAATACCCGTCGTACCATTCTTTCAGAGCATCAAATGTCAATGTTTCCGAGTATCCTTCACAAAGTTTTCGAACCTCCTTCTCCGAAAATCCAAAATAAACATCCTATACTGCGTCATTCATAAAATGAAATTCGTCCAACATATTCAACTCCCCTGCAAATATTCCCGAAGTCCCTCTATAACTGCAGAACTATAGTCCTGTTATCCATTGTAGACACCAGGAAGTCTACTCATATCAGCAAAAGCCACATTGTAACTGTTCCTGTGTCCCTGACTGTCTTTCACCTGTGTAATCTTCAGATTCTCAAACAGCGAACAGCAATCCACACCCTTTGTATAAGATGCGCCAAGCATTTGCGCATTCAAAGATTTGCCGAACCGCCTTGGACATGTGATACAGACATATCTGCTGCCTTTCCCTATTGCTTTTGATATCTCCCTGATCAGCATACTTTTATCAACGGAAATCTCACTGTTTACCACATTCCGAAACAATCTATATGGTCCATCTGTATTCAAATAATTCATGGCAGCCTCCCAGTCAAATGATGTCATAACTTTTATTTATTTTATCATGTTTTGCAAGGCATCACAAGTCAATCTCCCTATAACCTACTCAAAATCCAAAAAGTTCACACTGCCATGCAACCCTCCAAAACTTATTCCCTCTATATAGATAAGGAACTGTTCCTAACGGCAAAAAATTATATAATCAAGGGGAAAATCAAATATGAAAAAACACGCTATGACATTTATACTTTTATCAGGACTTTCAGTCGGATTGTTATTAGGCAGCTGTGGTAACTCTGCCTCTCCAGAACTGTTGGAACAAAATGTAAATGAGATATCCCTATCCGAACTTTTCAATGAAAATGCTGCAGAAACCAGCGAAAACACCGTTGTCTCGCAAGGCGGTCCCTATGGTAAAATCTCCCTGTCAATTCCTGATGGCTGGCACTATGAGACCTGTCCGATGGACAGTGAACAGATAGACTATGGACTATACGGCATTCGCTTTTATCCTGAGAACGCTGCAAATGGCTATATCGCGCTTAATTATATCGACAGCTTCGGCGTCTGCGGAACAGGACTCGCAACAGAGAAAGTAACCATCGCAGGCAAGCCAGCCAGTATTGGAACCTACGATAACAATATATACTGGGATTTTATCTCTTTCCAAGATGATTATGACGGTATCGTTGCCTTAACCTATTCCGTGGGGGACTGGTGGGAAACTTATTCTGATCAGGTTATGGATATTCTCGATACATTATCATTTGATCCAACCATAAAAGAAGGCGGTGCATATATCTATAACAGCGAGTATGAACTGGACCAGATTGGTCTGTCCTTTACACTCAAAAATATCTCATCGACCGGTGCAACACTTGTGTTCCGCAATTACGATGCCGGTGCACCGACTGGTGAACTGGAATATGGCGATGATTTTTTGCTTGAAATTCAGAAAAATGATGTATGGGAAGAAGCTCCTATCCCTCTGGAAGGTAACTATGCCTTCAATGCCATTGCCTACGTGATTCCCACGGAAAGGAACTCAGAGCAGGAACTCAATTGGGAATGGCTGTACGGGACACTCACACCAGGTACTTACAGAATCAAAAAGAGTATTCTGGATTTTCGTAGAACCGGCGATTATGACAAATACACTGCCTGTGCACAGTTTATTCTAAATTAAAAAACAGAACTTCTTTTGAATCAAAATACCCTCAAAAGAAGTTCCTATATCATTCATTTGTCACGCGAAACCGCTCTACAATGCTCTGCTGCTCCAGATTCTTAAAACACAGATATGGTATCAAAACCGCAAACAGCATCAAAAACGGCGTACAGCACACCAGCGGCAGCAGTGTAAAGTGAAAGGTTGAAAAACCTCCTGCTGCCACTGCGCGGACGATCACGCCCACAGCCAAAGCCCCCAGAATATACGCGGCAATCAATGTCATGCCTGCGTAATAAAGCCCTTCAAACGTCAGCATCTTGCGCAGCTGCTTCTTTGTCATGCCGATACTCTGAATCATGGCAAACTCCCGCTTCCGCGTGATGATCGCTGTTACCATACTGTTCACGAAATTCAGGACACCGACCAGAGCGATGATTATGCTGATCGCATATCCCATCACTGCCGAGGCGCGCGTCTGTGCCTCATACCGCTTCGCCATCGACTGACGGGACACAATGTTCATTCCCACAGCCTCCGTCTGCTGATAGTACGTGAGCAGCGTATAGGCATCCTCCATCACCGCATCTGCCACATCAAAATAATACTTTCGCAGATTACTCCCCGGCCAGAGCTCACAAAACGCATCCGCGGATATCACCAGCGGCAGATCAAACGCAATCGTACTGCTCCCAGAAACCATGGGCTGCATCGGTCTCACCACCGCCATCACCTCAAACTCACGGTCTGCGAGCTTAATTTTCTCTCCCACAGAATAAGTCGGAACACCTGTCCCCGGACTGATCGAAGGACCGATTGCAAGACAGTAGTCTCCTGTTGCAAACCTTTCTGCGTTGAAACTTCCATCTAAGATATAATTTCCACTGGCAGCCGCCTCTAAAATAAGACCTTCCACGCCATAGATCGTATAAGTACTCTCCTGCCCATTGACCACCGCATCAAATCCCTCTTTCCACGCTGGAAATGACGGGTCATAGGAAGCAAAGTCTTCCAACCGCTCCGCAGTGTAAAAATTACACAGATTGTGTTTTGCCTGTTCACTCAAATACAATTGCACCTGTCCGGAATAAAGCCGTCCCTCCGCCTCAACTGCCCCCAGCGCAGCGATATCAGCGAGCAGTGCATCACTGATTGTATGACTTTCCGGATCATAGCCGCTGGAAAGTTTGTTTGTGGCATCATCAATCTCATAATCCGCCACCGTCAGATCCAACAGATATTTTTCCAGATCAAAGCTGGCGTTCTTGGCATAAAAGAAACTCATCAGGACAAGCCCCAGTGTGAGAGAGCAGATGACCATAACAGTCCTTTTCCTGTTGCGCCACAGGTTTGCCCACGCCATCCCATGCAGGGCAGCACCGTTTTTTGATCTCCTACTCTTTTTCTTTCGATTCGCAGCGCCGCTATCTGCATCTGTATAGCGCAGTGCTTCGATTGGAGACACCTTTCCGGCTAACCGCGCGGGCAGCATACAGGAGACAACTACCGTAATATAGGAAAACAGGGCGGATCCGATGAAAATAATGGAGTTCGCAGACGCCGTCGTCTCGATCTCCTCTGTCGGAATCAATGCAGGAACCAGCAAGATTCCCAGCAGATAACCAACTGCAAGTCCAATCGGAATCCCGATCAGGCAAAGACGGTTGCCCTGACCATAAATCAGCTTTTTCATCTGCTTTTTTGTCGTTCCGAGTGTCTTCAACTTTCCGTAGAGAAGAATGTCCGCGGCAACGGAAATCTGAAACACATTAAAAATGACCAGATACCCCGCCAGAAATACAAGTACCATAACACCATACATCGGTAAATTCTCCACAAAAATGCTGTTCTGTACCTCCGCTGAGTAGGCAAGGTTGCTTTCAAATACCAGCTCTGTCAACCCACAGTCAAGAAGAACTTTTTCCGTTTTTCCATCAATATTTTTATTATCCGAAAAAGTGATGCTCATCATGCGTCTTCCTAAAAGCTGACTTTCCTCCAGCTCTTCCGCATTGTCACTGGATTCCAACGCAAAAGCTTCACTTACCCACGCCATGCTCGCATAGCTGGAAAGATTCCCTTCCCACCAACCGCACAGTGTAAATGTACTTGACTCCTTTTCCCACTCTAACGTCACCGACTGTCCCAGCTCCAGCGGAATCCCCAGCCGCTCAAGCACCAGTGTGTCTAATGCAATCTCGTCCCTCTGTTCCGGCATTTTTCCGGTTGTCGGGTACGCAAAACAGTATCTTGCATACTGGTCACTGCCATAGCGGATTTCCAATTGCCGTCCAGCAAGGCGCTGGTTCTCAGCTGCTCCGAGCACGATCGACTTGCCAAAGCTCACAATATCCGGGTGTGCTGCGATCTGGTCAATCTGCGCATCCGTAATCTGCTTTGTGGACGCATGCGCCATTGTACCCGACTGCCATAGATACATCTCTGTCATGTTTTGCTCCATGCTCTGTGCTAATGTAAACAGTGTCGTGAACATCATCGTTGTCAGAATGATTGCAATCACTGCCACCAGATTGCGCCCCTTATTACTCTGAAAACTGCGCTGTGACAAGGTACGAATGATACTTGCCTGATTTTTCATACGAACTCCCTGCCTTTCTGTTCATTCCTGCCAGGTGCAGCCGTGTCATTCACAGATATTTTCTTAACTGCTGTATTATCTGTAACTCTGCCGTCCTCAATTCTGATACATCGGTCTGCCTGTCTCGCAATTCCCGGGTTGTGTGTTATCATGACGATTGTCTGGTGAAATTTTTTCCCCGTGAGTTTCAAAAGCGCGATGACCTCATCGCTGGTCTTGCTGTCAAGATTGCCTGTCGGCTCATCGGCGAGAATGATCGCGGGCTTACTCGCCAATGCGCGGGCAATCGACACACGCTGCTGCTGACCGCCGGAAAGCGTGTTTGGCATATTGTATAGTTTCTTTCCCAGCCCCAGAAGCTCCACCACTTCCATGATAAAATGCTCGTCTGGCCTTTTGCCGTCAAGCTGGATTGGCATCACGATATTTTCATAGACATTTAAGATTGGAACCAGATTATAATTCTGGAAAATGAAACCGATGCGCTGGCGGCGGAAAACTGTCAAGTCCTCATCAGAAAGCTTTCCCAGTTCAAATTTGTCCACCTTCACGCTCCCAGAGCTTGGACGGTCAAGACCGCCCAGCATATTGAGCAGGGTAGATTTTCCGCTTCCGGAAGTGCCGACGACCGCAACAAACTCCCCCTGCTCCACAGATATGTTCACATCATCAAGCGCCTTGACAATATTCGGCTCACTGCCGTAGTGTTTTGTCAGATGTGTCGTGTTTAAAATGCTCATATTGTATCCCCCTTTTTGAACAAAAAAGTTTATAAGCCCATTATATTGGCATTCAAAAATGATACAATACGAGACGTGTAAACTAATATCTACGAGGTAAAAACTAAAAAAAGATTCATGAAATCACGTCGGAATCGGAATAACCATCTTCAAAGTAAATTTCCCTTCCCCCGCTTTCACACTGCACTGTCCATCATATTTCTGGACAGCATTTCTGATATTGGAAAGCCCAAAACCATGTGCGAATGCATCCTCCTTTGTCGTTCTGTTTTTCATCAAAATATTTTTTTCCATTCTCTCCCCGAATATATTCTTCTGTGAATCCGCCTCCAACAGAGCATTATTCTCCACCATAATGACGAGCAACTCTCTCACACGGTTCGCCTTTACCGTTATGATCCGCTCCTCCTCAGACAGCTTTTCACTCGCCTCAATGGCATTGTCGAGCGCATTTCCAAAAATGGCACTGATATCAAGCGGCTCAATAAAGGCGCCGTCGGCAAAAGATATGGCAGCAGCAAAGTCAATCTGCCTTTCCTGTGCCGCCCTTGCCTTATCCCGGATAATAATATCCAGAATTTCATTTCCCGTCTGGTAATAATTTTCATACTCCTGAATCTGATCCTGCAGTCCCTGAATCGACGACTGAACTTCCTGCCCGTTTCCAGCCTGCGCCTGAAGTACAAGCAAATGATTTTTTAGATCATGATATACGCTGCGCACTCTCTCCTCATCACTGATCCTGTCCCTGTAATATGCCTGCCTCATCTCCAATTCCTGTGCGTGATATGCCGTCTGCACGGAATTGCAGATATAGGCGGAGAGATAAATGCATCCGAAACTGGAAACGATGGACGCTGCACAGATCGGATAGACAACCATCAGACTTTCCGGCATAAAATAAATGATTGTAAAAATCGCCACAAAGGGCGCCAACATCAGGACATCCACAATCATCCACATTTTGGTTGTCAGACTGGACGTGATCTGATGCAGGTATTTCCGCAGGAAACGCCATGCAGCAATCCAGAACAGAAGACGAATCAAATTAAAAAACGCTATCATAAAAGCTTCAATCAACATCTGCTGGCTCGTCCTTCCAAGTGATAAACCAGATGGCGCATCTGTAACAGAAAAGAAAATTCTCCTTCCCGTATTCCATGTCAGATAGTTGACCGCAATGACCGACGGATAAAAAATCAACACCGCAGTCGTTTTCTCAATCAACTGTCCGCGGTGAAAAACAATCATATAAAGAAAAAATCCCAGCATCGCCCCGAGCAGACCTGCCATATCATTGGAATAAACAATCACTGTCGCAATCATTCCTATGAAATAAAAAGCCAGAATACGCACAAGCCAATTCCTGCGCATCGGCAGAAAAGTATGTACCATACACAAAAAGACACCCACATAAACCCACGCCAAAACCAGGTCAAGCATATCCAAAACACGAATCATAGCATATCCCCCCAATATTCCGTCAATTGTTCCATAAATTGTTTTCGCTTCGGCTGGCTGATCGGGATCGTCTCTCCTGTGACCAATGTAATCTCCAATTTATTGACACCTTTTACATAAAACAGATTGACGATATAACTCGTATGACAGCGCACAAATCCCTGACTGGCTAATTCCTGTTCCATTTCCTTCATACTCTTATAACAGACAATATTTTCCTGCTCTGTATGCAGGAGCAGATTGCGGTTAAAGGTTTCCACATACCGCAGTGCTTTCAGAAAGACCTTATATTTCCCAGTATCGTTGGCTATCACAATTGCAGGGCTGTCATTCTTCCTGTTACGCTTTAACCACTGATCCATTTCCGCCTTTAGCCGCACATACTTGATCGGTTTGATAATGTAATTTGCTGCCTGATACTTATATCCCTCCAGCGCGCACTGGATAAGTGTTGTCAAGAAAATAATCCCAACCTTCTCATCCATCTGGCGAATCCGCTCGGCAGCGCGCAGACCGTCCACCAATTTCATCTGAATGTCAAGAAAAATCAAGTCGATCGTGGTGTCGTAACCGTTGATCAATTCCATACCATCATAGTAGACAGTTACCTTAATCTCCTCACCTGTTTCTGCAGTGTATTGATTCAGTAATCCGGACAGATATGCAGAAAAATCCCTCTCGTCATCGCAAATTGCTATGTGTACCATCTCTTTTCTCTCCTTCTGTAAGCAGTATCCTTAATCATTCTCGAAAAACCTTTTTTTTGTTTCGATTTATTATATAAAAGAAGGACTCCTTTCACAAGTTAATTCCTTCTATTTTTCTTTCTCGATTTCTTGTGACCTCACACATTTTGAGTTATAATCAAAAAAACGCAGAAATAAACACGCAATCAAGGAGGACTCCCATGAAACACCGCCGCTGCTTGTTCTCAGTCAAAAATCCCTACGACACACAATCCGATGACGCATTTATCAACGCTGCAAAAGAGAATTTTCTCTATCATTATGAACACTGCAAAGACTACAGGAAAATAGCAGACGGTCTCGGCATCAGTGCACAAACATTCCGCACCATCGATGATATCCCGCAGCTCCCCTGCCTTCCTACACTGCTGTTCAAGCGGCATCATCTAAAATCGGCATCCGCGTTGTTCAAGGCAACTTCCTCTGGCACAAGCGGAAACTTCAGCGAGATCGGCTTTGATATCGGTGGACTGCTCGGCGCACTCATCATGTCCTGCAAGATCATGCACAGACGTGGACTAATTTCCCTGATTCCCTGTCACTATATTGTCATGGGCTACAAACCACACCGCGGCAACCGCACTGCTGTCACCAAGACTGCGTTTGGCGCGACACTCTTTGCCCCTGCTATCCGCCGCAGATATATCCTGAAATACCAAAACGGAGCCTATTCCCCGGATTTCGAGGGAATCATCTCCGCCCTGAAAAAACTGGACAATTCCTTCTTTCCAGTGCGCTTTATGGGGTTTCCGTCCTACACATTCTTTCTGATGAAAATGTTGGACGAGCGAAACATCCACATCAAACTAAAAAAAGGCTCCAAGATTATGCTTGGAGGGGGGTGGAAACAATTTTACGCAGAGCAGGTCGACAAAGCTTCTTTCTACCAGCTGGCAGAAAAAGTATTCGGCGTGCACGACAAAGATATCGTGGAGTTTTTCGGCGCGGTGGAGCACCCGATTCTTTACTGTGATTGTCCCAACCATCATTTTCATGTTCCTGCATACAGCCGTGTCGTTATCCGTGACGCCGATACACTGAATCCAGTACCTGAGGGAACCGTGGGACTCGTAAACCTCATTACACCCATGGTAAGCGCGACACCAATTCTCTCTGTCATGACAGACGATCTCGGCGTTCTGCACAGCGGCAGTCAGTGCGGCTGCGGTATTCAGACACCGTATCTTGAAATCATCGGCCGCGTCGCCCCCACGGAGATCAAAACGTGCGCGGCTGGCGCTGCTGATATTTTAAAAACAAGTCAGGAACTTTAGGAGGTAATCAAATGATTCTTTATAGAGGAGAACTTTTTGACAGTGCAGAACAGGAGCGGATTCTAACAGAGATGGAACCATACATCAACTGTACACTCTCCGAAAAAACACTTCCCACCGCAAAGGTCGTTGCCGCGATAGACCAGCTTGGAAAAGAGATTGCAGCCGGAAACTATGACGGACTCCTAGATTCGCTGCAAACAGATAACCCACGACGGTACAAAATGCTTGCCGCAACAATGCTTTCCCGCGAAAATCTAGAATTCAAACTAAAAACAGAGCTTTGCGGTTTAATACCTTGCAATACTGTGTCACAATCAGGTATAGTATCTTCTGTTCAGACCAAGACAATGCCGCTCGGCGTGCTCTTCCACATCGCGGCAGGTAACATGGACGGACTTCCCGCCTTCAGCCTCGCAGAAGGGCTCCTTACAGGCAATGTCAATATTCTGAAACTTCCGCAGGCGGACAATGGTATCTCACTGGAAATCATCTCACGCCTCATTGCCATAGAACCCGCACTCAAGGACTATATCTTTGTCTTTGACACCCCCTCAACAGATCTCACTGCAATGCAGCGCATGGCTAAGATGGCTGACGGAATCTGTATCTGGGGCGGCGAGGCAGCTGTAAAAGCAGTGCGCTCCCTTGCGCCCACAGGCGCAAAACTAATCGAATGGGGACACAAATTAGGCTTCTGCTACATCGCAGAAGCCAGTAATTTAGAAAACATAAAATCAGAACTTGCGGCACTCGCAGAACATATTGCCGCAACAAGACAGCTTTTGTGCAGTTCCTGCCAGACAATCTTCCTCAATACAGAAAACGAAGCAGACCTGCACAAATTCTGCGAACTTTTTCTTCCCATACTCGAGGCAGCGGCAGCGAAGCATCGCAGCGGAAACATCGGCGAGCGTGCATACATGACACTGATGCGCCATACAGAATATTTGGAAGAACTCATCGGACAGTCCCATGACACTGTAAGCGAATACCGCGGAAGCAGCTGCCGCCTTCTTGTGCGTTCCGACAGTGAACTCGAGCTCTCCCCCATGATGTGCAGCGTCCTCGTCAAACGGCTTCCACAGAAGAAAATCATGCCCGTACTCCGCCGCAAAAAGGGGCTTCTACAGACAGCAGGACTCATCTGTGCACCCGAAGACCGCGCTACGTTTGCCGAACTCTTCGCGCGATGCGGCATCACACGCGTAACTACTGCCGGAAATATGTCCGCTTATTTTAACGGCGAAGCCCACGATGGGGAATATGCGTTAAGACGATATGTTAGAATAGTTGATATTGAGCTGTAAATTTTACAATACTCCCATTATTTTCCCAATCCAGTATATGAGCCCCAGCCCCCAGCTTGTGACAATGCCATACAAAATCACAGGCCCAGCTATTGTGAAAATCTTGCACCCGATACCGAATACCTGTCCTTCCGTCTTGTACTCAATCGCCGATGCCACCACCGAGTTTGCAAAGCCGGTGATGGGTACAAGTGCACCTGCCCCGCCCCACTTTACCAATTTTCCATACAAGTTAAAACCAGTCAGCAGTGCACTCAGCAGAATCAGTGACATGGAACACCACCCAGCCGCAGTCTCCTTCTCGATGCCAAACTGATTCGTCGCCGTGTTGACGATCAGCTGACCGATACAACAGATGACTCCGCCCATGATAAATGCTTTCCCCATTTGTAAGGGCAGATTTGTTTTCGGTGAATTCTGCCGCACATACTCCTGATACTCTTCTTTTTTCTGTTCTGATGCCATCAATCCTATCCTCCCTAAATCCCTTCAAAAAATCCGTTGATAAAATACACAAGCGATCCCGCAATCTTTCCAAGCGCGACTGCGAGCACTGCAATGCTCACGCCCATCTTTAATTTGACCCTTCTGGCAAATATCGGTATGCCATCAAGCACCTCCGCGAGCGCAATGGACAGACAGCCAACAAAAATGCCTGCAAAGATGCCAATCAGGCTTAACAGCACTGTCAGCAAAATATTTGGACCGCTCCCGAGTGAACCATTGATTGGAAACACACTGAGCACATCCGCCAGTACCGCACCAAAGATCAGACACTCCTCATAAAAAATCTCACACCTTGCAGTATCTGTCCTCCCCGCAAACCGAGGAACCAGACCAACCACAAAAAGCACAGTAAAGACGCCTGCCGAGACCATGATTCCTGAGCTGATGCCGATTATCCACAACAATATGATTTTCCAGACCATTATTCCACATCCTTCTCCAGCTTCTGCCTGTCAGCCATCTCCACAAGCGCCTGATTGACATCCCGTTCATAGTTGCGCATCTCCACCTCCAATGGAGTCGGATCGGACGTCAGCCGCTTGCCGCCGATATGGTTGTAAAATACGATAATTCCTGCTGCCAGACCAATCGAATACGAGATTTCCAGCGCCGTATACCCATCCGACTCCACGCCCATCACCAACACATAAATTCTGCTCAGCACGTCGGCCAGTCCGACATCATTGTGGAACGCCATGATCGTAAACGCGGAGCCAAAAAAGCAGATCAGCGACACAAACGCAATCTTGACATATGCTCCTAACCCGTTTTTCTGTTCCGGTTTGTCATGCTGCAGCGATGCCTTCTCTATGATAATATCTGTCTCACCGATATTCTCGACTGTAATTCCCGGACAGAGCTTCGTGATCTGCTCTATGATCTTCAAGACACTGACCACCACCCTTGGCTGTCCATCCCGCCGGAAACGGTGTATCTTAAGCGCTTCCACCTTTGCCCTTACCGTCTTGTCCTCACAGTAAACGCTCGCCGCATCCGAGAGCTCCACATCTTCCTTTGCCAATGATACATTCTGTTTTGCCATAAGATATAACACTACATTTGCCACAAAAATAACCATGCCTTTCCGAAATTCTTATCCTCGAATTTCTTCCTATACATGGTTATTATCTGTAATTATTTATTTTTTATTCTTGCAAAAGCACTTCGCCATTTCCATTTATCATTCGTTTTGCATCTTTTATTTAAGGTATCTGTATCTGCCCTAAATCCGCAAGATTGCGCTCAACAATTTCAATCAGAACATAATCACATTCTGTGTCTTTCACCAGCGAAAGATCATACGGTGTCGAGCGATTAAAAGTAACATTGTCAAAGGTTCCGCCCATATACGGGATCATTGCCCTGCCAAAGCTGTCGCGATAAACGAGTATCGATTTTCCATTTCCGTCCTCAGCAGCTGTACGGATTTTCATGTCATCCACACTATGCATTCTGCCAATGTACCGATAACTCTTTCCATCCTTATAGATACGCTGCGCCTCAAAATGCTCTACAGTCGGAAAAAGAATCGCATATAGATCAGGACTGTGGCTCTCCTCAACTTGATAACCTGTAAGCTCATAGCGGTCTGTCAAACCATACACCTTATAAATCTCGTTCAGAACAAGCCGTGCTCCTGTATTGTTCCAATGTGTATCCTCATGCAGATACATCTCGTCTTCTATCTTACCCTCTAGTAAAATATGGTATGCATCTACATATGGAATCCCTGCCTGCAGCAGTTTCTCCTGCAAAAGTGTCAGATTACTCTGCTCTGCCTTGTTACCAAAACGCATCGGCATATATTCTGGATAAATTTGATTTTTATTCGGCACAATAACAAAAAGCGGCTTCTTCCCCTGACTTTCGATATAATCACAGACCTCTGCCATTCTTGACGCGATCTGGTCAAGCTCACTGTCTGTCATCGTAACTCCCGCATAATCAGAAAGAGTCTCTCCAAAGAAAAGCCAGTCCTCTTTTCCGATTACCACCTGGTCGTCACTGGGCGTATGAAAAAGCTTATATTTAATCATACTATCTGCAGCTACCAGTTCACTGCGAAAGGCAAAATACTCCGACACATAGGTCTGCAGTTCCTGAAAATAATCCCTGTTCCACCCTTCTTCTGCCCAAAATACAGGCTTTTCCGACAGTGTCCTGTTTTCTGCAAGCTCTGAATAGTAAAACAGCATTCCCACAGAATGGATCATGCAAACCACAAAAAACAGTATCGCATATATCCATTTTCCCATATTCTTTCTCTTCATGTTCTTCTCCAGTCAAAGCTCTTTTCCGTATGTGTGGTAATCATAGCACTGATTCTATTATTTAATCAGAATATTTGCCCATGAATCAGAGGGCACTAATGCGATGTATGTCTTACCAGTATTGAGCACCAGCTGCTCGCCTGTCAATCTATAATAAACAGTTGGTGTATTTTCCCCAGTCTTTGCCCATACCACTGGAATCATCTTTCCGTCCGTAATATAATACCCAGAACGTCCTACATCGATCGCATTGTAGATCATATATCCATTTTTATCCAGCTGCGAAAACGTAGTATCTTGTATCAACAGATTCTTGAATGAAAGTTGTGCGTTGTTATGCAGCGGATCTGTATGAGCCTTTCCGTACTCATAATAATCATAAGTATTTGTCACCGCATTGTAGATCAGTTTTGACTGATTGTGCGGGAACGCCAAGCTTAGATCGATCTCCGCACATGGTATGGCTTCTGGATAAATTGACAGATCGATCTCCGCATCTGAGAATATAAAATGCTGTCCAGGATAATATGCGTTATACTCCTTAGTATAACCAGCCTTCTGTATTCTGCTTGCAATCTCGCCCGTGCAGACATACTCAGTAAATTCTCTCTTTTTCCCATTATTTATGCGCTTAAATCCGCCGCTCAAATTGTTTGAATAAGGCTTCGCAGCCCAGTCGTTAATGTAGAACGGACCTCCATCGTGACACAAAATTGCATTCCACTCCGCTGCGAGCATAAAATTGGTAGGTCTTACACTTCGAATACTTCCAAACTGTGTAATCTTCCCCCAATCCTTCACAACCGCCATCAGTCGAGTGATGCGTCCATTTGCAGTGCTGTTCATCATCTCGTACACGACATCTGCCTCAGTCAGTCCATAATGCGGAAGTGCCATCTTCTCATTATCAACCATGATCGCCACTGGACGCTGATTCTGCAGACTGATATCAATCCACTCATTGGTCAGCTCACTGCGGTACAGATTGCCCTGCGGTGTCGTCAACTGCGCGGATGGCTGCAATTGTAAATCTGCTCCTGTCATATCAAGCAATGTCACTGGCAGTACATTCTCCTGTGCCGCATAGTCCATACGAACCTCAGTCACTGTCTCAGTACCCTTTTCCTCCACTGTCTGGCTGCCAGGTAAGGCAGACATTACGGTGATCGCTGCCAGTATTGCAGCACATGCCATCATACACTTTTGTTTTCTGTTTCTCACTTATTTCTTCCTCCTATTTTTTAATATAATACTGTTTGCAACCTTGTCTGTAAAAGCTTAGTTGTATATTTTATTATAACATATCTGTACAAAAAATGTACAGCCATGTTATAATTCTGCAGATTAATTTTTAATTCAACCCTTCTCCGTGATCATAAGCAACTATTTCAAACAGATCAATTCAATCCTCTCATCAATATACTTCTTCAGAACCGAAAATAAATAAAGGGATTGTAGCTGCTGGCTGCCAGGTTCATCATACAGAAAACCAGCAATACAACAGAAGCTGCATACAGGACTTCCTGATGCTTTATTCTCTCTTTCAGCCACACACTGACCGGCGCTGAGAGAAGTACCGCTGCAAGTATACACACAACATGATAGGGTGTCAAAAGCTTCGCGATCATCATCTGCTCCGCCGGCTCCGCATGAAATCCTGTAAACATTGCTGACAGAATACGCACGGCATGACCGATCGTGTCTGCCCGGAAAACCACAAACCCGCAGATGACCACAAGCATCGTGTAAATGTGCGCAAACACCTTGTTCTTCAATGGAATAAGTTTCTTGTACTCCAAAGTGATAAACAGTCCATGGAAAAGTCCCCACACCAGAAAAGTCCAGTTTGCCCCGTGCCATATCCCTGTCGCCATAAACACGATCAGCTTATTGACCATTGTCCGCATCTCACCCTTGCGGTTTCCGCCAAGCGGAATATAGAGGTATTCTTTGAACCACGTGGACAGGGAAATATGCCATCTGCGCCAGAACTCCTGTATATTCCCAGAAATATATGGATAATTGAAGTTCTCCTGAAAGGTAAAACCAAACATTCTGCCAAGTCCGATTGCCATATCCGAATAACCGCTGAAATCAAAGTAAATCTGAAAGATATAGCACACTGCCTCGATCCATGCCGTGAGCCAGAACCTCATCTGCGTCGTATAGAGCGTATCCACAATATAAGCCATCGCATTCGCGATCAGCAGCTTCTTTCCAAGACCACAGATAAACCGCTGTATCCCTGCCGCCGTGTCCTCAATTGTGACACGCCTGTCAGAAAGCTGCGCTTCAATGTCATGGTATTTGACAATCGGTCCTGCGATCAGCTGTGGGAAGAACGAAATATACAGCATCAGCTTCCACACATTCTTCTGTACCGTATTCCTGTCCCTGTACACGTCAATACAATAGGATAGCGCCTGAAATGTATAAAAGGAGATACCGATCGGAAGCGCAATCCCGGGCACCGGCATCCGTACACCAAACAGTCTTCCGATTGTCTCCGCCAGCAGCGCACTGTATTTAAACACAACAAGCATTCCGATATTGAACAGCACTGTCAAAGCAAGGATCCCTTTCGCCCCCTGCTGCCTTGACGCAATCAGACGCGCCAGCACATAATTGATCAATATGGAACCAATCATGAGCAGGATATACACCGGCTCTCCAAAAGCATAGAAAAACAGACTTGCAAGAATCAGCACTGCATTCTTTACTTTTATATTGGGACAGATGCAGTACAGCAAATATATTATCGGCAGAAAGAAAAATAAAAATATACAGGAGCTAAATACCATTTTTCTCTCTCCTTATCATCCATATATCTCTATAAAAGATACTGTATCTCCGCTCATCTGTAATCCGATGGTTCTATTTCCCATTTCGTACAAAAGTTCTGTTCCTTCCTCCGTATAAGAGCTTCCGTAAGCTGCAATCACATCCGCTTTCGTGCTGCCGATATGGATTCCAGCCGGAAGCGATTCACCGCCTGTAATCTCAATCAACGAGATGACATCAACGCCATTTGTAATATAAGTATAAATTACCGCACCGCCATATGTATAAACCTTGTCATCGCCTGCTTCTGTGCAGCTCTTGGCGGAACCAAATGCGTCCGGCTCGCCCAGCTGGGCTGCGTAGACACTCATATCCCCCTTAAGCGGGATTGTGACACCTTTCACGACCACTGCAAAATCGCTTTCCGATACAGAGCCCTCCGCTGCGGAAACCGCCTCATGGACTTCCTGTGTTTGTTGCTGCGGCTTGCTCTCCGCCTCTGTTTTCTCCTCTGACTGTGCTTCAGTCTTAACTTCTGCCTCTTTCTCTGTCTCAGTTTCTGACTGTGTCTCGGACTCTTCCGTTGTCTGGGTTTTTGTCTCGACCTCTGTTTCTGTCTGCATATTCTGTGTCTCATCAACGGTACTTTCCAGAACTTCTATACTGCTTTCCGACTGGTCTGCTGCCGACTGTCCAGATGCGCCGCACCCTGACATAAACGCCATACTCCCAGCGAAAACAGTCACTATCATCCATGTTGTTCTCTGATTCAATCTTTTCATAATTCTCTCCTTATTTTGACTTACTTATTTCAGATTTATACTCCCTGCGTGCTCCGGCACGCGTACCAATCAATAGTTTGAAAGACTATCTTTCTTTTTTCATACATTCATTCTTTACTTTCACTCACTCCAACATACCAGCCGATCAAACACAGCCAGCAAAACAGCAATATGCGTCAAAACTGCAGTGCCTAATATTACGTGGCTTTGGATTTCCAAACATTTCCATTTTATTTGTCCGACCGGTTTTAAGGCGACACACAGCATTCCCAGCAGCGGCAGCAGATAGCGCCCCTGCACGCCCTCAATTGTATCTGCTCCAAACGGCGTCCACCAGAGCAAATCCATACAATAGCAGCATACATATGTAAAAGCAAACAAAAACATTACTGCCAGCCGCAGCTTTCCGCTGAATACCTGCTCTCCATCGCAGAGGACAGCAGACAACAGCAATCCCGCAAACACAGCAACCGCTGCTGACGGGATGCGGAATGTCAGGGGACCTAAATACAATCCAATGCTCTGTGCACAGATATAGGGCAGTTCTTTCCATATCGAATGAACGAGCAGGCGCACCGTCTGTGCCGGATGCCCTAATATATACCCTATAGCGTACCCCTGCGACAGATCTGCATATGCACTGACATCACCTTCTGAAAAACACGAGAATATTATCGGAAAATATTTCCATACCCAGCAAATCAGAGGCAGTATGCAAAACAGATAATAATAACCTTTTTTGCCAAACGATTCCAGCGGCATCAGAAAGCCCATCACAAAAAACAGAATATAAAAAGGCTTTGAGAGTGTCACAACAGTTAGTGCCACTGCCAAAGTCATGCCATCAGTCAATCGCAGTTTCACAGGATTCTGCCTGTAGTCCAATATAACAGCACTTCCATAAACTGCTGCCGCATTTGCTATCGCATCTGCCGAACAGCTGGAAAACAAATGGAGTGCCATCGGAAACAGGACAATTACCTGAAATAATTTTTTACCTGCAGGAATCCTCTCAATTGCCTTGCAACTGATGTACCACGCTGTCAAAAATGTCAGAAATCTGGCAAAGTACACCATAATGACACTGCCGATTCCCATAAAACGACATATCAAAACAGCCGCCACAGTTGGAATATACAGCGGAAAAATGTACGGCATTGTACGACATAAACATTGCGCTGATAATTCATTTTCTATCGCAAATAACGGCGCCTCCTTCAGAAATGCTGTTAGAACACTATAGCTTACTTTTTCACCACATGCTGACAACTGTTCATAGAGCACTGCGTCCTGCTCTCTCATGGCGATCTGACGGTAAACATTTCCTGCTGTGCTTTCCACGACAGGATCCGCACCGCGGCACAGGACATTTGCATAGTGATAAGCCGTGGCAAAATGCCCTGCTTCATCCGGCGCAGTAAAAGGAGGCAGGACGAACAGATACAGAATGCCCAGCATAAAAAAGAATATCTTAAACCAATTGCCTGTTCTGATCTTATCCTTCACCCTGTCCTCCTCTGTCATTTGACGTATTTGTGATTATTGCAGCCCAAGCTGTGCCCAGCTGGAAACTCCGATGATCGGAAGCGCGAAATCTGTATACGCCGTATTGCCTGTGTCCATATACTTAAATACTTCATAAGCATACCGCTTTGTGTCGCCCACTCTCAGTCCATATGACACAGCAGAAGCTGCTTCGCCTGGATCATCATTCTGTTTGTGAATGATAAATGCCTCTATTTCAGGTAATGACTCTGCTTTCTTGTATGCATAGACAAGCGCTGCTGCCTGGTACTGCTCGTTTGATCCATATGGACTCAGCGCAGATGCATTAAATCCAAGCTCCGTGATCATCATATGACGCACTGTTCCGTTTGGACTGAGCATCTCCGGCTGTTTCATATGATTGGTGAACACTTCCATATTCTGTACTGTAGCAAATTTTGAGTTGTCATTGTGCTGTACCAGATTCATGGAAGAATACGGTGCCGGAAGTGACCAGAAACGGCAGTTCTCCATCGGAACTGGATGGGGATGGATCGTAAGCCCCCAGTCAATGTTTCCGGTTGCCGTGATTGCTGCTGCAAATTTATCCAAAAACGTTCTGGAAGGATACTGCAAGGGCGAGGCTGTATCAATCCAGTTCCAACGCTGGTCGATGTTGGTATATACCCTTGCATCCTTGTTGTGGCTCATGATTGCGTTGTAGCAGACACGGAACTGCTTCGCGTAATCCGCTGCAAATTCATCTGCGGAGATATTTCCCTGATAATGCGCCGGATAATTGTTGTTCACCTCATTGCCGATAATCCATGAGTGGATCGTGCCATACCCCTTATTGGAGTACCTCTCTGCCAGAAAGCTCATCAGTGCTTCCAACTTTTTCGTGGGTGCCTGCTCCTGGACATTAAACGCATAGGATGTCATTCCCGCTGACCTTCCCAATGGCGGAATCATATCCAGTGTTGCAGGATTGTAATTATTCGTAATTACCATCACCACATTGCATCCCTGACCGGAAAATAAAGAACATGTCGCATCGTACCCTGCCACAGCTGCAGTACTAAAGCTGTAATTCTTGCCATTGTAAGTATAACCTACGCCTCCCGCCTCGAAAAACTTGCTGATATCCAACACATATGTGGCATAGCCCGCGTTCAGGTCTGTCAAATCATTTACATAGCGCCAATCAGCGATCAAACCCTTTTTTGACCTTGCAGGATAACCTGTTGACACAGTTGCCACAGCCTCTGGATTGGTGATGTACATCTCATTGCTGACAGGCACATACACGCCGCCGCGGAGTGCTGTCACAACAAACCTGCTGTACAACCTAGAAGCTGCTGTGTCCAGATTCAGATCAGTTATAAAAGTCACACTATCCGCAACGGGAGCCGCCGCACAGTAGTCCGTCCGTGAACCTACACCAGTCTCATACGGCTCCAGCGCAAACAGATAATACTGTCCTGAGTCACTTGCCTGCGCCGCTCCCGTAGCAGCCACATGAACCTGATTCCCTACAATCACACATGCATTGACCGATATACCCAATTCGGCTGCAAAAGCGGTCATCTGCAGCGCAAAGATCAATATGACTGCCGCTGCAAGCCCCAATTTTATCTTTTTTTTCATTCCTATTCCTCCTACTGATTCTCTTTATCATGTAACAATAGCCCCCACAGCTCACCTCCTCAGTAGGCTACCAACAATATTTTAAATGCAGAAATCCGCATTTAATCACTTAATTTAATGATGATACATCCATCGTGCAGCGCTATGCTGCCTTTCATCGGCCAGTTCGCCATCTGCTTACTGTACTCTGCTGCCCTGACTACCTGCTCCTCATTTCCCTGAATATAATTTCCTCCCAGAGTGTGCATGAAATCAACAATTCTGCGTGTGCTGTAAAATCCACGCGGTTCAACGTCCGCATCCCACTCAAAGA
The DNA here is from genome assembly GCA_947175175.1 of uncultured Lachnospiraceae bacterium. Taxonomy (GTDB): domain Bacteria; phylum Bacillota; class Clostridia; order Lachnospirales; family Lachnospiraceae; genus COE1. Next base: position 29,867 of record CAMWLV010000027.1, read on the forward strand.
ACGAGTACCCGATAGTATCACCCTTCACGCAGGAGTTATTTAGTTCTGCCTCATGCTTTCCTAGAAATATTACTGGATAAGAATGTGTCTCATCTTCCAGTCCATTTACTTCCTGCATAATGGCCTCTGCAATGCGCACATCACTTTCATACCGCACACTATCAGTGTAATTTAGCTGTATAGTGCCTCTTAACTGTACATACCCCGCAATTGTACACAATATCAGGAAGATCCGCACTGCAGTCCGCCTGCTCTCCAGACACAGAATCAGTACATATGCAACAAAGGCGAGGGCAAATGGCATCACCATCTGCGAGCGTCTGATGGGCTCCACCGCACAGAGAACTGTCATATAAAAAGGAGCTGCGATCACCATAAGCAGACTGACACACACATCCACACGCATCAGCATCTTCTCCCTTTTCCTGACAGCGCACAAAACGATGACAACCAAAAACAGACAGCACAAAGGATATAATTTGGAATAATACAATCCCTGTCCCAGCACAACAGCCTTGACATGCCAGTAAATATTGGTCAGACAGTCCTTAAATGACTGTCTGAACCACCGAACCTGCCCTGTCAAATATGCTGCCCCGCTACTGAACCAGACCATAGTGATTACCTGATTGAGCACAAAACTGCCTAAAAACACCAATATATATAATAGGCCTAGTTGCTTTAAAACACCGGATGCCGCCCTTTCCCGAAAAAAGCAATACAGAAAAAAGCATGCTGCAGCCCCAAAAAGAAACAATGAAACCATCACCTGATACAGACTGAACAAAATGACATTGAACACCACAGACACAGCAAGGAGCGCACACCTTTTTTTCACATCTCTGACAGCGGCGGCACGATATACCATAAGCAGGCTGACCGCCGTCATACAGAATCCCAAAGTCATCTCCATAGCCTGAAGCTTGAAATACAGCTGCTCTGTGATCAATGGCGAGACGATCAGCAGCATGGAAAAGACAAGCGCTGCAGCCCCATTCTTTTCCCCTGAAACACAATGGAAAAGATATGTCCACAAAGAGCACGCCGCTGTCAGAAAGATCAATGTCATCACTCCCGCAAAATGCGGATTAAAGATACTCGTTCCCAGCAGCCGTTTGAGCAGAACAAGTCCCTGTCTTCCTATGGATAACCATTCTACATAGAATGCATCCTGCAATGTAATGATGTCCTCCGTGTCTATTCCGATACTGTTGCCCAAAAGCATTGTGCCATGGCTAAAAAGTACAAGCAAAAACACGACGATCCACAGAATGCCATTTTCTGTGATATATTTGCAAAATGATCTCATCATACTCCCCCTAGGATTTGCTCACCTTATGGCATTGTTACCAGACCTTCACCTGCTATATAGGAATTGGTTCCGTCAGGGCTGACACAGACGCGGAAGAACCCATTGCTGGTGATCCCTGTTACCTGAATCGGAATACCTGCTTCACATGCTGGCAGAATTACACTGCTCTCCAGAGAGGGCTGCGCATATATGACTGTCATGTCATTTGTGTATAGTACAGCCTGTACCTCTGTAATTGTAAACTCCGCAACAACTTCCGTCATCTGTGTTTCGTCTGGCTCTTGTCTCTTCTGTCCTATTTTCCGGATCACATCCGCAATCAGATCCATGTATGTATCATGGTCCCAATGAATCGTGTCAATCATTCTTTGCGGACTTCTCGCTGCATAGAAATCCGTATAGTCCAAAAATTCATCTGGAAATGCTGCTCTCACAGTATTATTAAACACATTTTTATCCGATGTAGCCTTGTAATATTGGGTCATAGTCGCCACAGAGAGGAAATAACAATCCGCATCCGGGAACTCATAAGTCATCCAATTACGGTAAGAATTGACATAGTAGTCCGCGATTTCTTTTGATCCCTTGGCCGCGGATACCGCGCCGTGAAAGGATATAATATTCCAGTGCGCAATATTTGGATTGTTGTTGATAATCTCGTGAATCTTCTCCACACCGCGCCCGCGTTTTCCATTTCCGTCGCTGTAGATATATTCCTTGCTTGTCTGAAGTACGTCATCTACTCCTGGATTGTTGCCCTCAAAGACAAAAAACAGGTTTCCTCTCATCGTAAATGTATTGCCGCTGCCATCCTTTGTGACCTCCCTGCTGCTATCCCACAAATGCACATACGAAACATCTATATTGTCCCCCAGATGGAAAACATTTCCAGCCTCATCCGCTTTCATGCCTACTGCGTGAGCAGCCATAACACTGTGGCTCTCCCCTATAAAAATATATCCTTCCTCGTGATATACTCCATCACTCTCATATACTGTCATGGCGTTTACCGGCAGTACTGCCTGACCGACGATCAGCAAGATCAGCAAATATGCAACCACTGTTCTTTGCGTCATTTTCTTAAACATCTTTATACTCCTCACTTTCTTTTATGTGAACTATCGCTCACCTAGTTTTACTCCTCAAATTCCCTGTCCGAACCCTCCAATGACCATACAGGCATATCTTCGCAGTCTGCATAAGCAGATGCCATCATTTCCATTGTGGGTTCTGCAAACCGGTCAAATCCCAACGTCCTCAAATGTCCTTTGATCCTACAGAAAGCGAAAAAAACTGTGGTTTCGTCATGTAGTTCAATTCGTAGGCAGACATGGAAACATATGTCATATACTGCTCCGGCTGAAAATAGGCCGGATCGATTAAGGCATCTTTGTGGCCTATGAAAATTAGCGGTTTTCCCTCCTGCGCATAGGCCAGTACCAGTAACATTCCTATATAAAGGCTATAAAGGCACAATTGAAGGGGCACCATACTTGTCTCCTATCCTGCACGATACGATGGCGTCAATAATGTCTCTTAAAGAGAAAATTTCTTCTCTTTAAGAGACATTATATTTCCTTCTAAGAGAAATTGCAACTACTTTTTTCTTTTCTGAAACAATTTCCGATTTTTATTCCAAATAAATATTGCCTGTAATTCAGCTAATATCAGAAACATATCACACGAATTACAAAATTATCTTATATCAAAAAAGTTTTTCTATCTCGCACAGAGAACTACTTATTCCCGTATTTTCAACATATTTTGCACTTTTTATCTCTAATTGAGACTTTCTTTTCTCTCTATGTTTGTTTTCATCAATTTCTATTCTCTATATGCTTATCTAGAGCATGTTCAAAAACATATCCCAAACATGCTCTAAAGGAAAGGCACTCTATTTTATAAAGAAAGGAGAATACATATGGAAAAAGGAGCCTTAGGAAACGCGATACGCACAGCGCGTATCAAAATGAATCTCACACAGGAACAAGTCGCGGAAATGGTAGATATCTCACCAGTTCATTACATGCATCTGGAAAGCGAACACCGTATGCCATCTGTCAAAGTACTTTTCAAACTATGTGATATTCTAAATCTATCATTGGACAGTCTCATGTTTCTATCCACAAACAACAGTCTTCTGATTCAGGAACTCAACAATTACGCACACAAATGCACTGATAAACAGCTGCAAGTCATTCTTGCCGCTATGCAGGTCATGGTCGCGCAGAACACCGCCGAATCGTAATATTGATTTCAATCTGGAATTGTAGGTACAGCTGTGTCAGCAGCTGTACCTACAATTGAGCAAGGGAATGCTCTTCTCTTCCCACCAGATACCTGTCAGTCTCAGCTGACATACTTCTTTTGGGTGTCCGTGTATAAAAAAGTAGGCTTCGCCTATTCAACTCCCCTGCCCCTCAATCTTGAGGGG
>CAMWLV010000028.1 GCA_947175175.1 uncultured Lachnospiraceae bacterium
AGCCTTAAAACAGCTACTTTGGCAACATAATGTTAGGTTATAAAGTTGTAAAGTGATGTTCAATTTAATAAAATGCCTTATTTAAAGACAAATATGGAGTCACACCCAAACAGTACAGAAAACTACACTCTTGATTGCTGCCTGCCCAGCTCCTTACTTTGTCGTCACGTTCACGACAAGGATAGCCGCCCCCAATACTGCGAGCACCACACCCGTCGCCCGGTTCAGCGTGACGGCGCTGGCTTTGTTTGCAAACTTCGCAGCAATCCGCGCCCACAATAAGGTAGATGCCACACAGAAGATCAGACACCAGATGTCCGGCATACCGCCAATCACAAAGTGACTGACCGAACCTGTCAATGCCGTAAAAGTCATGATAAAGACGCTTGTTCCAACCGCCGTCTTCAATTCATATCCCAAGACACTTGTCAGGATCAGCAGCATCATCATTCCACCGCCGGCACCGATAAAACCACAGATAAAGCCAACAATCATTCCGCTGACAATTGACTGTATCATCCGCTTCTTGGCGCTGACTGCCGCCATCGATTCCTTTGTCGTCATGACTGGTCTCACGATAAATTTAATGCCGAGCAGCAAGGTCATGAACACCGAGAAACTTCCCATCGTAGTATTGGGAACCATGCTCGCAATCCAGCTTCCAAAGAGTGTGAGGAGCAAGACAGTGACCATCATAACCAGACCATTCCGGACATCAAGGTTTTTATTTTTTCCATAAGTATACGCACTCACTGCGCTCGCCAGTACATCGCTTGCCAGCGCGATGCCGACCGCCTCATATGCAGGAAGTCCCAGAAACGTGATCAACATCGGACTGATGACTGCCGCAGCACTCATACCTGCAAATCCTGTGCCCAGCCCCGCACCGATTCCTGCGATAAAACAGATCATAAATTGAAACATGATTTTTCCTCCTATAGCTCTCAGTCAGATCTCAGATAACCGTCAATATTATCCCATACGCGGTCTGTATAGCTCCGCATACGACCAATTTCTTCCCATGTAAATCCCTGCAGCATCACTGCGAGAAATTTTTCCTGTGCCTCTTTCCCATCCGCAACGACTGCTGACGCCCCCTCACATATTTTCAAATGCGCTGTCTTTCGATTGTCACCAGCATAAATTTTTTCAATCCAATTGCGCTCTTCCAGAAGCTTTATGGCGCCAGATACCTGCGACTTTGACAGATACCGGATCTCAACAATATCCGTTGCCGTATCGTAGCGCGGATTATTCGCTAAAAAGAGCAGAATATCAAGCTCCATCCTCGAGATCTGATATTTCTCGCAAACCGCACCGACACATTTTGCATATAATGTCTTGATTGCATTCTGATGTTCCCATGGATTTAGTGGTATCATGTACTTCCTCCATTTTTGTTCTTTTTAGAACTATTTTACTCCAAAATACGAAATTGTCAATACTCCGAAAACAAGACTTGACAATCAGTTTTTTTTTCATTACAATGAGTAAGGATCTGTAGAAGAACTATCCTGCGCAATCTGCATCAGTTATTTTTCTACAGCTCCTAAAACATTTACAAGAAGGGCGGTGGGAAGATGATGAAATAATAAAACAGGAAACACAAGTTGAGATTTTAGATCCAGACAGCTGCAACTAATCGTGCAATGTCTGTTTTTGTGTGATTTTGTTTTGTTGTATCATCATCTTCCTGTATATATACAGGCTTTTCTTGTGCGCTGAAGATCCAAATCCTCTTCTATCTGGCTATTCACAGATGTGGCAGAAAGCGTTCAACAGAATTTTCGTACAAAACAAGTACACACATTCTAATATCCCCCGTGTTTTCACAGACTGAAAAAGGAAAACAATTATTTACACGCGAAACGGAGGGATTTTCATGTTACAGATCAAACATTTAACCATACGTCACAAAAAAGATTACCGCATTTTATTGGAAAATTTTAATCTATGTATCAATCCAGGAGATAAGTGCGCCCTGATCGGCGAGGAGGGAAACGGAAAAAGCACACTGCTAAAGCTGATCTATGCCCCTGACATTGCAGAGAATTATGTGGAATATGAGGGCGAAATATTGCGAACCGGTGAACGGTTTGGCTATCTACCTCAGGAACTGACAGATGACCGGCGAAAAAGCACTATCTACGAATATCTCACTGCGGCAGACCGCTTTTATGACCAAAGTCCGCGTGAACTTGCGCAGCTGTGTACGAAAATCGGCTTTCCAATGGAACGTCTGTATTCAGAAGAACTTCTGGGTGTGCTCTCCGGCGGCGAGAAGATCAAAGTACAGCTCATTCGCATGCTCATTGAGGAACCGACCATGCTTCTTCTTGATGAGCCGTCAAATGATTTGGACATCGAGACACTCGTATGGCTGGAAAGATTTATTCAAAACTGTGAGATTCCAGTACTATACATCTCCCATGATGAAACCCTTTTGGAGCGTACTGCAAACAGAATCATCCATATCGAACAGCTCAGGCGCAAAACCACGCCGCGCTGTACTGTAGTCTATACAGACTATCAGAGCTATATTGCCGACAGAAGCCTGCAGTTTGAAAAGCAGGAGCAGGAGGCAAAAAATGAGCGCAGGGCATATGACAAGCAGCAGGAGAAATTTCGACGCATCCAGCAGAAGGTAGAGCACCAGCAAAATGCCATCAGCCGACAGAATCCGCACGGTGCAGCACTTTTGAAAAAGACCATGCACCGGGTAAAGGCATATGAAGCGCGCTTTGAAAAGGAATTTGAAAATATGACCGAGATGCCAGAGTATGAGGAAGCGATGTTTACCAAATTTGGCAGTCAGGCATCGATCCCAAATGGAAAGGTGGTGCTGGATTTCACACTCGATACACTTTCTGTTCCTACAAGTGAAGGCTCACAGGAACCCATGATTCTCTCACACGATATCCACCTTTTTATACAAGGTTCAGAACATATCTGCATCACTGGAAAAAATGGCTGCGGCAAGACAACGCTCATGCGCATTCTGGCTAAAGAACTGTTACAAAGAGCAGATCTCAAAGCTGCCTATATGCCGCAGAATTATGAGGAACTTTTGGATATGGAACAGACGCCCGTGGAATTTTTATCGGACGGCAGTAAGGAAAGCATCTCGATGATGCGCACCTATCTCGGCAGCATGAAATTTACAGCAGATGAGATGATGCATCCGATGCGCGAACTGTCTGGTGGCCAGAAGGCGAAGATCATGCTGCTCTACCTCGACACTTCCGGCTGTGATGTACTTCTGCTAGACGAACCGAGCCGCAATTTTTCGCCATTGTCCACTCCAGTCATCCGGCGCATGCTCGCAGATTACCAGGGAGTAATCATCAGCGTGTCCCACGACCGCAAATATATCGCTGAGGTCTGTGATAAAGTATATGAGCTGACTGCGGAAGGATTGGTTATATCATCGCCTTCTTGATCGCATCCATCAGCTCATCATAGGTCTCATACGCCGCAAGTTCCGGGTTATCTGCCTTGATCTTGTCTGTGCTCTTGAATAAAAAGCCTGCCTCGCTCGCCTTGATCATGCCAAGGTCATTGTAGCTGTCACCACTCGCGATCGTCTCATACCCAATCGACTGTAACGCCTTGACGGTCGTGAGCTTTGACTGCTCACAGCGCATCTTAAAACCAGTGATCTCGCCGCTCTCGGCAACCTCGAGTGAATTGCAAAAGATTGTCGGCCAGCCAAGCTTTTTCATCAGCGGTGTCGCAAACTGGGAAAAAGTGTCGCTGATAATGATAACCTGCGTGAAGGAGCGAAGCTCATCGAGAAACTCCTTTGCGCCTGGTATCGGATCGATCTTTGCGATTGTCTCCTGGATCTCCTTCAGACCAAGCCCATGCTCCTTCAAAACGCCTAATCTCCATGTCATCAATTTATCATAATCTGGTTCGTCGCGCGTTGTCCTTTTCAGCTCAGGAATACCACTCGCCTCGGCAAACGCTATCCAAATCTCGGGAACCAATACACCTTCCAAATCCAAACATGTTATGTACATCTCAATACCTAGTCCTTTCTATAATAACATTTTAGTAAATTAAAGTGATAAACCATGATATCGATTATAGCACATATTTATCCCTGTATAAAGAAGATTTTTTATTTTCTATATGCATTTCCTCAGTCTGTCACCCGCACATCTCCGCTGGTCGTACTGACCTCAATACGGCTGCCACTCTTATTATCTCCATAGGTTCCATTTGCACTGTTTCCTCTCTTGGAAAAATTCAAGTCATTGTCAAAAAAGGTCTGAATGTCACCACTGGTCGTATCTGCCTTAAAGTCAAATGCATTGTCTGCGGAAATCTTGATCTTTACCAATCCACTGCTGCAGTCAAACCTGAGATTTCCCGTGAGCTTTTCGAGTTCCAGCTCGATGTCACCACTGGTTGTATTAACGCTGCCGCTGCCCTCCCGCGCTTTGATCCACACCTGACCGCTGGACGAGCGAACCTCCCATGCACTATCCACACCCTTCAACTGAATATCACCTGAAGTTGTCCTGACTGTGCGCTCACCGCTCCCCTCTTGAATCTCGACGCGGCCGCTTGACGCTTGTGCGGTAACGGCTCCGTCAATATGCTTTACACGGATATCGCCGCTTGTTGTCTCAATCTGGGTATTTCCCGAAATTACTTCAGACTCAATGTTTCCGCTGCTGCTTTTGATTCTCGTCCCGCCTGTCAGCTGTTTGACTGTAATCTCCCCGCTGGTACTCTCGATGTTCATTTCACCTGTCAACTGATCAACATCAATATCACCACTGCTTGTTGTGAGATCGATTGCGCCTGTAGCGTTATTGACCTCTGTGTTAATAACATCAACTTCCACATCACCACTGCTGCAGCTCAGCGATACATTTTTTGCTGTAATATTAGGAATGATTATATCACCACTGCTTGTCGCCGCCTTGAACTCTTTTTCAAGTGCAATATTCATCTGGAACTTAATATCCCCGCTGGCTGTGGCGAATGTAAGCTGTCCTTTGTAAGATGATGGCAGTCCGATTTCCGTGTAGCAGTATGCAGACCTGACACCAAACATTCCGATCTGCACTTGATAACTTTTTCCATTTCTCATTTTTCCCCTGACCTCAATCCCGCTGCCTGTCACTGTTACCGTGGAGAGATCCTTCTCTTTCAGGTCAAGTTCGCTGTATTCCTTTATGATCAGGACATCACCTTCACTTTCATATATATATACGTCATTGCTATTCATATCATACAATACGGAAATCTTGTCAATCCCGTCAAGCGGAACCTCCTTTTCCATCACCAGCTGCGGACTGCCGTAGCTTTCATGAGCTTCGCTGTCATATCCCCGCACATAGATGTCATGTCCCGATATCCCATATGCAAATATCCCGCACAAACCGACTGTAAGGATACACAGCATCACAAGCGTTGCGATTTTTACTCTCTTCATACCTACATCCCTCTCCCGCATTTATAAGTGTTTTTCCTCTGTCTTCAGTTCAAAGATCAGTTTCACGATTTGCTGGACACATGCCGCAATCAGAAATATGATCCATGTAATGTGCCAGTCAAACGTCTCAAAACTGATCAGAAAATAGAGCACCAGTGCAACTGTCCAGATCAGGGAATTGATGGTCTTTCTAGCTGCTTTTTCCTTGTTGCTGCTGTACTTGATCTCTTTGAGCCGTTCCACCATATCCTGCTCTTCCTTTTTACTGTAGTTCGGATACATATTTGCCGCATAGACAAGCATAACTGTAGGCGGAATGCAGATGACCAGTGCACATACTAAACCAAGTCCTGTCAGTTCATATGGAACATGCGCAATCTCACTGATCATGCCAAAGAAAATGAACACTGCGCCTGCGAAGATATAAAGTCCCGCAGAAACCGCTGTCAGCATCGCCTTCTTTTTCCTGTCTTTCTCTGACAGCATGAACAGATTTTTCTCCTCAACCTCCGGGAACAACTCTGTCACGTCCCCTATGGATGCAATCACGCTCTGATAGGCGTCTTCCTCGGAATATCCGTCTGCCACCATGTCATCATACTTATCTATGGCGCTCTGCATCATTTCCTGCTTTAAGTCAAGCGCCTTCCTTGTTCTGGGCGCATCTGCAAAAATTTCATTAAAATGCTGCCTAATTTTTTCTTTCATTTTCTTCCATCCTCCTCATATCATTTATGATCAATATCTTTTCACTTTAATAACTTATCAATGATTTCCTTGGCTTCCTGCCACTCCTGCTTATACCCCTGATATGCCTTTCTGCCGTCCTCTGTTATGGCATAGTAGCGGCGCCTGGCTCCGACTGTCTCATCTCCCCAGTAGGTTCTGATGCAGCCCGCCTGTTCCAGCCGCCGAAATGCCGAGTAGAGCGTCGCTTCCTTTAGTTCATAGGCATTGTTGGTCTTTTTCATGATGTCCTTGTTGATCTGATAACCGTAACTGTCCTGTTCAAGCAGGCTCGAAAGTATGATCGCTTCCGTATGCCCCCTGATAATATCCGAAGTGATTGACATAGTACTCCTCCTTTCTAAAACCTATGCCACTAAGGAACTGTAGGAAAATAACTAACACATCTTGCCTTGCCTATTTCTCCGATTGCACAGGTTAAAATATGGATATGTTTTTCCTATTTATTAACTTGATATACAATATACACAAATATACCTCATCTGTCAAGGTATATATTTCATTAAAGTATCTCAGAATGACAGTATCCTATTTCTCCTTATGACTTTCTCTTTATCCCGCTTATAATGTGCAATACTTTTTAAAATTTCTTTATGCGCTCCTGCACATGAAAAGCAGCTGGATCTCTGTCTCGCCCGCCTGCCTCCATTCCTTGTTTCTCACTGAACGAAATAAGAAAGATAATATTTGTATGTGCACATATGGTAAAATATTGATTTTTGGGTGTGATCGTGATATCCTATCAGAAATATAAATCAGGATTGCAGGGTTATTAGATAACCAGATTAGCAGCATATGAAGATGCTGAACAATTAGAAAGATTAAATAATGAGTTTAATGGAGAAGGTGAAACATCTCTCAAGCATATTAGAAATTCCCTTTTATATACCAAGAAGAATGCTGTAACACAAATCGTATATGACCGATTAGGATACAGAGATGATAACGAGATGCATTTATCAAAGAGAGTTCAGAGATAAACTATCCGCTACACAGCATCAGGGCGTATAGAAAACATATCTATCGCCCCTCTTAATACCTGTATCCTGTCAGAATGAATCAAGCCAATATCTGCCGCGCCACATACACCCCACTGGCAGAGGCATGAGATAGTGAATGCGTCACACCACTTCCGTCACCAATCACATACAGACCTTTATACCTGGTCTCAAGGTTCTCGTCGATATCAACCTCCATATTATAAAACTTGACCTCAACTCCATATAAAAGTGTATCGTCATTCGCTGTTCCCGGGGCAATCTTATCCAAAGCATAAATCATCTCTATAATTCCGTCAAGAATACGCTTAGGCAGCACAAGACTCAGATCGCCGGGCGTCGCCGCTAGTGTCGGCGTCACAAGCCCTTCCTCGATACGCTTCGTATTGCTGCGCCTGCCGCGCACCAAGTCGCCAAAGCGCTGCACGATAACGCCTCCTCCCAGCATATTCGATAACCTGGCAATACTCTCACCATATCCATTGCTGTCCTTGAACGGCTCGGAAAAATGCTTTGCCACCAAAAGCGCAAAGTTTGTGTTTTCCGTCTGTTTGTCCTCACCTTCATAGCTGTGTCCATTCACTGTGACAATGCCGTTTGTGTTCTCGCTTACCACGATTCCCTTTGGATTCATGCAGAAAGTTCGCACCCTGTCCTCAAATTTTTCGGTGCGGTACACAATCTTGCTCTCATATAGTTCGTCCGTGAGATGGGAAAAGATAACTGCTGGCAGCTCGACTCTCACACCGATATCCACACGGTTTGACTTCGTGGGAATCGCAAGCTTGGAGCAGATACTCTCCATCCATTTGCTCCCGCTCCTCCCAACAGAAATGACACACTTATCACATTCATGGCAGTCTTCCCCGCATTTCACACGATACCCGCCGTCGAGCACCTCAACGTCCGTAACTGGTGTATCAAAGTAAAAATCAACCTTATCCTTCATCTCTGCATAGAGGTTTTCCAGCACAATATAATTGATATCCGTTCCCAGATGACGCACAGAAGCATCAAGGAGATTCAGCTTGTTCTGCAGACAGAGTTTTTTCAAATGTGTTCCTGCTGTCGAGTACATCTTCGTCCCCTCACCGCCGTACTTCATATTAATCTCATCTACATATTCCATCAGCTCAATCGCCTTGGTTTTGCCAATATGCTCATACAGCGTTCCGCCAAAATCATTTGTAATATTATACTTTCCATCTGAGAAAGCGCCCGCACCGCCAAATCCGCTCATGATCGAACAGCTCTGGCATTTGATACAGCTCTTGACCTTGTCGCCATCAATCGGACAGTGCCGCTTGTCAAGCGCATGCCCAGACTCGAAAACCGCTATTTTCAGATCACTCTTTCCGTTCATCATCTCATATGCCGAGAATATTCCTCCCGGCCCTGCCCCTATTATAATCACATCATAACGCATATTTTAAACCTCACTTTCTGTAAAAAATGTGTCTGCTAATACACTGACCTAATCCCCTCAAATAACTGCTATATCAACTGCAGCTTCCTACGCATTACTTATTAGGGCGTGTGAGTCACTTAACATCTTTTTAAGGTACTCATATCTAAGGCGCTTCTCCTCTTTTGCAAAATGCGTCTCCCGAGACTGCCGGGGATTATCTTCGTATCTTAAAATTTCATTGCCGAACTGCTCGCTTGTCAGGTCAAAGCAGCAGTCTCCGACTACATTATAACAATGATAATTTCCGTCTTGCCTGCGTATTCCATATACTTCACCCCCAAAGATATCCTGCGCCAAAAATGCGGTGATGGAACACTGTCCCAGCGTCTTATTCTCCGGTGTCCATTGATCGCGCATTCTCGGTGCACAGGTCTTGGCACACCAGATTTCTGACAACGCATCATACAAATCAAGCGGTGTATTGATTCCCTTATATTGGTCTGTTACCGCCTGCACATTTGCCTGTTCCCATCCATAAAACTTGTAATCTTTCATCTCTGCCTCTCTTTCCAGGGCATTTCCAAACACGCCCTTGTCCACTATATAACAATTCCATCAAGATGGTCACACTCATGCTGTATGATCTGTGCGATCCAGCCAGAATATTTCTGTTTCTGCTTTTTCCACCCAGAGTCAAAAAATTCTACCTCGATATCCTGATACCTTGTTGTAGGACGCACTCCGCTGAGAGACAGACAGCCCTCCTCGGTTTTGTAAGCCCCGGTTTTTTTCGTGATCACCGGATTGATCATCGGCACATTCATAAATCCCATATTTACTACAATGATCCGCTTCTTCACACCGATCATGTTTGCCGCCATTCCGACGCATCCAGCTGCATTCGCCTTCAGTGTGTCGAGCAGATCCGTTATCACCTGTTGGTCTGACTTGGTCGCCGGCTCTGATTTTTGACTTAGAAAAAAGATATCCTTCATTATCGGCTTCACCACGATTATCCTTCCTCGCTTTCTATGTTTTCGTAACATCCAGCCTTGCAGAACTATTTAGAAAAAACCTTAACTGCAATCCTCCTTTGCCATGATCCCCCTCCCCCATCTTCCAATATTCATACTATATTTTTAGTGTAACATAACAGCTGCACTGCGTAAAGAATACCATCTCAAATATTTCTTACTGAAAAATACAAAAAACTGCCCTCACTGGTCAGGACAGTTTTTTGCTCATAATGAACCGATTGATTTTATCCTTCAATCTGAATATACTTGCTCTCCTCAATGGCTGGTTTTGCTTCCTTCTTTGGCACAGTCACTTTCAAGATGCCATCCTCAAATCTCGCCTTGATATCCTCCTGTGTAACTTCCTCACCGACATAGAAGCTTCTGCTGCATGTTCCGTAATATCTCTCGCGACGGATATATTTGCCGTTCTCATCCTTCTGGTCATTATTCTGGCTCGTCTCGGCATTGATGGTCAGATATCCGTTCTTGAGCTCCGCCTTCACATTTTCCTTCTTGCAGCCTGGAAGATCAATATCCAGCTCATAGCCATTATCATTTTCCTTGACATCTGTTCTCATGATGCCTGTGGAAGTATTGTAGTGGGAAGCTGTCCTCATCGGACGGGCAAAATCCTCAAAGAAATCATCAAATAAACTCTCTCCAAAAATACGATTCATTACATTTGAACTTGGTAATAACATAAACCATTCCTCCTTAAAATAATTATTCCTGTTCAGCCGCTCTTGTGGCTGTTGTTTTATTTGTTATATATGTGTTATAACATACTTATTAGCACTCGTCAAGAGAGAGTGCTAATAATATTTCTAAACTTTTTCTAAAGTCCCCCTTTATTTTACCCTCTACTATCAAGAAATATTCCTTTTGACACAAGATATGCTTTTATGAAAAAAATTCTATCTTTTTAGAGCTTTTTTAAAGATTCCTTTGCTATAATATGAGCAGGGCGGCGGAGCAAGTATCACCAAAATGGAGGCAGCTTTCTCTGATATTCAGATTGGTGATGGCTTGGAGGCATCCGGTACCTTTGACGGCGAGGCGTTTGTCGCAGCTAAAGTCATCATCGAGCTTTACCAATGGTAAGAACCTGTAGAAAAATAAGTGACACCTCCTCGAAGAAATATTCTGCGCAATCTGTATCATGTATTCTGTTTTTTATTTTTGAATTGACTTATGTGTCTAATGGTGTTAGACTATTGTTGTCTAATATCATTAGACACATTTTTTATTTGTTAGAAGTTGTACAACAATATTCTATTTCATAACATGAAACAACACTTGCTGACAATTTCTGATTCATCATCAAAACAAATTACAGTAAAAAGGGGGATTTACAATGGACGAAAACAGATTAGGCCTTATGGAAGGGCGATTTGCGGACATCATATGGGAATCTGCTCCCATCAGCACAGGGGATTTGGTTAAAATCTGCGAAGCGCAGTTTGGCTGGAAGCGCACGACGACATACACAATGCTCAAGCGTCTCTGCCAGCGTGGTATTTTTGAAAATGACAGTGGTACTGTGATTGTCTTAATGCCCAAAGAGAAATTTCACCAAAAACAGAGCGAGCAGTTTGTCACGGAAACCTTTGGCGGCTCTTTGCCCGCTTTTATCGCCACTTTTACAAAAGGGAAAACGCTGAGCGACGAGGAAGCGGACGAAATACAGTGCTTGATTGACAAAAGCCGAAAAAAAAGGGACAAGAAAAGTGAGGAGGTGTCAAAATGACACTGGAATCCCTATTTGCAACAGTACTGCAGTTAAGCTTATACGGAACTGTCGGCTGCGGCGTGATACTGGTCTGTGCACTCATTAATTACGCGCCGGCGCCCAGATGGATTTCCATGGTTCTCTGGGGACTGGTGGCACTGCGGCTGCTTATACCGTTTCACTTTTCCTCAGCAGTAAGTCTATTCCAATTCCACAAAATTTCCAATTTGACAGCACGAATCGACAGTACACTTGATTTTAAAGAGATTGGCCATGAGGATTATAAGATTGCATTGGAAGGGAGCATAGAATTTGAACAGGCTATTGCAGCCGGAAGTCCTGTATCGGCCAATGCAGCTGGCGATAGAATGGTATATTATTACGAACGCGTAAACGGAAGAATAGAGCCTGCAAAAACAGCCTATGAGACCTTCCTGTCCATCGGCGCGCGTGTATGGCTTGCTGGTGTGGTACTGTTGTGGATTTGGGCAGCTGTCTCTTATGTCCGACTCAAACGCAAACTGCGCTTTTCCATGCGGCTGTACCAAGGTGTGTATGAAACAGATGTCATTTCCTCGCCCTGTGTGGTAGGAATTATCAGACCACAGATCTATCTGATTCCTGATCTGACAGAACTACAGAAAATGCACATTCTGCTGCATGAACAGATGCATATACGATATCTCGACCACATCTGGAAAGTTGTGTCCTTTCTGGTTATCAGCATACATTGGTTCAACCCTTTTTTGTGGTTTATGTATCATCTTTTTCAGGGAGAAATGGAGAAAGCCTGCGACGAGAGAGTCCTTTCTCGACTCGGAGAGGACAAAAAGGAAGATTACAGTGAATCCCTGTTGGTGCTTGCTACAGGCAAAAAGCGGAAACAGCCAACACCGATTGCTTTCGGCGAGGATAATATTAAAGACAGAATCAAGCGTATCCTTGCTTACAGAAAACCACTGATTACGGTGACTGTTCTGGTTGTCATAATTTCTATTGCGGGCTGCTGTGTGTTTCTGACAATACCAGCGGATACATCAGAGGATAACCCAAAAAATAGGCAAGATCCCGCTGTAGCCCTAGATGCGGATAACACTTTGCTATCAGACAATGATACGACGATACCTGAAACACAACAAGAGGAATCGTTTTTAGCGAATTTAAACAACATTCCCACAGAAATCACCTCCGATGAAGGGCCAGGACCTGACCTGACAGAAATATATGAGGAAATTTCTGACAACAGCGTCACTTATCAGGCGAGGTGGGGCGGAATCTACCGCATAAATGCGGACGGTAGTGAGGAACGTATTTATGACATTCTCGCAGGGATCCATCCACAGTTAACTATCTTTGAGGAACGATTATATTTCCTGACCGATCGCTACTATGTAGATGGTGCACTGGACTGGGCTAATAACACGATCCGTTGGATCGATCTGCAGACACTTGTAGTAGGTGACCTGCCAATGGTACGACAAAATACTTCTATTTCAGGCTTTGGCATCTATGACGGAATCATTACGATCTATTATGATTCAGAAGACATGGATACGCAAATGCTCTATGCTGAAGAGGACAGTGCGTTCCATGGCAAAAGTATCACACAGCTAACCGAAACAGAACAGCAGCAGTTAGGACTTGAGATGACACAAGCCATCCTGCGTAATCCGGGCACTCTGGTTAATATCTCCAACAGAGTCCGGAATCAAAATATCGCTTATCTTGATATGGACGGGGATCGCATTGCAGAACAGGTCATACTGGAGCCTTCCAAAGACCCTGCCAATGCACAATACTTCAACGATCCACTGACATATTACCATCTGCAGATTGGCGGCGCAGATATGGAAGAATTCGGAGAAAATCTGGCCAATACTCTTTGGGCAGTCAGTCTTGATGGCAGAGAGGTCCTGTTGATTCTCTATGAGGATGGTCCAAGCGCTGATCCATATACGCACTTCTATCAATACAAAGATGGACAGATTCTTAAAATCGGAGGTTTTGAGGACGATATCCGTCTGTGTGAGATCAGTACTGATGGTATTATCACAGGTGCAATTCGAAGAGACATTGTACAGACTGACTGGATCACCATGCTCTGGCAGCTTGATCCAAACGGAATGCTGGAGGAAATCCCACAGGAAGTATACGATTTCAGGAGCAGAAACTGGGTAGAACTCTATGACGAACTGCCGCTTCATCCTGCTGTCGGAGACAGCGAAACGTTTACGATAGCTCCGCAGATGGTGAGATTCCTGCAAACCTCCGCCGACTGGAACTGGGTTCTCCTGGAAACCGAGGAAGGACAACAGGGATGGGTACACTTGGAGAATTTTGAAGTCGTAGAATTAAAGAAAAATGTTATGGATATATTTGATGGATTATATATGGCTGGATAGAGCTATTCTTATTTATTGTATTACAATGTAACAAAAGGAGGATATTACAATGAAAGTGAAAAATTTAACAATACTCTTATTTGCAGCAGCAAGCACTCTGCTGATCGGTGGATGCACAAAACAGAACACAGAAAATGTGCCAGAGGCAGCATTGGACTTGTCAGTTCTATCTGAAGATCGGATCGAAGCAGACATCCTATCAGAAACCGTTGACAGCACCTCTGCTGAAACAATAACCACTACTGTGGATGTAACAAAAGCATTTCAACCAAATGATGGCTGGACCTCTGACTTTTTCTTCCAGATGCCGAAAGACTGGAGCTATACGGTTGACGAAGACACCTTCGAATGGGGGTTTCTCATTCAAGTGAACAATCAGGAAGATTCCTCAATCCGCATTTACGGCCAACAGGGAACTGTCAATGTGGAACAGTTTTATACTGAAGCTCCCACTGATTTTGAGACATCAAGCGGATTAAAAGGAAAATATTATCAGGAAAAGCGCACAAATGAAAGCGATACTTCCTATGTAGAGGGCGATATCGTGTTTGATCTGAAATTGTATGGAGTGCACTTCTATATGCCCGAAAATGTATATAACGAATATAAAGAAACACTCCAGACAATCTTCCTGAGTATCAATATAGAAGATATTATTGCGGAGTAATATACAATTGGATATCCTTCTGTTTTCTTAATACCTCTCTATCCTGCACCGATGTCTTCTCTCCCCTGCTGGTGCTTCTCTGTCATAACTGATTCCCACCAGAAGGATATCCCCGCCGTATCCGCTGACAGCATCTGGATACCGCCTGTCACGAATCTGCTTGATTGCGCCCTCTGCTGACTGATTCCATTTCAGCTCTATCACCAATACTGGAAGCACAGAATCTTTCTTGGGTAGATACACAATATCCGCATAACCTGCTCCTGCCGGTAATTCCTCAAACATTATGTATTCATCCCCGTAACTGAAATAAGCGCGTTTGATCACACTGCGCAATGCCTGTTCATTGTTATAATATAGCGGCGATTCCTCCTCATGAATTTTCTCAATCTGTCTCGCAACCGCTTCCTCATTTCCATGAACGGTATCTATAATGAGCTGTTCGCTCTCCCACACCCGCCGAATGGTGTCATCCCTCTTCACCTGACGTATCGATCTGGTAAATTCCAGACGAATCTCTTCATTGGGGATACGGACTTTTTGCGATGTCTCATCATAAGTCAAATATCCTAGATGGATCAGCAGCGTCAGCACATCATCCCTGTCCCGAAATGTCACCAGATCATTAGCAAAACCGTTCGTGTCCACCTTTGCCTCCACGCCGCCGACCAGCTCTGCAACTGTCCTGCCCAGTCCGTCAAAATCAAGGTTGATATATTCCATCAGACTCTCTGCCGCAGAGGTCTGCGTCCAGTAGGAATCAAAGTCATCATTGCGGACTGCCTCCATAACAGAGTTCGGATTATACACAGATTCTATATCTCGAAACGCATAACCATCATACCATTCTTTCATCTTTTCAAAGTCTCTGCCATAGTCATGACAAAGTTTCCTGACCTCATTCTCCGTAAATCCAACATATTTTCCAAATTCCCTGGACTTGATCATGGTGAATTCTTTAAAATCTGATATCGCCGACTGGGAACCATCCTTCTTGATCGGCAGAATGCCTGTCATGTATGCTGCCGCAAATATTTTCTCTGTCATTCCGCTGTTTTTAAATAAAGAACGCAGGAATACCAGATATTTTCTCTGTAGATCAGGATGATCTTTTGCCTCCCGAATCGGCGCATCCCACTCATC
Organism: uncultured Lachnospiraceae bacterium; assembly: GCA_947175175.1. GTDB lineage: Bacteria > Bacillota > Clostridia > Lachnospirales > Lachnospiraceae > COE1. Next base: position 15,563 of record CAMWLV010000028.1, read on the forward strand.
AATGATCATGATAAATTTATTGCCCACCACTTTGACTGCATTTGCCAATGTTGCCGCAAACCCTTCCACAACCTTCAGTTCCGGATACTGTTCCGCCAGCTCCCGAATGACATTCCTTTGGATATAAGGCACGATATCCAAACTGGAAGCTTCTCCGATCACTCCTGCCATATCCAGATAGATCACATCATACTGATTCAGATAATCCCGATACTGTATATCATCACCTATTATCAGATCCGCAAAAAGCTCCGATGAATCACAAGTCTTGTCATAATAGGCACACAGCATCTGAGCCGCAAAGGATTTCCCAAAACGGCGAGGTCTGCTGATACACGTCAAACATCTCGGCGTATTGATCGTCTGGTTGACCAAACTGATCATACCCGTTTTGTCCACATAGATACCATTTCTAATTCCAGCAAAGCCACTATTGCCGGGATTCAAATAATTTCCCATCGTCTGCCCACCTCCCCATTTTCATCTCTGACAGCAGTACATTTACATCAGATGCCTTTTTGATTCCATTATAACCGCAGCTCTTACATTTCACAACAAAATATATAGAGATTTTTACTTGAGTCCTCTACAGCGCTTCAGCCAGTTGCCCCTCAGATCGTAAATAATGAATAAGATGGAGGTTGTCGTCCAAGTCAATGGATAACTGAACGCCACCGTGGAAACCTCAGGGCGCATAGGAACTACCGCCAAATTCCAAATTACGCGCAGTACGCAGACTCCGACGCAAGTCATCAGATGGCCTCCTGCATGGAACTGAAGCTGCCCCAACCCTGAAAAAACTGCTGGAATGGTACTTCTATGGCCCACTGGAAGCAAAATATGAGGAGAGAACTGGTGAGAACCCCGCCTACGATTGGTACATGACAAATTATAGACATTGAAAAGTTTACGGAATAAATAACAGCCCTGTATGTCAGTCTGTTCAGAGTGTATGTGAAAACCACTCCAACAAGCAGAAATACAGAGCTGTATTTTTATAGCTGCGGGCAAACAGAACTACCGTTCAAATGAAATACTTTCTACGATCGCGTCAAACAGCGGATCGGCATCATCACCGAAATCTTCGTGAATGTAATAATCAAATGTAATCAATATATCATCCTTTTGTATCCCGACAAATGTTGTGTTAAAGACATTACCACTCTCAGTTTCCATCTGAGCGTCAACTTTTATTGCCGGAAATCCTCCAATCGTAATATCCTCGACATCACATCCATCCTCTGTATAAGACTCCTTTGCCATCTGCAGATCCACACCTTCCTCCGGCATATACGCATCAAAGAGCAGCATGGACATATCCCAGATATTATCCTCCTCATATCGGGAAACCAGCATATACGAAACCTCTCCATTTTCAGAGATGTCCTCCATATCCCACAGATATGGATATGAAAAGCTTATTCCCAAGTCTTCCATTGTGCACTGCTGCATAACTGGCAGCGGAATCTCAGGCTCCTGTTTCATAGCCGCATCAAGCTCTTCCTGTGTGATAGAAATATTACATTCCGTTCCTGTGTCTGCCAGTATTTTCTGTGCAAGCACTCTTGTCAGCGGTGCAAGAACTGAGAAATGGTCTTGTCCCTCCATGATATAGCAATGGATATTCTCATTTTGGGAAGTGCGCTCAATATTTTTTAAGTTCGAAGAATTTCCCCCACTTCCTTCGATCAAAAAGGTCGGCGTCTTCACACTGTCCAGCCAGTAGATCGGGGAACGCATCTTGTATTCATCCTCGATACTTTTATCAAATGTGAACTGGCTGTTATTGTGATACTCAATCTTGTCCACCGCACCAAATCCAAACACTGCCCGAAACTTGTCTGTATATTCTGCCGCGAGCAACGCACGGGTGCCGCCGGTGCTGTGTCCGCCCAGATAAATTCGGTCAGGGTCAACATAGGAAAGGGACGCTGCGTAATCGTAAGCCGACGCGATATCATCCACCTCGCCAAAAAGTGTTTCATAATTGCCGGGATTTCCATTTCCCCCGCGGAATGACGGATACATCGTCAGCACACCCGCCTGCCAGAAAGCCGAACCTGTCTGGTCATCGTCCCACTCAGGATAGCACCACGGGAAATCGTCAATGCCGTTTCCCCATCCGCCTACTACCCAGATAATCATCGGATGCTTCTCACCATCTCCGGGATCACTGGACACATATGCTGCCAAGTCTCCTACCTTGGAAGAATAGTGAACCAGGTCAAAAACCCCTTCCGGCGGATCTGGAATCGGATCATCATCACTATTCTTCTCAGCAAGTGTAGTCTGGAAAGCGTCATGCGCCTCAGCAAAGCTCTGTGACTCAGCAGAATTCTCCGCCTTGCCAGATCTTTTTGTCTCGGCAGCAGAGCTCCCCTCATCGGCAACACGCGCCGTCGCGGCTTCTTTTTGTGTGTCTCCCCCGCTCCCACTGCTCGTTGCGGTTTTCGATGATGAGCAGGCAGCTGTAAAACACATCGCTGCCGCCATCATGACCACAAACGTTTTTCGTACGATATTATTCTTCATAAAAAATCCTCCTTACCACATAATACTGCTATTATACTAAACTAATGTAATGTTTTCAATCTAAATCCAGACAAATATCAAATTCATTCCCCATCATATTTCACAAAATAATCTGCATAAGCACATGCCCCGGAAAAATCCAGCCTGATATAATAAGTCGGTTCCAAACAATCTCCTTCATAGATGTAATACGCCTGTAATCCCCCATGCGTAATATAGGAATACGCATAGTCCAACCGTTCCTGCTCATCGTAATAATACTGTTGCAGGTGTCCTGTCGTTCCAAATACACGGTCATTATAATAACACTCTCTGCGTTCCAAAGTGCCGTCTTCGCGATAAAAATACGCAACACGGGCTATGGTATCCTCATACGGGCTATCTGCCCACCCTTCAATCACGCCTCTTGTTTCCAACTTTATCAGCTGTCCGTTTTCATTATATTCCTTATCGAAATCATACACCTCCAATAAGTCTTGTCCATCATGTATCACATCAAACCGATGGTCTTCCCACTTTTTATGCCCGCAGTCTGCAATATCAAACCCACTATAATACGGAACTATACCTAAATCTTCTATAGGAACGGCACTGCAGTACACCCCGGCACCAGTCTCCTTTTCTTCGTCATAATAAACTTCCAGATAATCCTCCAAGCCAGATGCATCCGCATCATACCGGAAAAGCAGCTTCCCCTCCATTCCTCTTGCACGCAGAAATATTTCAATGTCTCTTTGACTGATCAATCTGACTGACAGACAGTGTTCATCCGGGAAAAAATTAATATCTTCCAGATCGTCAATCCTAAACTTCTCCCAAGAAACATGAAGCTCGTCCGCATCCATTTCCAAAGTAAACAGCAGGTCCCCTTCCTGATACGCACCGAAGTGGTCTTTATGATCTGGCTCTGAAAAATCCTCCACGCAGACAGCCTGTATGACATCCTGCTCCTCGCGGATCTCCATAAGCAGCCTGACTTCAAAATCCTCAAGGTACTCCTGCTCTTCTATATGTTCATACCGTATCATATTCATATATCCATAGCAGCGGTTTTCTTCTTTGAAGATAAAAAAATCGAGAGAAATCCTCCTGTCATCCGGCAAATCTTTTCCCCTGATGTAATATCCTGTTAGAGAATCTAATAAAACTGTCTCTGTTTCTGATTCTGCAGCCAATTCACTGCTCAAATCTGGTATGATTGTTACATCTGTTTCCATATTTGTTTTCTCCTGCTGCCCACAGGATACCAGCAGCATACATACCATTATCAAAATCATTATGAACAAATATTTCTTTCTTTTTTGCATTTCGCACCAATCCCTCGGTTTTAATGATTCGAAGCATCAATCTTATCCCTGATTTCCTGCATCTGATAGTCCAGTGCTTCGATCGAATCTGCACATACCTTTAACTGCTTTTCGATTTCCTCCATATTGTCTATGTCTTTCTTATATTTTAACTTATGTTCCAGACTTGCCCAGAAATCCATCGCAATCGTGCGGAACTGCACCTCCACTTTCATGTATTTTTTCTCATTCGGCAGAAAGACTGGTACACTCAAAATCAGGTGGAGACTCCGATATCCGTTGGATTTCGGCGTCTTGATATAGTCCTTTTCCTTCAATAATATGATGTCATCCTGTTTGAGCAAAAGCTCTGCCAGCCGATAGATATCATCTGGAAAAGAACAGATCACACGCAGCCCTGCGACATCTGCAATCGTTTCTTTGATATTCTCGATCGTGACCGGCAGCTCTTTTTTCACCAGCTTCTTGTATATGCTCTTTGGCTTCTTTAACCTGCTCTTGATCGATTCAAAAGGATTCCTCTTATACTCCTCCGAAAACATTGCATTGAGCACATTCAGCCGTGTCTCAACCTCCATGATCGCGCAACGGTACTCCATCATCAGTTTGTTAAAGGCTTCCGCCGTGCTGATCTGTTCTGCCTGTATCTTGATGATCTGCTCCTGTTTTTTCAGCGTTTCAGACTGCTTTTCTATCTGTTTTTCCAACTGGTTTTTGCAGTTAAATAATTCGATCGTGTTCCTGACCCTGTTTTTGACGATCGAGTCCACAAACGGCTTGTGGATAAAGTCCGAAACGCCCAGTTCGAAACACTTATTTTCTATTTCGACAGAATCTTCACCGCTGATGATAAGCACCGGGATCCTGTCCATCCAACCGTTTTCCCGCATCTTTGCGATCACTGTAAAACCATCTGCTTTCGGCATCTGCAGATCCAATAAAAGCGCTGCTATTCCATCATGCTGATCCTGCAGCACTTGCAATGCCTGCTCTCCATTCTCCACTGCCTCGACGATATAATCTGTCTCCAATATCTCCCTCAATAATTCGCGGTTCATCTTTGCATCTTCCACTATCAATATCTTTTGCATGTCTGTTTTCTCCATCTATATTATTTCTGGAAGTCACCCAAATCGCAGATATAGTCATCAGACTCAAATAGCCAGTCTTTCTTCATAACATTCCTCCGCATAATTTGATCTGTTAAAATTATTATAGTCTGTTTTCAGCAGGTATTCAATTCCAAAAAAGAGATTTCCGATACACGATTTCCTCTATATTCCCTCATCTGTAAATATCCCTCAACAGCAGGTTGAGTCCATATCAACCAATGATCACTTCACAAATGCCTGAAAATGCGGTATGCTTTCCTCAGCAGCTGTTTAGGATCTGTCCAAAATGCGCATTCGGAATGCAGCATGTCACCAAGTAGTAAATTGTGAAAATGAAGGTTTTATATGAGTGAAATAAAAATTGCTGAAATTATCAGGGAGCTTAGGTGTGACAAGGGAATCAGCCAGGAAATACTTGCCGACGTGTGCGGCGTGAGCATGCAGGCTGTCAGCAAATGGGAGAACGGACAGTCCTGTCCCGATATCACTTTTGTGCCGCTGCTTGCGGAATACTTTGGCGTGTCGATCGACTATCTTCTGACTGGCAGGAATCATGCAGCTGAAAACATAGACAATGACTTCGTTTCAAACCTGTCGAAACAAGAACTTGAAGACGATGTTCTCTATATCATCCAATACAGAAACGGAAAAATACTTGACAAAACGCAGTGGGATAAAGAACGACTAGAAAACAAGGATACTACAATCCGAATTCAGTTTGCGGACGAATCCGCACATCTTCCATCAGGACTTCATGTAGAAGTATGGGGAAATGCTGATATTGAAGCTCCTGATGTGAATATGAATGTTAATGCGGGCGGAAATGTCAACTGCGGAAACGTATATGGCAATATCAGCGCAGGTGCAAGCGTGAACTGTGATGTAGTCGAGGGAAGTGTCTCTGCCGGAAACAGCGTCAACTGCAACACCATAGAAAGCTGTGTTTCTGCCGGAAACAATGTGAGCTGTGATACGATAGAGGGCGATGCCGCCGCAGCCTGCATCTCATGCAATATCATAGAAGGAGATGCAAAAGCTGGCACACAAATCGAATATAAAAAAAATTAAAACCATTCTGTTCAGAAATAAATTGTAAAAAAATAAAGAAAATATAACCAAATCATAAAATAAAATTGAATTTTTATAATATTGTGCTATAATGATTATTTAAGAAATTGTCCTTCTGCCTAAGAACTGTAAAGAAAGAGTTTCTTAGACCATAACAATATGGAGAATAATATATGACACAATATACAAGAGAGCATGTTGTCGAGAAACTTCTCAAAAGTTACCAGGCTTATTACGATATCAAGCTGTCTGATGAGACGCAAAAGCCGTTAAGAGCAGTCTGTGAGTTTTATGAGCATTCCGAAAAATTTGTGCTTTCAAGAAAGGCAGAACTCTGGTCTGCCAACTGCGAGGAATTTATATACCTTTTTGAAACAGAACATCTTACCAAAAAAATCTTTGCGGAATGCAGAGATTTTGCGAAGGAAGATGGGCTGAACAGAGCCAATATCGGTCCTGGACATATGTACACCTATATCACACCTGTGTTTGTGTGTGATACCTGTGATACAGAGGCAAAAAAAGCAGTAAAACGATGCCGCATTTATAAAAGCTTTCAATTTTCCCTACATGGCTGGATGGATTTCCGTGCTGCCGTTTATGAAATTTCAAATAATAAAATTTTTACAAACGCCGCTGGAAAATGTGTCGGGAAAGTTATGAAAAATGTTTTATTTCAAAAGAAAAGGAGATGTTTTCAATGAACACATTAGTATTATTACTTATTTGTGTTGCCATTCTGGTCGGCGGCTATATCTTCTATGGAAGATGGCTATGTCAGCAGTGGGGTGTGGGTGAAAGCAAGGAAAAAACACCTGCGCACACCATGTCGGACGGCGTTGATTATGTTCCAGCGAAGGCACCTGTACTGATGGGACACCATTTTTCTTCCATCGCCGGTGCTGGCCCAATCACAGGTCCAATCGGCGCAGCAATGTTCGGCTGGCTGCCTGTTACCCTTTGGGTTTTAGTAGGCGGTATTTTCTTTGGCGGCGTACATGATTTCGGCGCGCTCTTTGCATCAATCCGCCACAAAGGACAGTCAATCGGTGAAATTATTTCTACTAATATGAGCCGCCGTGCAAAGAGATTATTCATTATCTTTGCATATCTTACGCTGATTCTTGTTGTTGCAGCATTTGCATCAATCGTGGCTTCAACCTTTGGTGCGACTTATGACGATGGTGTATTGAATAAGGCAGCAAGTGCATCAAACGCGTCCGTAGCAATGGTTTCGCTATTATTTATCCTGATTGCCATAGTATTTGGTTTTTGCGTATACCGTCGAAATACGCCCATGCTGATATCAACTGTTTTAGGAGTACTGGCAATTGTATTCTGTATGGCGATTGGTATGAATTTCCATCCACTCTACCTTTCATCAAAGACATGGATGATTATTGTCGGTATTTATATTGCGATCGCATCTGTAACGCCAGTATGGATTTTACTCCAGCCTCGTGATTACCTAAGCTCATTTTTACTATATGCAATGTTAATTGTAGCATTTGTCGGCGTTGTCGGCGCACACCCCAACATTGATCCAGAGCTTTTCCCCGCATTTGCAGGATTTGCTGTTGACAATGGAAACGGGGTACAGTATCTGTTTCCAATCTTATTTACAACAGTTGCATGTGGTGCCATATCAGGTTTTCATTCCCTTGTTTCATCCGGCACGACATCCAAGCAGCTTGATAAGGAAACAGACGCAAAGCCGATCGCTTATGGCGGAATGCTTCTTGAGTGTGTGTTGGCAGTTCTTACACTTTGCGCAATCGCATATGCAAGACAGACTGGTCACACAGCCGGTGCCACAGATATTTTTGCAGGTGGAATTTCCGCAATGGTAGCAGCGATTCCTGGTCTTGCAGGACTGGAAAATATCCTTTACACCCTTTTAATTCTTACATACTCCGCGTTCTGTCTAACCTCACTGGATACTGCTACACGTTTGGCACGTTTCATGTTCCAGGAGTTTTGGCTGGAGCCAGGACAGACAGTGGGAGATATTAAGGACGGCTGGAAAAAAGTTATGGTCAATCCTTATTTTGCCACAGTCATTACCGTTATTTTGGGCATTGCGCTTGGTATGACAGGATACAGCAAGATCTGGGGATTGTTTGGCGCAGCGAACCAACTTCTTGCAGGTCTCGGACTTCTTGCCGTCGCTACATGGCTTGGAAATATCGGAAGGAACAATAAAATGTTTCTCATTCCTATGGCATTTATGATGGTTGTCACTATCTGCTCATTGATTCTTACCGTAAAGAACCAGATTGGTCTGATTACGGCAGGCAGTGCAGACTGGGGACCTTGGGCACAGACGATTTTAGGCATCTTACTGATTATTCTTGCCATTATTCTTGTAATCGAGGGAATACAAACACTCACGAAGAAAAAGGGACAGACAGTATAAAAAAATCCGTAGACTGCTTTATTATCAAGCAATCTACGGATTTTGCTTTAAGAAGTCTTCTCGATCATCCAATAATCATAATAAGCTCTATTATGTTCTCCAATCAGCGGTTCCTCCAATTTTACAAAGCCCATTTTTTTGAGTGCCTCTATCCTGTCAACCGCATAGACTGCCGCCTTAGTGACAATCTTAGGGCATGCAAACCAGTCATAAAACGGCTCTGTGGTCAGTGCCAGGATATCACATATAAACGAAGTCTCCTCATAACTCCTCCCCAAATCCAGCCGCAGAATTCCACAATGATCATAATAATCTTCTGCCCTGCGGTTAAACATCTCGATCGTTCCTACCGCTTTTCCCTGCTTTTTGTCAATGATCGAAAAGCGCACAAAGCACTTGTTATCATGATATTCTATCAACCAGTACTTGATCGTATTCGCCATATCTTCCATATTACGACAGTAAAAATTGCTGCCATGACAGTTGTCGCTGTTAAAAAACGGCAGCACAAACTTGTCCCCATAAACCTGCAGCAAATCGTCTGCGTCCTTATCCTCGATCAGCCTGAGCAATAGTCTGTCATTCTCAAGCACAGGGCATTTTTCAAAAATATCCATCATTCTCCTCCATCTTTTTCATAATGTTTCTGCACCTCATCACAGGTCGCCAAGATGCGGTCTATGACGCTTTGCGGTTCTAATATTGTTACATTGTTTCCAAAAGAAAGGATTACACCATACCAATAGACCTCACTTTCAGGGACACAGAATTGAAATTCAAAACCGCCATTTTCCAATTCTTTTGTAATCTCACCGTTCAGATATTCCCTGCACTTTGCCCTGACCGCCGCATTGCCGCGCAGTGTCACAGCGATCACCTTCCGGTCATCCTGCAGCACGATATCACGTTCCTTATGATTGACAGTGTTCTCTCTTTCCAGAACTACAATCTCTTCCATGCGGACTAACTTGAACATACAATAATCCTGATGTTCGAGATGGAACGCAATCAGATACCAGTTGTACCACTTAAATTCCAGCCGTACTGGTTCTACCTCTAACTGCTTTACCACATTTTCATTGTTAGTGTACCGAAATGAAACTGTCCTCTGCTGCATGATTGCACTTTCCAGAATTTTTATCGCATCGTTAATACCCCGATTCTCGCTGGCCACACCAAAATCCAGTTGAACCGTGCGCCCCCTGCCCTTATTCCCAGTCGATTCGGAAAATACTCCTCTCCCCTGCCCGCGCGCCGACGATGCGCCACTTTGGCGGCATGATTCCCCTGCTTCTGCAATTGCATCGGCGTGCGCATAAAAAGGCAGCAATTTGTCCATAGTCTGTTTCACACTTTTGTCTGCATAGGCGCTCAGAAGGGCATAAAGTGCAGTGATAATATGATCATAGTCCTGATGAGTGAGCACTTTCCTGTCCAAGATATAAGTGTCCATAATGCTGTATCCGCCGTCTGCCCCACAGGTTGACTGAATCGGAATCCCCGCCTGTCCCAGTGTCTCCATATCCCTCACGATTGTCCTTACCGACACTTCAAATTCTTCTGACAGCTTCTGCGCAGAAGTCTTTCCGTGGCGCAGCAGATAATTCATTATGGCGATTAGACGGTCTATCTTCACAGAATCCTCCTTTCTCCGAGCACAATGAGATCACTTTTCTCTGTCTGTGCTCATCTATATCCTATCATAGAAACTATGACACCATTATGTCATAGTTTTTCAAAAAATACATCCTATCATTACCACCAACGTCAAAATCCTGCGGTTTTGTTGTCAAGGAAAGATCTTCAAGAACATGTGTTTCTTTGTTCAATTCAATGGAAATCGTATTTTTTCCTGCTCCAGCTCAATACCAAGCGGCTGTGTATACCGGTATGTGGAATCCTGCACATACTTGTTCTGCCAGTTATTTCTGCTCACAAATAAGCCTTGTTCTTAGTCTGACTTATTTGTTTTATTTATGAGTTGAACAGTTTAGTTTTAGAAAAAAGTCAGTATAGTTTCTCATTAGTATTTGCACTATGGATAGCTTTTTGGAACTTCTGCATCTTATGACGAATTTTAGGCTTTCATTTTGTGCATTATCACCAGTTCTGCACTTTTCGTATTTTTTCGACAGGGACTGGATATTTTTAGCAGTTGTTAAATATTTTACTGCATAATGTACTCTTTTAGACTCTACGATCTAAATATTTTAACCTTGACTTTTATTTTAGTGTTTACTATAATAAAAAAACAATACTACTTAACAAAATATTGAAAATAAAGAGGAGGTTGATGATTGATGTTGTACTTTCGTTCCGTCGGCGAAGCTGAGAATGTATTCAAGGCATTAAGTACACCTATGCGCGTGAAAATTATGGAAATGATTTATGAAGATGACTCCCTTAGCATGAATGACCTGGCAGAGGCGCTCGGACTTACCAATGGCGCGATATCCATGCATGTAGGAAAATTAGAAGAAGCCGGACTTGTGCGTATCAAGATTACCTCCGGCAAACGCGGAACCATGAAAATCATACGCCCGCGGTATGACCGGCTGATGATTGACCTTGCACCCGTCAAGGAGGCAAGACGCTGTTACACAGACGACATCCGCGTCGGATATTATACGGCATGCCATGCCACACCGACCTGTGGTCTTGCCACAAGTAAGGAAATCATTGGTTCCTTAGACGATCCCAAGGTGTTCTCCTTCCCTGACCGATTTCAGGCGGGGATCCTCTGGTTTACCAGCGGATATGTGGAATACAATCTGCCAAACCACCTGCAGGCGGGACAGACTTTGACAGAGCTTCAGATTTCCTTGGAGATCTCTTCAGAGTGTCCAAATACAAATGAAGACTACCCGTCTGACATTTACTTTTCAATCAATGGAATTCCAGTCGGCATGTGGATCAGTCCCGGCGATTATGGCAGCCGGAGCGGTTATGTGTCACCCGCATGGTGGCCGGAAAACCTGAACCAGTATGGTCTATTGAAAACGCTGATCGTCAACAATGAGGGCTGCTTTATGGACGGAACAAACAAGCTTTCCGATGTGACAGTACAGGACTTAAACATTGACTACAACAGCTACATTACGTTTAAGCTTGAAGTTCCAAAAGATACTGCGAACTGCGGCGGCTGTACCCTGTTCGGCGAAGAGTTCGGCGACCACAACCAGGCAATCCGCATCAAGGCTTATTATGATGAAGAAAATAATGAGAATTAAAAAAACTGCCGAAAGGCAGTTTTTTAATTCTCATTTATACTGTGATCACACCACACAGACCAAGTATAATAACGATTGCACCGAGCACGATGCGATACCATCCAAATATCTGGAAGTCGTGTTTCTTGATATAATCCATCAAAAACATAATGACAAAGATAGAAACGAAAAATGAGACAAGCATTCCGATGATCAATACACCTGCTTCTAAGGTTGTAAAGGAAAGCCCAAATTTCACAAGCTTTAGCAGACTGGCGCCGAACATCACCGGTATTGCAAGAAAGAATGTAAACTCCGCTGCCACATTTCTCGAAACGCCGATCAAAAGCGCACCCACAATCGTAGCACCCGAGCGCGACGTTCCGGGGAATATTGCTGCAATCAACTGGAATATTCCAATCAGGAACGCGGTCTGGAAGGTGATATCATTCAGCTTCCTGATTTTTGCTTTCTTTCCCTTATTTCTGCGCTCCACAATGATAAATGCCACACCAAAGACAATCAATGCAAGCGCTACCGGTATCGCATGGTAAAACAATGCCTCAAACACATCATCAAACAACAGACCGACAATCGCCGCCGGAATACATGCCACCACAATCTTCAGCCACAGCATGATCTTATCCATCTCAATCACTGGTTTTGATCGATCCCTGAACTGAAACGGGAAAATCTTGTTCCAGAACAAGATCACAACCGCCATAATCGCACCAAGCTGAATGACGACCAGAAACATCTCCAGAAATTCCGGCGTGCAGTCTAGTCTGATAAATTCATCCAGAATAATCATGTGTCCTGTACTGCTGACAGGAAGCCATTCCGTGATTCCCTCGACAATGCCAAATAATATCGCCTTTAGAAGTTCAATCATAGTTCATCCTTTCATAAATAATTACTGCCCTCAATACCTTTGACCTTCACTGCTTTTGCATATATCTGAATTTTAATCAAGTGACTCCTGCTGCAAAAACTCCATCAGCTCGTCGTAACGTTTTTTGGCATCCCGATAGCCAAGCTCATACAGTACTTCCAGTTTCTTCCTGTCCTTCTCTACCCTGCCAATGTCATTTGGTCTCTGTGGCCTGATGACAAACGCCCTGCCTGCCTTCTCCTCTTCGTCCAGAAACCGCAAAGTCTCGTTATACCGCGCATAACGGTCCGACACCAGCTCATAGATCTTTGGATACTTCGTATATTTGAGTTTTATCAGATTCCGCATTGCCGGCGAAGTCTGTTTTCTGATATATCCCACTTCTTTTGTGAGGATAACCACATTTTTCACATTTCCATCGGCGATCGCCTTGCGAATCGGAACCGCGTCAGCGATTCCGCCGTCCAGATAATACTCATTCCCAATCTTTACATTTCTTGATATCAGAGGCAGCGACGCAGATGCCCGCACTGCAATCGTGTCCTTGTACATCTCGCGCATCGGCATGTACTCTGCTTTCCCAGTGCGGATATTTGTCACTACTGCATAGGCGTTTCCCTCATATTTTGCAGCCGCCTTGTAATCATAGGGATCCAGCTTATTGGGAATTTTGTTGTAACACATATCCGCATTAAACATATCGCCTGTTGTCATAAGACTATACACACTGCAATAATTTTTGTCATTCAGGTAATCCAATGCCACTCTGTAGGCGCGCTTTTTCTGTTTTGAGATATAACTGCACAGATGACATGCACCTGCCGACACTCCATAGCAATTTTTGAAATATAACTCCTTTTCCATAAAGTACTCAAGAACACCTGCTGTATACATTCCCTTCATACCGCCGCCCTCAAGCACCAGACCACAATCTATCATCCCAGACTACCTCACACCATACTCTGTCTCGACAAATCTGCGCAGTGCCGGCATCGCACGCTTTACTTTCTCAGTCTCCACACAGTATGCCATTCGGAAATACCCCGGGCATCCAAAAGAATCCCCAGGAACAAGTACTAAGTCATAGTTCATTGCCTTTTTGCAGAATGCCACCGAATCCGCTTCGAGCGCCTTCGGGAAAATATAAAAGGTTCCGCCCGGCTTCACGACCTCAAACCCAAGACTTACAAGTTCGTCATAAATGATCTTCATGTTGGTCTCATATACGGACAAATCTGAAGTGATCCCCAAAACATCTGCCACTGCTATCTGTATGATAGAAGGCGGACAATTATGACCAATTCCCCGGGAAATCTGTGCACACATCGGTGAAATCAATGCGCTGTCCGTGCACTTGGGATTGGCTGCAATATACCCAAGCCGCTCTCCCGGAATAGACAATGACTTTGCAAACGAATAGCAGGAGAGCGAATTGTCATAGTATTTTGACACATACGGCGCATCGACACCCTCAAATAAAATCTCCCTGTAAGGTTCATCTGAGATCAAGAAAATATCATGACCATATTCCTTCTGCTTTTCGTCCAGGACTGCTGCGAGCTTTTTGATCGTCTCTGCCCCATAAACTGTTCCTGACGGATTGTTTGGCGTGTTGATCAGCACTGCCATCGTCTTTGGATTCAAAACCTTATCAAGCTCCTCAAAATTAATCTGGAACTGCTCTGTGTCAGCGGGTACTACACGCAGTACCGCACCAGTCTGTCCCACATAATGATCATACTCCGGAAAATATGGTGCAAAGATGATCACCTCATCACCTGGCTGTGTGACTGCCCTGACTGCATGCGCAACCGCGCCCGCTGCCCCTGTTGTCATAAACAAATGCTCTGCCGTATAGTCCATACCATATGTTTTATTCAAGAATTCTGCAAACTTCGCGCGCACTGACAAAATCCCCTGAGACTGGCTGTAGCCATGCAGTTCCATCGTGTCGCGGTTCTGCAAAAGCTCTATCATCTTATCCGTAAATTCCTGCGGCACTGCCACGGAAGGGTTTCCGAGACTGAAATCAAATACGTTCTCACTTCCGATCTCCTTTGCCCTTCCTGCTGCCCACTCCGACATCTGCCGGATCACCGATTTTGCGCCAAGCATATCCTTATATTTCTGTGTTATCATTCTACTCCTCCATTCAACCATATACTCTCGTCGTCACAGTGCTGATATCTTCATTGTCCCAAAGACAACGCAGTACCAACATCACTATGTTTCGTCAACTCATTGTATCACTATGGAGGAGAAAATGCAATTTTAATTCATCACATTCCAATCATGGCCGTAAACTCTGCCATCATCTCAGAAATCTTAATCTGCTGTGGACAGACCTGTTCACAGCCTTTGCATCCGACACAATTTGCCGGGCGTTTTTCCTCTGGCATGCTGCCGACCGCCATTGGCGCTATAAAGCCGCCACCTGAAAGCTTGTGCTCATTATACAGGGCAATCAATTCCGGAATAGGAAGCTTCCTGGGACAATGGCTGGTGCAGTAATGACAAGCCGTACAGGGCAGTCCGCCCTTTTGGGTTTCGGCATCCACACACTTGACGAGCGTGTTCCATTCTTCCTCACTCAGGGGTGCATCTGCTTCGTATGTAGCAATATTTGCCTTGAGCTGATCCATCGTGGACATCCCAGACAGAACCATCGTCACACCTGGAATGCTCTGCAGAAAGCGGAACGCCCAGCCGGGAACCGTTTCTTCTGGACGCATTTTCTGCATTGCAGCAGTCAGTTCCTCGGAGGCATTCGCCAGCTTGCCGCCCCGCAGAGGCTCCATAACCCACACGGGGATATTTGCTTTATTAAGCAGAGCCACCTTCTCCTGTGCATTCTGAAAATGCCAGTCCATATAGTTGATCTGGAGCTGGCAGAACTCCATATGCTGTCCATACGCGTCCAGAAACCGCTGAATGACCTCAACACTGCCATGCGATGAAAACCCAAGATGGCGGATTCGCCCGTTTTCTTTCTGCTTTAAAAGATATGCTAAAATGCCATACTCCGGGTTGAGATAGGCATCGATATTCCCTTCGTAAACATTGTGAAATAAATAAAAGTCAAAGTACGTCGTCTGACATTTCTCAAGCTGTTTTTCAAAGATTTCCTCCACCTTATCCATATTCGAAAGATCATACCCTGGAAATTTACTGGCAAGATAATAGCTATCCCTTGGATATCTGTTCAGATATTTACCGGCCACAAGCTCCGAATTGCCGTCATGATACCCCCATGCCGTGTCAAAATAGTTGATACCATTCTGATATGCATAGTCGATCATCTCTGCCGCCGCAGCCTCATCAACTGAACTGTCGTCACCGCCAATCACAGGCAGACGCATCATGCCAAGCCCCAAACCGGAAAGTTGTAAATCCTGAAATTTTCTGTAGATCATAGATCAAATCCTCCTTTTAGATAAATATTATACTTTTTCTTCTGAGATATTCTCTTCACACGCAGCCATTTCAGTCTCTGGTTCCAAAGAAAATGTTCTATCCCAGACAAGTTCTCCCGTCTCCACAGCGGTCTCATACCGCTCAATCTTGTATTCAAGACGCTCCAATTCCCTCTGGCATTTTTCAATTTGCTTTACAATACCATCGCGAACCTCTCGCAACAGATCGCGCCGCGCCAAAAAGGTTTCGTCTCCCTGCTGGCACAGCTTCATATATTCAACGACCATCTCCACCGGGACACCGGCATTGCGCATACATATGGCATTCTCCACACAGGCAATATCCTGATCCGTATAATCCCGAATATTGTTTTTGGTTCGATGTACTGCTGGTATGACTCCCACCCTTTCGTAGTATCGGAGTGTATCCTGAGAAATGCGATACTTCTCGCACACTTCCTTAATTGTCATGCTCGTCACCTCCTATGGAACTGTTAAGAATTAACTTTGCATATGACGCAGGATAAATCTTTTTATGCAAGGCGGAGGAATGAGGCGTACTGGGGTACGCCGATTGACGACAACGCGGCATAAGAAGATTTAGACAAGTCAGATGTAAAGATTAATTCTTTAACAGTTCCTAACTACAGCACGTTTCCATCATATGCTGGAATAATCCCATTATACAGGCTGGAGTGAACTCAAAGTCAAGTGTTTTTTGTCTTATTGACATCATTTTCGAAACATACTATAATATTTTTATTACATACGTAATACTTAATAGGGGGAAAATCATGAAACCATTGCCGCAAATATCAGAAGCCGAGTATGAAGTCATGCGGATCATCTGGAAATATGCGCCGATCAGCACAAATGAAATCGTCGAAAAGCTGGCGGCTGTTACTTCCTGGAATCCCAAAACAATCCAGACCTTAATAAAGCGTCTAGTGATAAAACATGCCATCACTTACGAAAAAGAGAGCCGTATGTTTGTCTACTCGCCATTAGTCGAAGAGCGCGAATACATCAGCCAGGAAAGCAATACTTTCTTAAAAAAATATTATGACGGAAATATTGCCACCATGCTGTCCGCATATCTGGATAATGACAAACTGTCTGAATCAGAAATAGACGATCTGCGCAAGCTTCTCGAGAAAAAATCATAACAGAAATAAAAGATATGTGCTGAATCAGATCTATATGCTGCAAGACGATCATGAAGCGGCAGATTACAATGCAGAGCAGGTGATTTGCTTAAGAGCATTCCCACACATTAAAATGATATTGGGAGAAATATTTGAGGGTGTAGATTAAGAAATATTTTGGAAAGAGAAAGTGACAAGTGAAATGGTTCAGCATGCTAATAAGGAACTGTTAATAAATTACTCATGACAATGCCAAGCCGGCTTCTGCGAAGCT
>CAMWLV010000029.1 GCA_947175175.1 uncultured Lachnospiraceae bacterium
GTTAGACCCCGGCCATCAAATCAAGCTGTCCGCTTAACTTAATGACATTGGTTCACTCCGTTCCAGTAACAGGTAAAAATCCATGCAAAATTTGCTTCGCAAATGGATTTTTACTCACATGCGATACGTTTTCTCACGGACTTAGCAGTAAATGCTAAGTCCTGTATGAACAGTGTCGCAAAAGGACCTTTAAGTTTCTATTTCAATTAGTCCTTAAAAGTCCTCCTCACTGTGTAAAATGTCCTATATTTTCTTAATCAATGTATCAAAAGCCTCCAGCTTCACGTTCTCTACACCGTACTCTGTCTTAACGTTACACTCCTGTGCTGTCTCAGCATTATTGATTACAACTAAAGTCCTGCTCTCCGGATAAAAAGCACACTCCATCTCTGCATTATCTGTCAGATAAAGACCATCAAGCGACTCACCACCGGCATCTAGTATCAGATTCAGCAGCATCTTGGTGTTGGCATTATTCACATTGAAGTCAGACAGGTAGATACCATATCCTTTTCCAAACGAATTTTTGACTAACAACGGATTGCCATTATGCGCTACCAGTACAGAAGCTCTTCCATCTGTTAAATGACACTTCACACCCTCTAAAACAGACGCACTCTTTGGCACCACTTTGCCCGCTGCTGTCTCGTCCACCTCAAAATCCCACTTTCCATGGCACACTTTGTCAACGGTATCCTTGTCAACACCAAGCACATGTGCCATTCTGAAATAAGTATCATATCCAGCTGCCGCAGAAGGCTCACCAACTCCGATCAGCGTACCGCCCTCATAAACCCATCTTGTCAGACGCTCAATCACAGCCTCGTCCTTCCACGCATCACCGCCGCTCCACGCACTTCCCGCCATACCTGCGTTGATCACGACATCCACATTTTCCAAAGCCCCATTCTTCACGTCCTCAAAGCTGATAAAGCTTACCTCCAGCGGAAGCCCGCTGAGTGCCTCGTTGATATGTATCAGATCATGCATATATGTCTCATGAAAATGACCGGACAGCGACCAGGAGCGCATACTGCCCCAGAAATGCAGTACTGCAGCCCTTGTCTTGCAGTTGTAAGGTTTTCCTGCATGATGAAGCTCCTTTAACGACCGGAACTCATCGGAAATCTTGGCAATATACTCCACAAAATCCGGAAAATCCTCAACCAGATGCAGATACCCGCCAAGCCCGATGCGGTCAATCGGACAACGGAGCAGCGCACGTCTCACACTATTCCAGTACTTCTTCGCATCCAGGGTAGGATTACCGCCCTTCATAAACGTAGGCGCTCCGCCAAGTCCCACCGGAAACAGGTATGGATGCAGCCTGAGCTCGTGTGTTCCAACATCGACACCAGAACAAAGCCTTGCCTCATAGCCAGAGAACACACATTTAATCAGACCATCAAAGCCAAATTCCTTAAATGTAGGCTTGTATGGCTCGATGCCAACCCAGCTGTCATCATAGAATACATAAGCCTTTTTCCCGTATTTGTGAACAATATCAATCAGCTGCTTACCAAAATCGATCACAAAACGGTTTACAAAATCAATCCAGTCTTTCTTTTTCTGATCACAAGGCATGTGCGTCACATGAAGCTTTCCCTGATTGACAAAATCCTCTGCCGTCATACAGTACCCATACTTGGCTGCAAAATCATCCAGCATTTTGGGACTGACAGTAAAATCATAAGAAGCCCAGTCAGAATAAAGCTGTCTGTTGCGTTCACTGCTTCCCCAGATCCACACGAAATTATAGAACATGGAAGTAAAACGCACAACCGTCGTGTCCGGGTGTGTCTCACACCAGTTTGTCATCCAGTCAAGCATGTACGCCTGTGTCTCGGGATACACTGGGTCGATCTGCATTAAGTGTTCTTTATCCCAATTGTTCGTAGTATGGTTATACATGGAAATCTCTTCCCAGATACGATATGCCAGAAAGCTCACTGTATAATTATGCCATGGAGCGATACCTTCCAATATGACAATCTGCTTCTCCTGATCATAACTCCACTTTGATGCATCAACCAGCGTATCTGTCGTCCTGTCATAAACCTGCCAATATTTCATTGACTCCGCACTGTCATTGACCTTGAACTGTTCCGCAAAGAAATCTTCCATCAACGCGATTGAAAGGCACTCACTGTCCGCCGTCACCGGACACGTCATCAAAAAGGTCTGCTGCAGCTTATCCTGATTCTTCTTTGCCCATTCATTATGATCCCTGATGATGCAAATTGTTGAATAAATACCATAGCCTGCCTTTGTGATCTCGTCAGAGAGCACCGTTCCGTCACTGTCGCGTATCACGTCCGCACCCCATTTGTCCGCAAGCTGTAATGTCAATTTCTCATACCCCGCCTCGCCCGGCAGCGTAAAACTTCCTTTTTTCATTTATTATACCCCCTTGCGTGCCCTGGCACGCATACCAATCAATAGTTTGAAAGTGACCTTCCTTCAAACTTCTTTCAAACTTGCCTCCTTAATGAAGCAACCTGTTCCTACAAAGCCCCATCTTTCTGAAGTTCATCAGATACCAGAACTTTGTCAAAGAATGCGAGTGCAAGTCCCTGTCCCCAGCCCTGAATCCAATCCCGGGAAATATTGCGGTAACCGTCCGCATCGTTCATTACTGCTGTTCCTCCTGATACATTCAGTACTCTGCCGTCTGAATTGACATTGGCAAGCATTCCTTTGATTGACTTGTTGATATATTTTGAGTGCAAAGGATTTGCCCTCGAAACCATTGCTGCCGCAATCCCCGCGGAAGCTGAAATCTCCTCGTAAGAACTCTCGTCATCCAAGATCGTTCTCCATAAACCATCCTCTGTCTGAAGCAGCTTGATCGCGGACAACTGCTCATTTAAAGAGCCCGCCACATCCATATACTTCGGATAAAGATAACACTTTGGAAGAATATCTCCCACCTGTGACATGGTAAACGCAGCCCAGGCATTGGCACGTCCCCAGTAAAATCCAGACATGTGGTCTTTGTTAATATTGTTATAACCATGATAGTACAAACCTGTATCTGGATCCTGCAGATATTTGATATGCCAATAGTACTGATTCAGAGCATCTTCAATAATCTCCTCGTCCCCAAGCTCCACGCCAACTCTCAGCAGGAGGAATGCTGCCATGAAAAGAGTATCCGCCCAGCACTGCTCTGGAAAATCATTGTCAGCAGAAACTGTATGCTGCAGGACATGATCGCCAAACCGCAGCGCCTCCTTTCTGATGTAATTAATCTTGCTCATCACGATATCCCAGTACTTCTGGTCGTCTGTCGCCTTATATAGCGTGATCAGGCAGTGCCCCATGGCACAGGCGTTGACAGTCCATACTTTTGGCAGTCCCAAATCGATCAACTCATCCACTCTGTCTTTCAAGAGTTTCAGATATTCCTCATTACCTGTCTTTTCATAGGCATCGGCAATGCCAAAATACGCCACCCCGCACGGCCAGTCCCATGTCAGATCCATTTTCATCGTCCGTTTTACAATTTTGTCGATCACCTCCAGAATCTCCTGTTTGTCATACTCTAGTTTCAACATTGTAACCCCTCCTTGATTGTTATTTTATCATACTTTAACATATATAATCGTTTTCTGCACGAATTGTATGCCCATATTCATGAACAGTTGTTACTGTTCACACCCCTGTCTGATTTTCATACAATTCTACACATTGTTAGTGTGAACAGCAACATTTTTGCACACAAATTGGTAAAAGGCATCAATTTGGCGCACGATTCGCACTACTTTTGCCGATGTCTGAACAGTAACGAACAGTTAATATGATGCAGACCAGTTGAGAACTTTCGGAAACTCTCTGTATATACTATCTTTTCATCAGAGCACTTCCGAGAATACTCACTTTACTTTATATCTTTAACGCCTGTTCATACTGATCATAGTGTCAATCGCTGAAATAGTATTTTGAAAACAGCCCCCAACAAAAGCTGGGGGCCACTATTCAATCTGATCAACCTGTAACAGTTCCAATCATTTAGTCAAAAAGCGTAGCTTTTTACTGAAGCTTTGTAGACTGTCCTGCCTCGTAAGCTTCCTTTCTCTCATCAACGATTTCCTGATATCCTGCATTTGCATACTTCTGAGCTAACTCATCATACAATGCATCAAACTCGTCCGGTTTACACATTGTCAGCTGGTCTCTGTACTCTGTATAAAGCTCAAGCAGGGAATTCTGATATTCTCCTACGGAATCCAGTACCACTGCGAAGTTGCAATCGCTGACTGCACGTCCCTTTTTCGCCAGTTCTACCTTTCTGTAATAGTTGTCGATCAACTCCTGCGTAACGTCATCTGGCAGATTCTTCGGTGAGCTTGCTGCGATGATTTCCTCGATCGTACCAGCATTTCTGGCTTCAATGGTTACGCACCAGTAATCCTTGGAGTTGTTGAAGCCCTGCTTGCAGTCGCCGTTGTAATCAGCCACTGGAACGGGAAGTCCGTCATCACCCATATTGTAGTTCTCACCCTCGATACCCCACTGCATCGTGAAGAGGTTCTCCTCCTGCGTCATCCACTCCATGTACATCCATGCTGCCTTGATCTCATCCTCAGATGCCTGTGATGAGAAACCGATCATCATACCAAACGGATTGTCCGCACGATATGCTGACACTGTACCGCCATCCGGATCATCGATTGCGGCCTGAAGCTGAACTCCAATATGCGCGTCAGGATTCTGCTCAAAGAGCGCTGTCAGGAAATCTACATCAGCGGAAATATATCCTGCAAACTGGAAAATCTGTCCGCTTACGAAAGATGCCTTCTCCGTCTCAAGATCCGTTACATAATACTCAGGATTCAGGAAACCTAACTGATACTTCTCATTCTCTCTTCTGATATATTCCCTGTTTGCATCATCACCGAGCGCCGGAATCGCATAGTCGCCATAGCATGCCCAGTTCTCCTCATCGAGTGGGAAACTTCTGAATGCATAGTTTTGGTCAACACCCGCACCTGACACCATATGACCTCCGAGTGGATGCTCGCAGAGTCCCTCGTCAATCAGTTTCTGATACATCGCCTTCTGTTCTTCCCATGTCTCTGGATAAGCGTCATATCCGATCTGATCCATCCAGTCCTTGCGGTAGAAAGTTACATATGTATAAGCTGTGTCATAGTAAGGTCTCTCAGCCAGTGCAAAATACGTATCTCCGTTCATCTCTGTATACCCAAGCTGATTCAGGTCAACCATTCTCTGATAATATGTAGGCGCTACCTTTGCAAACTCATTAAGATCATAGGTTGTCAGATATCCGTCTGCCGCCCACTGCGCCTGCTTCGGATAGTCATACTCCATCAGGATAGTGGGAAGATCCTCCGCTGCGGCCAGCAGTGAGTATGATGTAAGAACGTCTGTACGAGTGATTGGTACAAACTCCACTGTGATGTTGTACTTGTCTCCAAAATTCTCCTGTACCCATTTCGTCCAGTAGTTGTCACTTACGTTGGGAACACCCTCTGCCCCTCTGTCATATACCGGAATCTTAAGGGTAACGTTGTCTGCAAATGCCTCCCAGCTGTCAACTCCTGTCGCGCCAGAAGTATCTGCCTGAGCTGTACCCGCATTATCTGTCGATGCTGTACTGCTGTTGTCTGTCGATGCCGCACTGCTGTTGTCTGTTGATGCTGCGTTGTCTGCAGATGCACTGGTATCGTCATTCGAACCGCCACCGCAGCCTGTCAGTGTGCCCATTGCCATTACACCTGTTAATGCCAATGCCATCGCTCTCTTAAAAGCCTTCTTGTTCATAATGAATCCTCCTTGTTTTCCGAAGGAAAATGCGAACTGCTATCAGTGAGCAGAGGATTTTCCTCCTTTAAAATTTTATAGTATAACCCGCCTATCGGGAACACTACCATCTCATTAGCCTTTTACTGCACCAACCATCGTTCCCTTTACAAAATACTTCTGTACAAACGGATAGACACAGATGATTGGTATTGTCACAAACATGATACATGCCGCCTGTAATACCTCTGGCGTACTTGTCACTGCTGCACCTTCGGAAAGTGTTGCAGTCTGTGCATCGGAAGCCGATGATACAAGCTGTGACAACTTATATTGGATCATTTTCAAATTCTCAGAGCGGATATAGTACTTGTTGTCCGCGTAGGCATTCCAACGTCCTACTGCATAGAACAGGGAAAGCGTTGCCAAGATTGGCTTTGACAGCGGCAGCACGATCTTCCACAAGATTTGGAAATTGGTGGCGCCATCAAGGAAAGCGGATTCCTCCAGGCTGTCTGGTATCGATGACTGCAGGTTCGTCTTCATGATCAGCATATTGTAAGGCGAATAAATCAGCGGAAGGATCAGTACCCACATCGTATCAAGTACATGCAAATCCTTGAATAACAGGTAAGAAGGAATCAGACCTGCGCTGAAATACATCGGGAACATCAGGATAAAGGTGAAAAATGTCCTTCCCTTTAACCGCTTCTTGGAGAGCGGATACGCCGCACAGGTACAGACAAGCATACCTAGTATCGTAAAAATCAGTGTGACGTAAATACTGTATATCATACTTGACACCATGCTTCCGTCCTTGAAGATGGACACATACGCATCAAAGTTAATCCCTTTCGGAATAAAAGAAACCTGTTTTGCGATAACATAGGAGTTGCCTGATATCGACTTTGCCAACAGATGAATGAAGGGCAGCACACAGGTTGCACACAATAGCACCAGTATGACCATAATCACGACATCACTGACCCTGAACTTGTTGATCGCTCTGTTTCCGTCACTGTTTACCTCCGCACCGCGGACGACTTCTTCTTTTTTTGCCATAATACACCCCTCCTATAACAAGCCTTCTTCGCCAAGTTTCTTCGCGAACCAGTCAGATAACAATACCAGCGCCAGACCGACGATAGACTGGAACAGACCAACCGCGGTCGACATACTGAATTTATTTCCCTGAAGACCTTTTTCATATATGTAGATTGCCAGCTGATACTGGAAATCCTTTACCTGCGAGTTCCCGAACTGATCGAGTCGTTCAAAGTTACTTCCCATCACACGGCCAAGGTTCATGATCAACAGTGTCACGATGGTGCTCTTGATGCCTGGCAGCGTAATGTGCAGCATCCTCTGCCAGCGGTTTGCCCCGTCAATCATCGCAGCCTCATACAAGTCACCACTGATGCCTGTAATCGCGGCGAGATAGATGATCGTGCCCCAGCCCATTCCCTGCCAGACACCAATCAGCAGATAGGTAACTGCCCAGTGCCACTTCTCCGTCAGAAATGGGATGCCCTCCTGAATCAGTCCTGCATTCATCAGAAAGATGTTGACAAGACCTGTCGAAGGACGAAACATAGTGTACGCCACGCTTCCGATGATTACCCATGATAGGAAATGCGGCAGATACAAGATCGTCTGCGTCACTTTCTTAAACTTCGGATAGCGGAGTTCATTCAGCATCAGCGCCAGAATGATCGGCATTGGAAATCCAACCACCAGATCCAGCAGGTTGAATACAATCGAACTCTTGAGCGATCGATGAAAATCTGCGTCCTTAAACACTTTGACAATCGTTTCCATGCCAACCCATTTACTGCCTGCATATCCTTTTGC
Organism: uncultured Lachnospiraceae bacterium; assembly: GCA_947175175.1. Classification (GTDB taxonomy): domain Bacteria; phylum Bacillota; class Clostridia; order Lachnospirales; family Lachnospiraceae; genus COE1. Next base: position 7,618 of record CAMWLV010000029.1, read on the forward strand.
TGGCTTATAATCCATAAAGATCATCCGCATGCCGGGATAGGACGCATAGTTGAAGAGAATCACCATTAAAATAGGAAACAACAACATCAGATAGAGCTGCCAGTCTCTCTTGAAGCTGTTTTTCCAGGTAGTATGCACGACAACCTCTTTGTTGTCGCTTTTTGTTTTACCCATATCAAAACCCCCATTCCTGTTCTGATTATCCAAAAACTGCCGCATATGAATCTTTGGCAATCTTGAGTGTTTCCGTGGTGTTTTGCCAGCCAAACGATGCTTTCGTTATTTTGTATAATCAATCATTAGTTATGTTTCTATTTTCGTGCATTTTATCTTTTATTTCTAGCGAAAAGAAAATAAAAACTATGCAATTCCAACCATTTATGTTATAATCTCTATAAACACAGATTGACGAAATGCATAGTATTTAAGGCTTTTACTTTTTTCCGTTATACATTTTGACTAGGTTTGTCCCGATTTTACGGACAGAAACGTCTGGTATGATTTTCTAAGATTGGTTATTTTTGGTTTTTATGGACATAAAGTCTATCTAAAATGTTTCATAGATTATGCAAAAATAACCATTATACATAAGAATGATGGAGGTAATAATAATATGCCGAAACCAAAAAATGATATCGCCGAGTACCGCAGCTACTATCTGCCCTCTGACTTTCCGGTACTTCTCCTGTCAGGTGAACATTGGAAGATTTCGAATGTCCCCAGCAAGCACCTGCATTTCCACAATTGTCTGGAAATCGGTATGTGTCACTCTGAGAGCGGATATATGGAATTTAACGGAAAGGAACGACTCTTTTTTAAGGAGGGGGACATCACTTGTATCCCGCGGAATATCCCCCACACGACGTACAGCTCACCGGATACGCAGAGTCATTGGTCGTATCTGTTCCTGAACACGCAGGAACTATTTAAAAACATGGCGCCTCAGATACGCGGCTTTGACCTGTCACTAAGCGCTTACAAAGAATACAAGCACATTCTGAGCCGCGATGAGTATCCTCATATCTATGATCTTACCGCGATGATCATCCGTGAGATCGAGGAGCAGCGCCCCCAGTATCAGGCAAGTGCTATGGGGCTTCTACTGTCATTGTGTATCCAGCTTGACCGCATCCAGAGCAAGGGCGGCCTTGAAACCACCCTAACCAGTCAGCCCCCCGAAAATGCGATGGTGCTCTCCCCGGTTTTGGATTACATAGAAGACCATTATGCCGAACAGTTTGACATGAATTATCTCGCAGATATCTGCTGCCTGAGCCCGACACATTTCCGTCGGCTGTTTCACTCGATCATAGGAACAAGTCCCCTTGATTTCCTGAACAACACACGCATCACCAAAGCGTGCAACCTGCTGCGCAGCACGGAACACTCTATCCTCGACATCTCCGAGATGGTCGGCTTCCGCTCCGTATCCAGCTTCAACCGGCACTTTATGGAAGCTATGCAGACTACACCAAGAGATTACAGGAACGAAACACTCCTGGCAAAAGCCAGTCAGGAAAAAATGGCGATCATGGACTATACTGGATGGATGTATCCAGAGAAATAGTTTATGCATAATACTGCGCCTGAGCATCCCACAGTTCCTTGTAAAGTCCCTCCTGCTGTTCCAGCTCCTCATGCCGTCCGCGCTGCACCACCCTGCCCCTGTCAAATACAAGGATATCCTCACAGAAACGGCAGGAGGCTAGACGGTGGGAAATATAGATCGAAGTCTTGTTTCCCACCATTTTGTCAAAGCCCGCATACACCTCACACTCGGATTCCGGGTCGAGCGCAGCGGTCGGCTCATCCATGATGACAAACGGTGCGTCTTTGTAGATGGCGCGTGCAATCGCAATCTTCTGCTTCTCACCGCCGGAGAAGGTCACGCCGTTTTCCTCAAACTCTTTCCCGATACTGGTGTTGAGTCCATCCGGCAGAGCGCGATACCGCTCTCCCACCCCGGCTCTGTCCAGTGCATCGACTGCGCGCTCTTTGTCTACCATGGAGCCTGCTGCCACATTCTCGCCCAGCGGAAATGCAAATACCTGGAAATCCTGAAATACCACAGCAAACAGATCACAGTACTCCGCATAATCGTACTTGCGGATATCGATACCGTTCACCTTGATACAGCCCTCTGTCACATCATACAGACGGCAGAGAAGCTTGATGAATGTCGTCTTTCCAGAACCATTTCTGCCCACGATCGCCATCTTCTCCCCAATTTCAAACTTGAGATTCAAGTCCTGTATCACATAAGTATCACTTCCCGGATATTTGAAGGACACATGGTCAAACTCCACTGAAAAACGGTTGTCGCGGCGTTTTTCCATCGGAATACAGCCTTCATGCTTTCTCTGCGGCAGTGCCATATATGTCATATAATCCTCGGCAAACACAGCATTTCCGCCAAGCCAGCTCATCACATACACTAGCTTTCCCATTGCCTCCGTAAATTTCAGAATACTCGCCGCATATGTTACGACACCGCCGACACTGATCATTCCCGCACAGGCAAGAAGCCCCGCAAACGCATACACCAGAAATCCAGTCATTGCAGAAATTGACTGCTGTGAGAAAATATTCAATGTGACAAAGTGTGCCATCTTATCCGTTGTCACCTTGATGCCAGAGGTCAGCTCATCAAACTCCCTTTCATACAACCGCTGCTGTTTGCAGATACGCAAGTCTTTCTGCCTCTCGCATCCAGATAAGATGTCCATATAATACTTGCTTCTCGCCTCACAGCCAGCCATCTCTTTTCTGGCATCTGCTTCCTTTCCATTATAATACTTTCCCAGCCTGAACTCGACAAAGACAAGCAGCAGCACCAGCAACAGCAACAGTACTGACATCATCCAGGAACCTATAAAGCCCTCCGAAACGGAGTGACTGCTGCGGACAAACATAGGCACTACTACAAAAATTGCCATAAGTACTGTAATTGCAGCTGTGAGAATCCTGTTCAGACAGCTAAGTACCCTCGCCGCAAGACTCCAGCCGCCAAGTCTCTCGATTTTCTGGCGCATCTCATGGACAGTGGAATCCTCAAGGTACTCATAATCCATTTTCATACTCTTTTTGTTCAGGGGTTCTGCCTGAATTTCCTGCATATATTCAAGCTTTCTGTTAAAGAACATGACCAGAACTCCCTCCGCTGCAGCCATCAGAAAGATTCCACCGACCCCGACTGCTACAAAGTGCAAAAGCTCTGTAAAATCCGCGCCTGCGTATGCAGCGTCGACCAGCATTCCGGTCAGGATTACCGCGATAAAAGGGCGAATTGCGGTAGCAATGGACAATCCTACAAGACTAATCAGCACGTCCTTATGATTTTCGGATAGATTTCCCAGCAGGGCAAATATTTTTTTCCAGTCCTTTCTACTCATCAAACACACCTCTCTTCTTTGCCATATCCGATTGATATGCATCATCCATCAGCTCACTCTTTCGTTTCCTCTCACTCTCTTCTCTGTAATACTGGCTCTGTACTTCAAACAGCTCTGCATAACGGGTATTGCCAGCAAGTAAACTCTCATGCGTTCCCTCCTCAATAATCTCGCCATGCTCCAAAAGCAAAATGCGGTCACAAAACCTCGTGCTGGACAATCGATGGGAAATATAGACACTTGTCTTGTTCTCCATGGATTTTCCATAGTTTAAGTAAAGTTCGTTCTCCGCAATCGGGTCAAGCGCTGCTGTCGGCTCGTCCAAGATCACTAATGGTGTATTTAAATACAAGGTTCTCGCAAAAAGAAGTCTCTGCTTTTCGCCGCCGGAAAAATCTATTGCGTTTTTATTGATTTCCCTGACTAATGCCGTCGCACCCTTGTCTGAGAGTCTTTCATAAACAGTTTCGAAATTAGACAGTTTTAATGCGTTTTGCAGCCGCTCCCTGTCGATATCCTCCGCATTCTGCCCTGTCAGATTCTCGTCAAGCGACAATGCAAGCATCGTGGAATCCTGAAACAGCACCGATACCAGACTGTAGTACTCTTCCCTGTTAAACTGTTTTATTGGAATATCGTTTAACAAGATTTCGCCCTCCGTCGGGTGATAAAAACCGCACATCAGTTTGACAAATGTCGTCTTTCCGGCACCGTTTAATCCGATCAGTGCAATCTTTTCACCAGGTTTGATCACTACATTGATATTTTTTAAAGTAGGCTTTTCACTACCTGGATAGGTGAATGATACATTGCGAAATTCCACTTTGACCGGATTCTTTCGAAGCTGTTCCATTCTTTCCTCGCCAATGCCCTCCCCGCGGTTCCAGCTGTCCTCCACCTCCAGAAATTCCCTGAGATAGCTGATGGAAGCACTGGTGTTGTTGAAGTTCATCACCTGGCGCAGTGTCCCCTCAAAATAGAGGGAAAAACCACTCACAAGACCGACATAAAACACAAACTCTGCCGCTGTGATCTCACTGCCTGCAAGCATATGCGCCAAAATCCCAAATGCCGCCCCGTCCATGACCAGCTGCAAAAAAGCATGCGACAAATTGCGGAACAGATACCAGTCATGGATAATACCATATATCCTTCCCATCTCCCGCAGGGAAGCGTCGTATTTTTCCAGAAACCAGTCGATCAAATGATAGATGCGGATATCCTTTCCCGCTGCGCTGTCCGTCGCCTGTGCTGTGATGTACCCCTCTTTTCTTGCAGAGAGCTGAAGGGCCTCGTAATACTGGGCGTGCTTTTTCCTCGCGATCGACAAAAGCCACAGACTGATCACAACAGAAGCTGCTGTGATCAGCATCAAAAGTACACTTCTCTGTATCAACAGGATTCCATAGATTATGACTCCTGACATCTGCGACAGGAAAAGGGGCAGCGCCACTACTGCGTTTGCCACACCCTGCCCGAAACGCGCCACACGCCATGCATTCCCGGATACTTTCTGAAATTCTTCGTCCTCCAGATAATCATAGTCCACGTCCATGATCTTGTGGACAAATTTTTTGGCATAATAGCTGCTTATAAAGCTTCCCTCAAAATCACAGTATTCAACCATTGCCTCCGAGGCGGTCTTGCAGATCCACATCACTCCACAGATCACAACAAGCTCCAGCATCAAGGCTGGTATTTGAATCTTCATCGTCAGATCCGACACCAGTCTTGACGGCAGATACGTTCCAAGCAGCGATGCCGCCACATTGGGAATGATCATCAGAATCTGCGCCCAGAAAAGCTTTTTGTCCCACTCTTTTGCCGACTTCATATTATAAATGAAATTGCTGATCAAACCATATTTTCGTCTCGACTTGTCATCGAAAACCTTGGACATGTATAGCATTGTATTGATTCCTCCATTCCTGCCTGCATGATTTCATTATGGATTTAAACACAGACATAAGTTTGATATTACCAGTTTATTATATTTTTCTTCAAAAAAATGATTTCTGCACGAATGGTGTTGTATTTTGCATAAACGGTAATCTAAAAAAACTCCCCTTATGAGAGAGTCTTTCGTTCATTATGTTATGATTCAACCAGCGGCAGCATCACTTCCGTCGCAAATACTCCATCCTCGGTTCTCCGGTTTAAATATCCACCATGCTTTGCCACGATATCATCAATCCGCAGCAGACCAAAACCATGATTTCCCTGCTTGTCAGAGAGAATATGGTTTCCTTTCCGCTTCGCTGTACCATTCATGGAATTTGTGACCGAGATATACAGCTGTCCCTTGAGCACATCAATGTAAATGCGGATAAAACGATCCTCCTTTGGCACCTTCGCGCACGCCTCCATCGCATTGTCCATGAGATTCCCGATCAGCACGGATAAGTCAATATCTGAGATCGATATTTCCTTGGGCACCATGGCAGTGGCATCCACGTTGATATCCCGTTCTTGTATCATCGTCAGTTTGCTGTTTAATACAGCATCCACCATCACATTCCCTGTCCGCAGCACAGTATCCACCTTCGTTAAGTCTTCTGCCAGAAGTTCCAGATACCTTGCTGCCTCCTCATACTGTGCCACACTCAGATACGCCATCAAGGTCTGTATGTGATTGTGATAGTCATGCCGCCAGCCCCGCATCCTTCGGTACATTGTCTCCACCTCATCATAATGCCTGTTCACCAGCTCATTCTGAAAACGCGAAATCATGCGGTTTACATATCTGGGCATCGCAAAAATCCACAGCATATAATTGATAAAAATAAATACAGCTAGTATTCCTATGATTTGCCAAGTCATTTTTGTTATCCTCTATATAGATTAATAAAAACCTGGTTGACCTCCTTTTCCGCACTCCGGCTCACCGGAATCCTGCGCTTGTCATCCAGTACCAGCTCTGGTTTTACGATCGCGGAGACATGCTGTATGTTCACAATATAGGATCGATGGCAGCGAACAAACTCCTGTCTGCTGCACAACTGTATTACCATCTCACTAATCGAAGAACACAGAATATGCGACTCATCCTCCGTGTACAAAATGCATTGATGCGCCCTCGCCTCGATATACCATATCTTTGACACAGGCAGCGAAAGTGGCCCCTGTTCTGTGCGGAACAACAGTTTTTCCTCCTGACCTTTCTTCATTCTGAGCTTATTGAACTTGTCGAGTACCTCGAACAGTTTTTCTTTTCGGAGCGGTTTCAGCAGGTAATGCAGTGCAGCAACCTCAAACCCCTGTGCCATATAGCTGTCGTATCCTGTGACGAAGAGAATCGGAATCTCATCATCTTTCTTGCGGATATCCGCAGCGAGTTCCATGCCGTTCAGCTGACCCATTTCAATATCAAAGATCAGCAAATCATACTCCCTGTCATCCTCCCACGCAAACCAGAAATTTTCCCCGCTGGTAAACAGTCTTGTCTCTAATGGCACTTTACTGCCCTGCGCCCACTCTTCCACGTACTTCTGCAGCAACAGACGCTGTACTTCCTCGTCATCACAAATTGCAATTCTCATTTTTCCCTCACCACGAACTTTTTAACCATTTTCCACTCAGAAAACGCGCTGCAAAGATAACCGCTCTGACGCTCCAGTCAGCAAACATGCCTATCCACACTGCCATCGGTCCGAAATGATATACCCTGACAAGGAAAATGCACAGCGCAACCCTGCAGCACCACATCGTTACCGTGGAAACGATCATCGAAAACTGAACGTCTCCCGCTGCCCTCAAACCGTATGAAATCACAAACGCCCCCGTCCACACAAGCGGCTTTACAACTGTGATTGCCGCGACCATTCCAAAACACATAGCCGCCGCCTCAGACTCCATACCTGCAAGCCATGTGACTGGCTTCGTAATCGCAAACACCACAAGACAAGATGCAAGGATTCCTGCCCATGCAATACCTGTCAGTTTCACAATATAATATTTCGCTTCCTCTCTCCTGCCAGCCCCGATACACTGCCCCACTACTGTCATCAGCCCAATGCCGACACCGACGCCGAACACACCGTTGAGACTTTCCAATATATTAGTCATCGCCTGCGCCGCGATCGCCACCGTTCCCATCGTTGAGACAGTTGACTGAATCGCCAGTTTTCCAAACTGGAACATACCGTTCTCGATACCCGACGGGATCCCAATCGCCATTATTTTCCAGATCAAGGGCATATCTGGTCTGATCCTGAGGTAATCCTTTACCACAATCACCTGCCTTGGTATTCTGAGGTAATAGAAGATAACAGCCATGGAAAATATCCTTGATATCAGTGTAGCGAGCGCCGCTCCCGCCACACTCCAATGAAACATATAGATAAATACCGCATTTCCCATGATATTCAGAATATTGGAAATCACTGACACCTTCATCGGAAATTTGGAATTTCCCCCAGCACGGAACAGTGCCGCGCCCACACTAAAAAGCGCCAGAAAGGGATAGGAAACCACTGTGATGAGAAAATACACCAGACAGCCGCTCATCACCTGCTCATCCACTTCTCCAAAGATAAAACGCAGCATCCTCTCCCTTCCCATCAGGCAGATCACCATAACGCCCACCGCAATAACCGTCACTGTGAGAACGACCTGCCTCGCCGCCTTATTGCTCTCCTTCTCGTCTCCACTGCCGAGATACTGCGAGCATATGATCGCTGCTCCAGCCGCCATTGCAGAAAACACCTGGATAATGAGATTATTGAAGGAGTCCACCAGCGATACAGCCGATATCGCTTCACTCCCGACCGTCGACACCATCATCGTATCGACCATGCCCATAAAGGAATTGAGCAGCTGCTCCACGATAATTGGAACGAGCAGTAAAAATAACGCACGATTGTCAAACAAAATACTGTTCCAGTCTATTTTCTGTTTATCATATAGTTTCATCTGTCCGACCTTCTATCCTTACCATTTCCTATCATGCATTCATATTGGATAAAACACCCGTTATTTCCATAGGTTTTTCTACAAATACTTTCGCACCGTGCTCTACGAGAAAATCCCTGTCGCGAAATCCCCATAGCACACTGATGCACGGAAGTCCTGCATTCTGCGCCGTTGCAAGGTCTACATCGGAATCTCCAACATAGATGGCTTCGTCCCTCGTCCTGTTAAGCTCCTTCAACGCGAGAAATACACTATCCGGCTCAGGCTTCCTCTTTAGATGCTCACGATCCCCGATTGCGACATCCACCTGCGGAAAATATCTGTTATTTAAGTCTTGTACTGCGGAATCGATCTTATTGGAAACGATCGCCATCGCATAACCAGCGTTTTTTAATTCCTGCAAAAGCTCTGGTATCCCATCATATGCCCTTGTCGCATCATTACAGTGTTCGCCATAATATTCCTTAAAAATGCCAAACACACGCTCAAACTCAGGATTTTCCTCTCCTTGTGGAACTACGCGGATCATCAGATTCCGCACACCGTTTCCCACAAACTGCCTGATCTCACTTAATGTGCGCTCCGGCATGCCACAAACCCTTAATGCATAATTGACTGCATTCTTTAAATCTTCCAAAGTATCCAGAAGTGTTCCATCCAAGTCAAAAATTACTGTCGTTATTTTTCTATTATGCATTTCTTTTTCTCCTATATTTTATTTACTTCTTATTAAGCTCCGCAAATACTCTATTGTAAGTTTCCAGATATGGAAGCTCCTGCTCCTGACAGACTGCCGCCAGCGCCTCATACTCAGGATACACCCTGTCGCCGCATTTCTTCACTTCAAGTGTTCCCAAACTGGTGTTATCCATACGTTTCTCACGTTTTAGCACAGTGCGCTCCATCTCCACTCTTCTGATGCCAATCGTGGTTGTTTCTCGGAAAATAATCTGCTCCAGCTTTGTGACATCTTCCTCCTTACAGATTACATTGAGCTGGTATGCCGGTCGGTTCTTTTTCATATAAATCGGTGTGTAGTACACATCTCTTGCCCCTTCCTCAAACAGCCTGTCCATCACATAGCCGAATGCCTCTCCCGGGCAGTCATCAATATTTGACTCCAGCTTATAGATCTTATCTCTTTGCTCTTCCAGCTCCTCCACGATCATTGCCCTAAGAAGACTCGCCTTCTCATAATTTCTCTTACCAGCACCAATACCGCTTGCCACAACCTTGAATTTGCCGGGCAGCCGGTCTGTCGTCCTGACTGCTGCCGCAATCGCTGCACCGGTCGGTGTCACAAACTCGCCCTGCATATCCATAAAGTGTACTGGCAATCCGTAAGCCTCCATAATATTCGCCGTCGCGGGTACCGGCACAGGAAGAATACCATGCTGACAGCGCACACTGCCGTGTCCCTCATATAATTCCGATACAGTAACAGTTGTTATGTTATATTTTTCATTCAATGAATCCAGACATACGGCAGCAGACATGATATCCACGATCGAATCCACTGCTCCCACCTCATGGAAATGCACCTCACCCACCGGTTTATTGTGTGCTTTTGATTCTGCTTCGGCAAGAATGCCAAAAATCTTCAGCGCCAGAGCTCTTGCACCATCTGTAAGCTTTGCCCTATTCAAAACGCCTGTTATTTCTTTCAATCCTGTATGATGATGGTGTCCTTCCCCATGGCTATGATGTCCCTCTTCGCAGCTATGCTCATGTTCAAGGTGATGTTTTCCCTCGTGATGGTGGTCATGTTCGTGATGGTGTTCTTCCTCATGCCCATGATGATGCCCATGCAGATATTCCATATCATGGTCATGATTCTCATGCTCCTTGTCCAGTATCACCTCAAAATCGCAGGCATCGATCCCCGCCTTCTGCACTCTCTTCACCGCAATATCAAATCCCGGAACCAGTGGTCTGATGCTGTCAACTGCCTCATCAAGCGCCTTTTGGTCAGCACCGAGATCCAGAAGCGCCGCAACTGTCATATCCCCGCTGATTCCCGAATAACACTCCAAATATAATGTTCTTTTCATAATAACCTCTCTATTATACTCTCTCCGCAAGGCGATTAATCTGTGTCGCCATATATCCCGCACCATATCCATTGTCAATATTCACGACGGCAATTCCGTTTGCACAGGAGTTGATCATCGTGAGCAGCGCAGATAGACCATGCATGCTCGCTCCATATCCGACAGAAGTCGGCACTGCTATGACCGGATTACTGACCAGTCCGCCGATTACGCTCGCCAGTGCGCCCTCCATACCTGCCACTGCCACGACGCAGTTTGCCTCCTGTATCGTCTCTGTGTGTGCCAGCAACCTGTGCAGCCCGCTCACTCCCACATCATAGACCCGATTGACACGGCTGCCAAAATACTCTGCTGTCTGCGCTGCCTCTTCCGCTACAGGGATATCTGCTGTTCCCGCCGTGCAGACTGTAATCTTTCCGATACGCTTCGCCGCCTTTTCCTCCGGATCCTTTTCTATCTTTAATATTTTAGAAACCCTGTCATACTGTACCTGCGGAAGTTCCCTGCGTACAAGTTCATACTGCATTTCATCTGCCCTTGTCCCGAAAACCTCACCATTTTTCTCAAACATTTTCCGGAAAATCGACACCAGGTATTCATCTGGCTTTCCCGCACAATAGATCACCTCTGGAAAACCTGAACGAAGCTCCCTGTGCATATCAAGTTTGGCAAACCCCATCTCCTCAAAAGGCTGCCGCCTCAGATACCTTTCCGCCTCATCTACGGTCATCTCACCGTTTTGCACCCTCTCAAGTATGTTTTTCACTTCCATTCCTGTCCCGCCCTTCTGTCAAAAATTCTGCTTTGTCTATTATAATACATCAGACAAACAGGCGCAACTATATTCGCTGCGCCTGACCTTCCTATCTATATTCACTGATCTCACAGAATGTAACCATCATGATCATGGTATCTGCCCGCTTCCCGATCACTTTCACTGTCACACGATACCAGATATCATCCGTAAGCTCGTACTCCATCGGTCCACAGAAATCTCCCTTCACGATCTTCGCAAATGCCTCGCTTAGAAGATATCTCTCGCTCTGCACCCTTCTGTTGTGCTCGCGCTCACTGATGCTCTTATCAAATACGATATCGTTTTCGTACCGATTGTTCGTCCTGAGCAGTTCCAGTTTTTCGTTCCGGTACTCATATATCGCAATCGGCATTTCCAGCATATCGAAAAATCTGCTGACGCTCGAACGCGTATTCCATAGTTCGTTGATGATCGCTGTATTCTCATCCGTGCTGCTTTTTGCCCCCATTGCCTCTTCCCTGGCGATAAATGCCTCGTAGTCGGCAACAGGCATAGGCTTTGCATAGTAATATCCCTGCGCATACTCACAGCCAATGCATTTGAGGAAATCAACCTGCTCCAGCGTCTCCACGCCCTCCACGATCGATGGAAGGTGCAGCCATTTTGCCATGCGGATCACGGAAGTCAGCACCTTCTCACCTTTTCCGTTAAACTCCTGGTCCTGCAGGAATTTCATATCTACCTTCAGGTAATCGACCTCCATGTCCTTCAGGACATTCAGAGAAGAATAGCCGCTTCCAAAATCATCCATCATAATCTTAAAACCTAACTGATGAAGATTGCTCATCGTCTTCATGATCAGCTCCTGGTCTTCCATAAAGGCGCTCTCCGTCAGCTCCAGATTGAGGAGCTCCGCCGGAATCTGATACTCCGTGATCAGCTTCTTGAAAATCTGAACCAGCTGCGGATTATAGATATTGACCCGCGACACGTTCACCGAGATCGGATTCGGATCCTTACCCTCATCAATCCACTTGCGCAGCAACTTGCAGACGTTGCGCCACATATACTGGTCAAGCCTGCCGATAATACCGTTCCGTTCATAAACCGGTATAAACTCGCCTGGAGAGATCATTCCTTTTTCCGGGTGATTCCAGCGCACCAGTGCCTCCGCCCCATACGAGCGGTCTGTTACCAAATTGATCTTTGGCTGTAAATATACCTCAAACTGTTCCTCGTCAATGGCGCGGTTCACTTCATTGATGATAAACTGCTCCTGGCGCATGTCCTCGATCATACTCTCGTTATAGTACGCTATACTCTGGACAAATTTCCCCTTGCAGCTCTTTGCTGCCAGAAAGGCCCTGTCATACATCTCCGACACATCCAGCGTATCATCATTGATGACATACACGCCACATGATACTTTGATATTATAGTCCTTGTTCACTTTCCTCAGGTTGATTTGCAGTGCGTTGACCAACAGCTCAACATTTTCTTCCTTATAAGGCATGCACACCGCAAAAACGTCATTTTCCAGCCTGCCATAGACAAACTTGTCAAAGACCGTCGATATCTTCCGAAGCTCCGAAGCGACACTCCGCAGTACCCTGTCACCTTCCTTAATGCCATAGAAATTGTTTATCATCTTAAAACGGTCAATGTCAAACCGTGCAAACGCAAACGTTTCCTCTGCATTCTCTGAGAGAACTATTCTCACTGCCCGATAAAACTTAAACTTCGTATAAAGTCCCGTGATCGCATCCCGTTCCGCCATGATCATACGGCTCTTGTCAATCGCATTCTTGATACGGAACTGTAAAAGCACCGGATTGTAGGGCTTCATGACAAAATCCCACACCCCCGCCTCCAGACACTTCTGCTCAGAATGCCAGTCCTCATTGGAGGTGGCTACGATCACCGGAATATTGTCATACTCCTGATGCTTGCGAAACTCGTCCATAAACTGAAAACCATCCATGACCGGCATAATGAGATCCAGTACGATCACTGCCACTTTATCGATATTGGCAGCAAGAATCTCGAGTGCCTCCTGCCCGTCCGATGCGTCCAACACCTCAAAGTCATCCGTGATCACATCTTTCAGCTGCTGCTTGACCACTTCCTCGTCATCCACTAATAATATTGTGTTCTTACTATACATATGTGTCAGCTCCTTTATGCCAAACCGCTTCAACCGGATTGGCAGTTGTTCTTATTGACAACAGTACACTTTAATTTTACCGTTTTTGACACGTTTTTGTCAATATATTCTAATATTTTTGTGGAACCCGGTATGCTTTTTGGCAAAAAGTTATATATTATTCCTAAAACATAGAAAAAACTACTTATGATTTTGCTGCTATCATTCTACGAAACAAAAGGTGCACTAACCTTGAATCCGGTTAGTACACCTTTTGTCTTCTACACCTTATTCTACTGAAATTACTTTGTAATCCTGGTCTTCAACTGTCTTTTTCAGGATTTCGTCGCTGACTTCCGCATTCAGTGTAAGCACTGCTGTTCCCGCCTCATGGCTTACCACTGCCTCTGTCACCTGCTCGAGCGCCTCAAGGCATTTCTTTACCCTCGCCTCGCAGTGTCCGCACATCATTCCTTCAATCTTCATTGTCTTTGTCATTTTCTTTTCTCCTTCTTTCTTTATATTTGTATCACTACAACCAGCCTGCGGCTGAATCGTTTCTTTTTTGCCTGTAACACGCTTCCTGTCGCGCTTCGTACTGTAGATGTCGACCAGGTTCAGCCGCAGTGCATTCGTCACCACACAGAAACTTGACAGACTCATTGCTGCCGCGCCAAACATGGGATTGAGCTGCCACCCAAACAATGGGATCCACACGCCTGCTGCCAGCGGGATTCCTATGATATTGTAGAAAAATGCCCAGAAAAGGTTTTCATGGATATTTTTGAGTGTCTGGCGGCTTAACCGGATCGCCGCGGGTACATCCCTCAGGCGGCTTTTCATCAGCACTACATCTGCCGCATCGATCGCAATGTCCGTTCCGGCACCGATCGCAATCCCAATGTTTGCTCTTGTCAGTGCAGGCGCATCGTTGATACCGTCGCCTACCATGGCAGTCTTGCCCTTTTCCATCAGGCTTCGTATGACACTTTCCTTCCCGTCAGGCAGAACTTCTGCAATTACCTCATCGACACCTGCCTGCTTTCCGATCGCGTTAGCTGTGTGCTCATTATCCCCTGTCAGCATGACAACATGGATTCCCATGCCCTGAAGCTCTTCCACCGCCTGTCTGCTGTCCTCCTTGATGACATCTGCCACCGCAATCATTCCGACAAGCGTGTCTCCGGCAAAGAACAAAGGTGTCTTTCCTTCCTCCGCAAGTTTTTGTGATTTTCGCACAACATCCTGCGGAATGGCAAGCCGCTCTCCGATAAACTTTGCATTACCGCCATACAACTGCCTGCCATTGACCACGGCTGTCAGTCCATTTCCGGGAAGCGCCTTAAAATCCGACACTTCTGCCGCAAAATCCGTCTTATTTTGCTTGTTTACAAAATACTCTTTTGCATACTCGTTGACGGCGCGCGCAAGCGGGTGCTCACTTTTCTGTTCCAACGCATACGCCATAGCGATCAGTTCGTCCTCTGATACCCCATCGGCTGGTATGATGTCTGTCACCTTGGGTTCTCCATTCGTGATGGTTCCAGTCTTATCCAGTGCCACGATCGACACCTTTCCTGTCTCTTCCAGCGACACCGCCGTCTTGAACATGATACCGTTCTTAGCACCCACGCCGTTTCCGACCATAATCGCTACAGGCGTGGCAAGCCCCAGTGCACACGGACAGCTGATGACGAGCACGGAGATGCCTCTGGCAAGCGCAAATCCGATTGTCTGACCTGCTGCAAGCCACACAAAAATGGTAATCAGTGCAATCAGGATCACTGCCGGAACAAATACACCTGATACCTTATCTGCCACCTTTGCAATCGGCGCTTTCGTTGCCGCCGCGTCACTCACCATCTTGATGATCTGTGAAAGTGTCGTATCCTCGCCTACCCTTGATGCCCTGCACTTGATAAACCCTGACTGGTTTACCGTTGCGGCTGATACCTTATCGCCTGTCTGCTTGTCAACAGGAATACTTTCCCCTGTAAGAGCCGCTTCGTTTACAGCACTTGTTCCCTCCAGCACAATGCCGTCAACAGGAATACTTTCCCCTGGTCTTACCACGAAGATATCCCCTACTGCCACTTCCTCGATCGACACTTTTGTCTCACTGCCATCGCGCACCACTACCGCCGTCTTAGGTGATATTTTCATCAGCCCTTTCAGTGCGTCGGTCGTCCTTCCCTTGGAGCGCGCCTCCAGCATCTTTCCCACCGTGATCAGTGTCAGTATCATCGCCGCCGATTCAAAGTAAAACTCATGCATATATCCCATGACCGCCGCATGGTCGTTTTTCATCTGGGCATCTGTCATGGCAAACAGCGCATAGGTACTATAGACAAAAGCCGCTGTCGAACCGAGCGCCACAAGCGTATCCATATTCGGCGCCCTATGCCACAGGCTCTTGAAACCGCTGACAAAGAACTTCTGGTTGATGACCATGACTGCAATTGTGAGCAAGAGCTGTATCAGTCCCATCGCGATATGATTATTCCCTAATGCTGCCGGAACCGGGAAATCCCACATCATATGTCCCATTGAAAAATACATCAGGACAACCAAAAAGCCTATGGAATACCACAATCTGCGCTTCAATACGGGAGTCTCTTTATCTCTCAGCATTTCCTCCTGTTCGCTGGCACTGCCTGAGATTTGTGTACTATCTCCAGCAATACGGCTGCCTTTAACTGCAGCACCGTATCCTGCTTCCTCCACAGCCTTAATGATCTCTGCTGCAGAAGCGCTTCCTTCCACTCCCATAGAATTTGTAAGCAGACTCACCGAGCAGGAACTGACCCCTGCCACCTTTGACACCGCCTTTTCCACCCTGGCGCTGCAGGCGGCACAGCTCATGCCGGTCACTATATACTGCTCCATTTCGATATGCCCCCTTTATTGATAACATTTATATAGTATGCCCCCAAAAATAGTCTTTTTATTTCATAAGCTTCTTGAGCGTCTGGATCAGTTCGTCAACAGTTTCCTCTTTTCCATCTCTAATATCCTGTGTCACACAAGTTTTAATATGATTCGCCAGAAGCACCCTGTTAAAGCTGTTGAGTGCCGCGTTCACCGCTGCCACCTGCACCAATATATCCGTGCAGTAGACATCTTTCTCTACCATTCCCTTGATTCCGCGAATCTGCCCCTCGATACGGCTTAGTCGGTTGATCATATCCTTGTATTCTTTCCCAGAACGCTCTTTGGTCTTCTGTGCACAATTCTCACACATTGCATCTTCTTTTTCCACAGTTTCATCTGCTTCTACATTTTCCATATTTTCCAATTTTTCATTATCCATTTTTCGTATCTCCTTTCATACAATCCCGTGTAAGATATATACTATACCCATGTAAGGTAAATGTCAATATGATTTTTATTATTTGCATATGCAGATGAATGTAACAGTTCAGCCATGCAGAACTGTTACAGCATCAAGCAATACAAAATCGCTTCGCGATGACTTGATGCATCTCAGCCACTACTTGTTCTTACGTGGCTTGTATAAGCCATAATTTGCAGCATAGTGCAAATACCTGTCTGAACTGTTACTTCTATATTTCATTTCAACCGATTTTCATCATATTTAGGATTGATTTTCATAAAATAAAGTGCGATACTTAAAATATCGTGTTGAAAAGAATTAAAATAAAAAACATAATATTTGTAAATACAAGGAGGAACCTTCGCAATGGAAAATCTGAAAATTCCCAACAATTACCATTCGGCACTCAATCTGCATGACACGCAGATTGCCATCAAGACGGTAAAAGACTTTTTTCAAAACCAGATCGCACAGCGGCTTAACCTGGCGCGCGTATCTGCACCGCTTTTTGTAGATCCCCTGTCAGGACTGAATGATAACCTCAACGGCGTGGAGCGTCCCGTAAGCTTTGACATCAAGGAACAGGACGGACGCATCGCAGAGGTTGTCCAGTCGCTCGCCAAATGGAAGCGCTATGCCTTGAAAAAATACGGCTTCACAGTCGGCGAGGGCATCTACACCGACATGAACGCAATCCGCCGCGACGAGGATACCGACAACATTCACTCCATCTTCGTCGACCAGTGGGACTGGGAAAAGATCATCAACCGCGAGGACAGAAACCTTGAGACACTCAAGGCAACCGTCCGGAAAGTATACAAATGCCTGCAGAATACAGAAAAATACATGGCAATCCAGTACGACTATATCGAAGAAATCCTGCCCGATGACATCTATTTTATCACCACGGAGGAGTTAGCCGAAATCTTCCCCGACAACACGCCGAAGGAAAGGGAATACTACATAGCAAAGGCAAAAGGCGCCGTATGTGTCATGAAGATCGGTGACAAAATGGAAAATGGCAAGCCGCATGATGGTCGTGCTCCGGACTATGACGACTGGTCGTTGAACGCCGATATCGTTGTCTACTATCCGATTCTCGACATTGCCCTCGAACTGTCAAGCATGGGAATCCGTGTCGACAGGGACGCACTGCTCTCGCAGCTTGAAAAGGCGGGCTGCCCTGAGCGCGCCGAACTTCCCTATCAGAAAGCAGTCCTTAACGATGAGCTCCCATTTACCATCGGAGGTGGTATCGGACAGTCACGCATCTGTTTGTTTTTCTTAAGGAAAGCTCATATCGGCGAGGTTCAGTCCTCTCTGTGGCCTGATGATATTGCAAATGCATGCGCTGAAAACAGAATCAACCTATTATAATATTTGCTAAACAGGAGAACGGACAGTTTTGTTGAAATCAACACCTGTCCGTTCTCCTGTTTGCATCGCTCCTTTGCAGATCCCTGAGCACAGAACACTCTATCGCTCCGACGGATATGTAATTGTGCTCCACAGCAAAGAAATCTGTGTGCTCCCCTATTTTCTCATACTCCACATCCACAAGCTCATATTCCCATACATTTTCTGACACGCATGACACTTCATAGACATCTTTATAACGCGGATATGCTGCTGGAAGAGTCTCTCTGATTCCCATGTAATCCTCTGGTCCGCATGCGGGAAAATTGATGTTCCATATCTCATGTGGTGACAGCTTCCTGTCAATGGCATCCCGCAATAGTTTCTCAAGATACCTGTCCACGAGCGCATAATTCTCCCTCCATGTAGAGACCGCTATGCCTTTTATTCCCTGATACACTGCCTCCCTTGCCGCTGCCACCGTTCCTGAATATATAGAATCATATCCCATGTTATGACCATTGTTGATGCCCGAGATCACCACATCAGGCTTTTCTTCCAGGATTGCCTGCACTGCCACCTTCACACAGTCAGCCGGCATGCCGCTGCAGCTGTACGCCGCCTTTACCGCTGCAGGAAATGACTCGCGTCTGACCTGAAGTGCCTTTCCGACAGTGATACTGTGCGACACGGCGCTCCTTTGTCCCGACGGTGCCACGATATAGACCTCATTTGATATCTTTGCCACGATCTGGGCAAGCTTCTTGATCCCTGCCGCGTCTATTCCATCATCATTTGTTATCAGTATCCTCACTTTCATCCTCCGTCTATTGGCTATATATGAAAACGCCTTTTCAGCTCCACGCGCGCCCTCCTGCCCCCTATGATCACCGTGCCCAGCAGCAGTATCACAGATACGTTCAGCGCGATCACAGAAAGCATCGAATGCGTAATGATCTGCACAAGGCTCAAAATGATCGCCACAACACTGCAGAGTACCATAAAAATCTGCACCATCAGATAACTCTGCCAGTTTTTGTGGTTGATCAGCATGCTTACCACGATACCCACATCAATCAGCAGAATCCCGGACGGAAATACATAGTTGACCGACCATCCGTTATAGCCCACCGAAAAGTCAATCGCCACCAGCATAATCACCGCAATGATCGTAAGCACCACTGTCTTCGCGACATATCCGCTTGTCCCCAGTATCGCATACCGGATCACAATATAGCCAAACAGGAGTATCAGTCCGCTAATAATATACACCAGCGACTGCACCTCTGACAGCATACACACATTCACAAGAACAATCTCAATCACTACTGCAAGAAACAGGTAAAGCCTGGAAATGAACACCAGTTTTCTCGACCTTACCCTGATATCTGGGTACATATTTTCCACCTCGATCGTTGGCTCCACAACTGTGCCACACAACGGACAGCGCTCTGTCTCGTCAAGCACTTCTATCTTACATTGTCTACATCTACTCATAATTCACCCCGTTACTCTCAATCTCCACACTGACACCGTCCTCAGCAATCTTTCGGAAAAATGCGCGCTGTACCGATGGGTCCGCAAGGTCATAGCTAAAGCTGAACACCAGAGTACTCCCATAGGAGCAGATATTGCCCTTGATGTGCTGTCCCTTGGACATGGCAAGACACGAGTGAAACATCTCCACATACGGCTTATACGCATCGTCAACTGTTATATTTCCTATATTGGTGATCGTGGAAGTATTTGCGAGCGCCGACTGGGTGTACACGATACGCATGGCAATATTTTTGATCACTAACGGCGCAGCCCTTGCCACCAGTATTTTTTCATTTGAGACATTATAGGAAAACAGACGCTCCAGATTTTCCTTGTTAATCTGCTGTTTCAGACTCTCTTTCACTGCTGCAAGTACTTCCTCAAATGCGTACTCCTCCTTAGTGGGGTGAAATTCCGCTGATACCATGACAAAAAAATTCTTCGTTGTGATCGAATTAAAATAGGGACGCAAATTGACAGGAACCGCTACCCGTACAGGCTTATCGGACGGCATACCGTGCATACACTCCTTATAAACGCTCCAGATAAATACACCTACCAGGTATTCATTGATACTCACACCATATTGGCGGCATACCGCCTTGAGTTCCGGCACCTGCATATAGCCGTGCATGATTCCAAATTCACCGGGACTCAGCCGTTCTCCCTTCACGAGATAAGCCTTCCTGGTCTGGTATCCCTTCTCGGAGCTTTTCCTATAATTTTTTAAGAAGCTGTCCTCCCTGTTCAGGGAAGTGCTGCTGGTAAGCGAATCGCCCTTTGTGCCCTTCAACTCGGGGTGAACCAGCCGCAAGTACTGATAAGTCAGTTCCTTTAAGAAATTGATACCGCCCATGCCGTCTGTCAGCACATGGAACACTTCCAGATTGATGCGGTACTTGTAATACGTGACGCGGAACAGATAGCTGTTATTCCGGTTGGGATAGATATATCTGCATGGAAAAGTCGTCTCCTCCCGCACCTTCGGCGCCGGCTTTCCGTTCTCCTCAAAATAGTACCAGAACACACCTTGCCGGAGTCTGAGGTTAAATCCGTCGAACTTCGGCAGCACGATGTCCAACGCCTGCTGCAGCAGCTCTAGGTCGATCAGCTCTGTCAAAGTCACACTGATACGATACACATTGCTCATGCTCTCACCGGCAATAACTGGAAAAAGATGGGCAGTGTTATCCAGCTTGTCCCACCTAATCTCCTTTGTCAAACTCGCCACCCTGACCGGCTTTGACTTTCTCTGTTCTCTTTCTTCCTTCTCCCTATTTCCATTCTGCACAGATTCCGTTGATTTTTTCCTCATAGACAGCCCCATTTCCATTGACGTTATATTATCTCTAGTATACTATGAGTGCTAATATTTTGCAATTGATTCCTCAATTTCCTGTACTTATAAGGGTTTGAGGACTTCGATAAATTTATAGATATGCTTTTTTTGAAATTTTACACCATTTTTAATTCTTTGGTGTAGCAAGTCCCTGTCACTTTTGCGTAGTGTTCCATCTCTTCCCTTATATCTCGTTTGCTTGCTACATGGTTGTGTATATCCATTGTCACATTACTGTGTGCGTTTCCCATGATGTACTGCAATGCTTTTATGTTCATGCTCTGTCTTGCCATGTTCGTAAATACTGTATGCCGTAAACAGTGGGCGGATATTTGGGGGAGGAGAGCAGCTGTGCACTGTTCCTGTCCTGCTTTTTCCCGTTCTGCCCTGTTGTATGCTTCAATGACATTGTAAAGCACTTTGTTCAATGCACCGGGCATCAATACTCTGTTATTCAGTGTCAGGAAGATAAAGTCCGTATAGCCGTCTATTTCTCCTGTAAACTGGCGGTTGAGCACTGCATTTAGTTTCCGCTGCGACTCAAAGGCTTTACACACTGTCTCTGTGAGGGGTATTGTCCGTATGCCTGCATCTGTCTTTGGTATGGTTGCATGAAATCTGTACCCGTCCCCTAAATCCTTGTAAGTTAGCTGATGGTTTACGGACAATTCACACTTTTCCATGTCTATGTCATTCCATGTCAAGCCTATCAATTCCCCACACCTCAGACCAGTTCCCATCATAATTATCAGCATGGGAAGATATACATTATATACATTGCTCTCACTGACAAACGCAAGCAGATTTTTCTGCCGTTCCAGACTCAATACATTCTTTTCTTTCGAGGCGCGCCCATAATTGCTGGACATTGCGCCTTTTGATACGTTCTTTCGTATGATATCATCGTTGACCGCAAGTTCAAGGACTGCATGTAAAATGGCATGTATCAGACTGATTGTTTTATTGGAATAACCGTTCCGTGACATGTCCGCATATAATGAGCAGATATGTGACTGACGCAGCTGTATAACTTTCATGCTGCCGATACTGTTCTTTATATGCCGATTCCATAACCATCTGTAATCTGTCCGTGTAGTATCAGAAATCATCTTAATTTCCAGATATTTATCAAACAATGAATCAAGGGTTAGTTTATTTGTTACACTGTCTGTCAGGATATCATCGTCCAATGCTTTCATGATCTCTTTTTCTTTGCCCTTAATTCGGCTAAATCCTTTGCATAGACCACTGGACGTTTGCCTGTTTTTGGGTCGGGATAGCGGTACATATATGTGCCATCTGTGCGCTGTGTTTCACCTTTGTGGAGACTCCTGTTTTATCTGCCAAATCATAGATGTATTTCTGTACTTTTTCGACGGAATACAATACACGTGAAATGACACTTTGGGACAAAGCGGCTCCCCTGCAAACCGACAAAAAAGACGCCTCTATGCTTTTACCGACGAGGAAAGGGATCTGCTTCGCGTAAAATTGTATGATTACTTGTATGAAAATTCTGTCCAAAAGGATATTTTGGATAAAGCAAAGGAAAAGCGGTTGAGCGCCGACGAAGAAGCCAACAGAGCAATCATGGCAGATCTGGAAGCTATGGAAGAATGCTTCGGGCATCTAAAAACCGGTTATCAGATTCCCCTCAGTTTTTACCCCAGCAGCGAAGAATTGGAAAAGAATAAAATAGAAATAATGATAGAAGTAATCTTTTTGCAATTCAATAATCCAATTGACGAAAAACTGCTTTTAGAGGACATGGAAGCGGTTAATTTTGCCGAATATGCAGGCAATCAGACGGCGGAAAGCATCAGCGCGCATAATCGTCTGAAGAGTGGGACAAGTTATTATACGCGAAAAAAGATAGCAAAATAGGTAAAACAATATTTATTCAAGTCTATTATCAACACATCTTAATAAGAAAAAACAGGGGGACACATCATTGTGTCCCCCTGTTGGGCTGCTGTTTTATTGGTTATTTGTAGCCATATTTTTCTGGATTTCGGTTATGGCTTTTGCCCTTTCCTTTGGGTCTGTGATTTTTGCGGCCTCTAATATTTCTGCCTTGTATGATACAATTGTTGTACCAGGTGGCATGGTTGACGGAAAACCAGTATTGCATGGAGCATTCGTATTGTATGTAGACCCGGTAACAGGGGGACATGCTTACTACAGGGGGCAACTATGGCGGTGTAACACGTAATCTGCATCGGAAAGAGCATACCTTCAATCTGGTATATCCCTTTTCCTTTTTCAGCTACTGTATATTTACTTCCCAGCTGACCTAAAAGTTTAATGGGTCTTTGCTCACGAATAAGGGTAATTGTAATATCCGTATCGAGGATTTCATCTACCCTGCCTGTATCTGACTTATACAGGCAGGCAGGCATACGACAATACCTTATAGAATGTGTCAATATTCACCTTGTCATCTGGTGACTTATACTCTACAATATTATGCCCAAGAAAAAATGTTCCTATTTCGTTCTCTATAACTTCATCAGGATCCTTCTTGATAATAAGCAGATCGATCCTCAATGGTTCGCTGCTTAAATTATGTTCTGGGTCGTATGTCAGACCTTTCTTGTTCGCTAGCAGTTCCAATTCCATGACAGCACAAAATACCGGATGCCATCGTGTCTTGTTTTCAATCTCCAAAACATCACCCCTCTACTGGTCTTCTTAATTAAATGATGGGATAATCATCTTGTGTTATCAACATATTTAACCTGTTTCTCAGTCATCCTCTTTTCTAAAGACGGTTCTATCTTCTCAAAATATTTATGCAATTCATTCCCTAATATAAGTAATATACTAATACTGTCACTGTCTCATCTCCAAGCTCTATCTGCAGTTTTCCTTGCACTTCATTGATACTATATTTAAGCACTGGTAGCTTTAGCTGCAGCTAATTCACGACGTAATCTTTCAATCTCTGCATTCTTATCTGCAATCTCCGCATTCTTATCTGCAATCTCTGCATCCTTATCTGCAATCTCCGCATTCTTATCTGCAATCTCCGCGTCCTTATTTGCCAGCTGTTCCTTCACTTCTTTCAATTCTGGTAAAACCATATATTTTAACCTATCACTCATCTTCTCTCCCCCAGCAGTTATCCTCTCAAATACTTCCTCGTTAATATCTGACACAAGGTTTACAACACTCTTAGCCTTCTCATACTCTGCGTCATTGTCTCGCAGATCATCACAATGGTCTAACAGTTCTTCTGCCTCTTCCTGGCCTATATTCCGTGTCAATGACCTTAGCCAGATATGCGTACTCCTTTCAAGTTCGCCTGTTACAATAATCTGCATCGGAAAAAGCATACCTTCAATCCGATATATCCCTTTTCCTTTTTCAGCTACTGTATATTTACTTCCCAGCTGACCTAAAAGTTTAATGGGTCTTTGCTCACGAATAAGGGTAATTGTAATATCCGTATCGAGGATTTCATCTACCCTGCCTGTATCTGACTTATACAGGCAGGCAGGCATACGACAATACCTTATAGAATGTGTCAATATTCACCTTGTCATCTGGTGACTTATACTCTACAATATTATGCCCAAGAAAAAATGTTCCTATTTCGTTCTCTATAACTTCATCAGGATCCTTCTTGATAATAAGCAGATCGATCCTCAATGGTTCGCTGCTTAAATTATGTTCTGGGTCGTATGTCAGACCTTTCTTGTTCGCTAGCAGTTCCAATTCCATGACAGCACAAAATACCGGATGCCATCGTGTCTTGTTTTCAATCTCCAAAACATCACCCCTCTACTGGTCTTCTTAATTAAATGATAGGATAATCATTTTGTTTTGTCAACATATAAAGTTCTAATTGTTACTGTTCACTCATCAATGTCATTAAGTTAAGCGGACAGCTTGATTTGATGGCTGGGGTCTAACCAAAATTTAATAAAATTTAATAAAATCTCAAAAAATGGGTTGACAAACAGCCCAAAATGTGCGGCCGCTTTCGTTACTGATTGGTTTTTAG
>CAMWLV010000030.1 GCA_947175175.1 uncultured Lachnospiraceae bacterium
CAGAATCTCTCCATGATCTCCCATGTGGAAGCGGGGAGTGAAGAAGCAGCATCTGGATAGTATTTACGTAGTTGAGCCAGGACATTTTCCTGGTAGGCGGAGTGACCGCCGGGATTACAAGGTTTCAATAATAAACGCCCCCAATCAAAAAGTCTGCACCGGCCGGAGCCGGAACAAATTGCTTTTATAAATAAGGGTGCGAAGCGCCGCATTTTTTAGACGGTTTGTCAATAGTTTTTTGAAAAAAGTGGGGAATTTATAAAAATGGAGTCTTGGAAGCCGCATAGAATAAGACTTAGAGATTCCGAGAGTCTATGACAATGAAAGGGAGGGTTAAGGGCATGGAAAATATAACAACCAAACAGTTTCAATTATTATCGGATAATCAGATTGTATGGGATTTATTGGTGGAGAATTATGCAGAAAACGGAGTGGCGGCTCCATTTTTTGAATATGCGATCACATCAACATGGTTCGATAAACGTTATCTCTATTTGAATAGGCTCTGGTTTGATGGGGACAAGGCAGTGGGCATTGTTTTCTATGAAAATCCTTGTACAGATGTATATTTTAGTTTGAGTCATGGATATGAGGAGTTGGCAGATGAGATGATCGAATATGCTGAGAAGTATATGCCGGGAAATGATGAAGAAAAGTCATTGATTTTCAATCCAGTGCAGAAAGCGCTAATGGAAGCTGCCAGGAAGAGAGGATACAGACAAAATTTTGTGAATGAAAGCTATGTTATAGATTTTGGAGCAGCCGCATTAAATGAACCATTACCAGATGGGTTTCATTTTATAGATCCTGATCATGTAGATCCGGTAAAACTTGCGATTTGCACATGGAAAGGATTTGATCATGAGGACAAGGGACCTTTTGAGAATTGGGAAGCAGAAGATCCAGGAACATCTTGGAATCCACAAAAAGCATATCTGGGTATTATTAGCGGTGTCATAGCGCCTCCGCCTCACTCTACATATGAATACGATGTAATCATTGCAGATGAAAAAGATGAATATGTTTGTTTTTCAGGAATGTGGTGGGTGCCGGAAAATAGGCTTGCGTATGTGGAGCCGCTTTGTACTATTCCAGAGTATCGCCATAGGGGATTGGCTTTGGCAGCACTTTCCAAACATTTTGGCAGAATGAAGGAACTAGGAGCTGAATGTATGACCGGAGGAGGAAATGATTTTTATCGCAGAATTGGATATAATCGCAAGACGCGGTCATATGGATGGAAAAAACAGTGATGATGTATTTAGAAGAGAGAAACCAAAAGATAATAGATGCAGTCATTAAAAAAGCAAATATTGTGTGTCCGGGTGCCCTTGCCTTAATTGGAATAAACGGTTCATTTATGACGGGTGACTTTTATGAAAAGTCAGATTTAGATCTGCTCATTCTGATCAATGATGATAGAGGCTGGCAATTGGCATGTACCTTTATACAAGATGACTTACAAGTTGGACATGACATCTACTGTACCAC
Source organism: uncultured Lachnospiraceae bacterium (assembly GCA_947175175.1). Lineage (GTDB taxonomy): Bacteria > Bacillota > Clostridia > Lachnospirales > Lachnospiraceae > COE1. Next base: position 1,492 of record CAMWLV010000030.1, read on the forward strand.
CTGGGAACAGTTGCAGAAAGATGCCAGATATGAACACCCGAACATTTCCAAGCTTATGGATGCCAAAATAGCAGATGGCGTGGGTTTAATAAAGGGTATCATATTTACAGTGGCGAATAGAGGGCGGAAATGATATAATCAAAAGCAGAGACTTGTAGGTTATGGCACGAATGCCATAGAGAAATCAGATATCTATGATAAAACATAATTGGAGGAGAGATATGGATGAGAATATTTGTGGAGAAGTCAGGCTTGTCGATAATATTTTACAAGCTGATGATTTTGTAAGACTGCGAATCGAAGCGGGATTTGCCAAGATACCAGTGGAACATGCCAGGAAGGCTTTGCAAAATGGGCTGATCAATGTTTCTGCAATATATCATGGTGAACTTGTGGGGATGGGGAGACTTGTTGGAGATGGCGCTATGTACTGGTATCTTCAGGAAATCATCATTTTACCTGAATTTCAACGAAAAGGCATTGGAACGATGATCGTGAATCATTTAGTTGATTATGTAAAAGCAAATTCTACTACTGGAAAATTTACGACAATCGGAGGTGTTTCTGCGAAAGGGAAAGAGCCATTTTATGAGAAAATGGGATTTGAGATCATCTCAAATGGTATGAAAAAGATAATAGAAATGAATTAAAAAGAGTTAGATGCAACTAATAGTGATTGTGGAGGTATATATGCGATTAGGAGAAGTTGGTTTATTAACAAATGATGTTGTTAAATTAGCAGATTTTTATAAAGCAATGCTTGAAACAGATAATGGCAGTAATGATGAGGTACATCAGACGATCATTGCGGAAGAGACGATGCTGACAATTTATAATGATGGTTCCCTGAAAAATAATGATAATCAAAATATGTGTATTGCGTTTACTGTAGACAATATCGAGAAAGAGTATCATAAAGTTTTAGCATTAGGGGCAGACATTATTGAAAAACCAACGAAACGTCCGTGGGGTGCTGTAAACATGAGTTTTTATGACCCTGATAGAAATGTGATATATTTAAGGAGTTTTTCGTCAGATAATTAAATCATTAGGGGGAAGGATATTTCACGTGTAATAGGATCGCAGCGGCTTTTTGGTATCGTCATGAATTGGAACAGGAATTTGGAAAGCAGATATTTGCTCATATTGACCAGCACAGGGCAGCAGAAAAATCTGATAGTACGAGACTGCAGTCGGAAGAATCTGTATTAAAACTGCAATACAGAAAATTGATGGCAAAGGGTAGCCGTGATGAAGAAGCACTGTATAAAGTATTCCGAAAGTTGATAGAGATCCGCTGTGAGCTTGCAGACAGCCTTGGTTATAACAGCTGCATGGTCAGACCATATGAGTCTGACTATGCAGCGAAGGAGGAAGTAAATCTTATCTGGAATTATTGGAAACCGTTCATTTGTCGAATCCATTTACTGGAAACACAGTAGAAGATATCTGCTGTCCTGTTGTTGATGAGTTGTATAGTCTTTTATGAGGAGCAAATTTCTCAGAAAGATGGTTTCAAAATTGCGGAGTTCCAGATGGCTTTTTCAGTTACAGGCATTGTTGTCGCGTATCAGCGCAATCAGTTCATCGGGGTTCATTTCGCCCATATCCTGTTTTGCGGCATCGGCATCACGTTGTCTGACAGAGATTGTATTGTTCGTCTGCTCTTTTTCTCCGATTATGATTATATAAGGTACTTTGTCAAGCTGTGCCTCACGAATCTTATACCCCAGCTTTTCATCTCTTGTATCTACTTCCACGCGGATTCCGGCGGATTGCAATGTTTCCAGAATCTTGTCAGCATATGAAAGATATCGGTCGGAGACAGGCAGCAGCTTGACTTGTACAGGAGATAGCCACACAGGGAATTTTCCGGCATAGTGCTCAATTAATATTCCGATAAAACGTTCAATAGAACCAAATATAACGCGGTGAATCATAATCGGCTGATGCCGCTCACCGTCAGCGCCAATGTACTCAGCACCAAAGCGCTGCGGCAGCTGGAAATCAAGCTGAATCGTCCCGCACTGCCAAGTGCGTCCGATGGAGTCCTTTAGGTGGAAATCAAGCTTTGGACCATAAAATGCGCCGTCGCCCTCGTTTACCGAATAAGGAATATCCATAGAATCCATAGCATTTCGCAGCGCCCGTGTCGCCAGCTCCCAATCCCCGGCGCTTCCGATACTGTTTTCCGGCTGTGTGGACAATTCTACATGATAGTCAAAACCAAATTTTTTATATACGTTATCGATCAGTCTGGCAACGCCTTTAATTTCATCAATAACCTGTTCCTGTGTCATAAAAATATGGGCGTCGTCTTGCATAAACTCTCGCACGCGCATCAGACCATGCAGCTGGCCGGATTTCTCGTTGCGGTGCACAAGTCCGAGTTCCGCCAGACGTAAGGGCAGTTCGCGGTAAGAGTGTGGTGTTTGTTTATAGACCAGCATTCCTCCGGGACAGCTCATAGGTTTGATGGCGTATTCTGTGTTGTCGACCACTGTCGTATACATGATCTCCTTGTAATGTTCCCAGTGCCCCGATGTTTCCCATAGCTGCTGGTTTAACATGATCGGTGTGGATATTTCCTGATATCCGCTTTTTTGATGCAGCTTTCGCCAGTAATCGATCAGCAGGTTTTTCAGGACGATTCCTTTTGGCAGGAAAAATGGAAGACCAGCGCCTTCTTCGAATAGGGCAAAGATGCCGAGTTCCTTGCCAAGTTTGCGGTGATCCCTCAATTTTGCCTCCTCCAGCATCAACAGATATTCCTCTAATTGAGCGGCCTTGGGGAAGGAAATCCCGTAGATGCGCGTCAGCATTTTGTTGTGTTCGTCGCCTCTCCAGTACGCTCCGGCGACGGACAGGAGCTTGACTGCCTTGATCTGGCAAGTGTTTGTGATATGCGGACCTGCACAGAACTCGGCATACCCGCCCTGCCTGTAAAAGCTGATCTTTTCGTCGGACGGCAGGTTTTGTATCAGCTCTGATTTGTATTGCTCCCCGCGTTCCTGCATGTAGGCGAGTGCGTCCTCCTTTGTAAGTTCATAGACTTGCAGGGAGAGGGAGTCCTTTATGATTTTTTTCATCTCTGCCTCAATTGTGTGCAGGTGTTCTTCTGTAAAGGAAAAGTCAAAGTCGAAATCGTAGTAAAATCCGTTCTCAATCGCTGGACCGATTGCGCATTTTGTATTCGGGTACAGATGCTTTACCGCCTGCGCCAGCACATGTGCGCTTGTATGCCAGAATGCCTTTTTCCCCTCTGGTTCTTCAAAACTTTTTTCCACAATTTCACCGTTTTTTAGCAATACTTTCATAAAATGTTACCTCCTTGTTTTTTGAATCGTATTTCAAAGTAAATCGTAAGATAACAACATAAGAAAAGCACCCATAAGACCACAAATAATCGTCTTAAGGGTGCATATGCACGGTTCCACCTTAACTTTTCACTTCAGATTCCATCAAATCCTATCCTTTAACGCAGGCGTACGGTAACGCTTACATGGATGATCGTATCATTCAGGGGTGTTTTCAGCGTTACAGCTCGGGAATGGTTTTCGTCTATTGTCCTCATAAATGGCTTCCACCAAACGCCATTCTCTCTGGATGATTTCACATAAACTACTCTTTCCGTCGTCGCTTTTCTTATATTGTTATGGATAAGATAGCAGATTTTGTGCCTGTTGTCAACAGAAAAATTTTAACAGGATTTGACAGGAGTGCGCCGACGTGTTACGGTATAGAAAGTGGATTTATTTGCATGAAGAAGAGATGGAGGTTGGAAATGGATTATAATCAAGAAGAGGCAGAAGCCGGAAAAAAGTTCCAGGAGGGGATTCTTGTAAGTTTTGCGATCATGGAATTGTTTATGTTACTGCAAATACTGGTGGGTATTGTAGGTGCAACGGCGACAATGACAGCGTACATGGTGCAGACAGGCAGTGATATGAACCATGCCCAATATGCTCTGGAGCGTATTATGATGAACAGTAGATATCAGATCATACTGTTGGTTGTAGCAACATTTGTGTCAGCAGTCTTTTCGGTGCCCGCGTACTGGATCATCTGGGGCAGGAAGAAAACAGCACAGGACAAGCAGTATTTCAGGGAGAAGGTGCTCAGGATCAAACCATTTGCGATGATTGTCATAGCGTCCTGCGGACTCTATTATCTGGCGTTGCTGATCGTGGCAGTGATCGCGGTTGTAAGCCCTGAGACGATGGAGAGTTACACGGATATGATGGATACAACATTTGGTGAAAGCCAGGCACTGGCAATGCTGGCGGCAGTGATATTGGCGCCCATCAATGAGGAATGCATCATGAGGGGGCTGATCCTTAAGAATCTGCAGCGTTTTTTTTCGACACCTGTCGTGGTTATCATACAGGCAGTGCTGTTTGGAATAATTCATGCAAACTTGGTGCAGGGACTTTACGTGCTTCCCGTCGGGGCGGCACTTGGATATGTGGCGATTAAGAGCAGGTCGGTGCTCCCGTCAATATTTATGCACCTGTTTTACAATACACTTTCTTTTACGGTGGTATTGCTTCCGGAGGTCTGCCAGACGGGCCTTTTCGCAATTGGCACAGTAGTGGTGAGCGCAGTGGCAGTATGGTTTATGGGAAGGACAGAGAGGACGATATGAGCAGAGCAAAAACAGATAATCGAACAGCAATCTTTGAGAGTGTACCGATACCAAAGGCGGTAGCGCTTCTGTGTGTTCCCACGATCGTCAGTTCACTTGTGATGGTGCTCTACAATCTGGCGGATACTTATTTTGTCGGGATATTGAATGATCCTGTACAGAATGCGGCAGTGACGCTTGCGGGACCTGTGTTGTTGGCATTCAATGCGATCAACAACCTGTTTGGTGTGGGATGTTCGAGTATGATGAGCAGGGCGCTGGGACGCAAGGATTACGATACTGTGCATAGAACCTCTGCTTTTGGATTTTACTGCGCGGCGGTGTGCGGCGTGTTGTTTTCGCTTGGATGCACGGTTGGAAAGTCTTCTCTGCTGGCACTGTTGGGAGCAGACGAAGTCACAATACAGGCGACGTCAGATTATATGAGGTGGACTGTTACCTGCGGTGCAGTGCCGGCGATTCTGAATGTGGTTATGGCGAACATGGTGCGTGCCGAGGGCTCTGCATTCCATGCCAGTATTGGAACCATGAGCGGGTGTCTCCTGAATATTGTGCTGGATCCGATCTTTATACTGCCGTGGGGATTGAACATGGGTGCAGCAGGTGCGGGACTTGCAACCTTCCTCTCAAACTGCGTGGCATGTTTGTATTTCTTTGTATTATTATATGTTAGGAGAGAAAGTACTTATGTCTGTATCCGACCGAGTAAGTTTTGCTTGAGAAGTGCGATCGTGCTTGGGGTGTGCGGTGTTGGAATCCCGGCATCGATACAGAATCTTCTGAATGTGACCGGAATGACGATCCTGAACAATTTTACTTCTGTATTTGGCGCGGATGCAGTAGCGGCGATAGGAATCACTCAGAAAATATACATGGTTCCGATGTATGTCTGCATGGGAATGTCGCAGGGAATCATGCCGCTGGTCAGCTACAACTATGCCAGCGGAAACCAGAAGAGGATGAGGGCAGCAGTTGTCTTTACAGGGGGGATCAGCATAGGGTTTATCACAGCCGCATCACTGTTCTTCTATGTGGGGGCAGAAGGTGTTGTGCGCTTTTTTATGGACAATCCGTCTATCATTGCGTATGGGATCCGTTTTTTGAGGGGATTTTGTCTCGGGCTGCCATTCTTGTGTATGGATTTTCTGGCAGTTGGGGTTTTTCAGGCACTCGGGTATGGGAAAAATGCGCTTGTGTTTGCCATCATGAGAAAAATCGTATTGGAGATACCGGCTCTGTATCTCTTGAATCATCTGTTTCCATTGTACGGACTTGCCTATGCGCAGTTTGCCGCGGAGTTCGTGCTTGCGGTCGCGGCGGTGGCAGAGCTGCTTTTGATATTCCGCAGATTAGGCAGGAAAACAGAGTATGTTGATGATGTTTAGGTAATGAATAATATTCATGAATATTATTCATGGATAATATGGAGGATATAAGAATATGTTTGAATTAGGAAAAACACAGTCGTTGCTCATCGTGAAAGAACTGAATTTCGGGGTATATCTCGGGGAGACGCTCAATGCTTCCATGGATGACAGGGTGTTGCTTCCGAAAAAACAAGTACCGCAGGGCAGTGAGGTCGGCGATCATATTGAGGTGTTTTTGTATAAGGATTCCAAGGACAGAATCATTGCGACGACCAATAAGCCGCTGTTGCGTGTGGGGGAAGTAGGGAAACTGGAGGTTTCACAGGTGACAAAGATCGGTGCCTTTCTCAACTGGGGACTTGAGAAGGACGTGCTGCTTCCATACAAAGAACAGACCACCAAAGTCAAGGAGGGCGATGAGGTGCTTGCTGCCATCTATGTGGACAAGAGCAGCCGTCTGGCGGCAACGATGAAAGTGTACCGTTATCTGGAACGCGCCAGCGAGTATAAGAAGGATGACACCGTGCGTGGCACCGTGTATGAGATCAGGGAGGACATGGGCGCTTTTGTCGCTGTCGATGACCGGTTTTCCGCACTGATTCCCAAGAGGGAGTTTTATGGGGGGATCAAGGTTGGAGATGTTGTGACAGCGCGTGTTTTGGATGTCAAGCAAGACGGGAAGCTGGATTTGAGCGTGCGTGAAAAAGCATATCTCCTGATTGAGAAAGATGCGGAAAAACTTGTGGAGATCATGGAGAGCTTTGACGGTGTACTGCCATTTACGGACAAGGCAAATCCCGAGGTGATCAGGCGGGAGACAGGAATGAGCAAGAATGAGTTTAAGAGGGCAGTGGGGAATCTGTTGAAAAAAGGAAGGATTGTCATCAAGTCTGACGTAATCCGTTTGAAATAAATCGGGCAAGGAAGTATTTCCCTGTCAATAATAACGAAAAACAGCCCTGCGGGCTGTTTTAGGTCTTCTACACACTGATGTCGATGTTTGCACCGATATCTGGATTGACAGAGAGCTCCATGGCAGATGCATCAAGCATTTCTGTCATGGAAGCAGTGATAACATCTGCCTGTTCCATAGATTTTGCCAGCATCGCTGTACCGACATCCGTCAGAAGATTTGACTGAGCCATATGCATGGAAAGACTTGGTATATCCATATTACCAACCTCCTTATTGAACGTAGTTTTTATTCTGTATCTGTATGACGTCCATTTCAATAGACACAATACTACACTATGTATTTCGGCTGAAATACATAAAAATTTAACACAGGGCAGAACCTTTTTGGGGGTTCAGAAATCTTTTGTATATCTTGCATAAATGCGTGAAAAGTTGTATTTTTTGTAAAAATATTTAAAAATGCATAAAAAAGTTGCGGATGGCTATAGATTTATTTGTATAAATATATTAAAATAAAAACAGAATGCGATGAAAAGGATAGAACACATCAGTTATTTTTTGTGGATAATGTATAAGAAGGAGAGTGGCATATGATTTCAAATCAGATTATGCAGAATACCATCGAAGGGATCAAGGCGATTGCAAGGGTTGAACTTTTTGTGGCTGATATCGATGGTAAATTGGTGGCTTCCACCAAAACGATCGGAAACAGCTTCGAAAATTCAGTACTTGAGTTCGTAAAGTCCGCGGCCGACAGCCAGGAGATCCAGGGCTGCCAGTTCTTTAAAATATATGATGACCAGCAGCTTGAGTATATCCTCATTGCCAATGATGCGGGCGAGAATGCCTACATGGTGGGAAAGATGGCAGCATTTCAACTGCAGAATCTGATGGTGGCATACAAGGAGCGGTTTGACAAGGACAATTTCATCAAGAATCTGTTGTTAGACAACCTGCTGTTGGTGGACATCTACAGCCGCTCCAAGAAGCTTCATATACAGACTGATGTGAAACGTGCTGTTCTGATCGTAGAATCTCAAAACGGAAAAGATACAAATATCCTGGAAAAGGTTCGGGAGAATTTCGGGCAGAACGGCAGGGATTTTGTGACTGCGGTTGATGAGAATAATGTGATCGTGGTCAAGGAGATCACGGATAATGAGACGAACCGCGATATTGACAAGTATGCGCGGGCGATCGAAGACAGTCTTGTCAAGGATGGCATCAAGGATGTGCACATTTCTTACGGCACGAATGTCAAGGAGATCAAGGAGGTCAGCCGTTCTTATAAAGAGGCGAAGATGGCGCTTGATGTGGGAAAGATTTTCTTTGCCGAGAGGGATATCATCGCGTACAGCGAACTTGGCATCGGACGTCTGATCTACCAGCTGCCGATTCCGCTCTGCAAGATGTTCATCAAGGAAATTTTTGGAGGAAAGAGCCCTGATGATTTTGACGAGGAGACACTGACCACGATCAATAAGTTTTTCGAGAATTCCCTGAATGTGTCGGAGACTTCAAGGCAGTTGTTTATTCATCGAAACACGCTTGTATACAGGCTGGATAAGCTTCAGAAAAGTACCGGGCTGGATTTGCGTATATTTGAGGATGCGATCACATTCAAGATCGCGCTGATGGTAGTGCGTTATATGAAATATATGGAATCGTTTGAATATTAATGGATGAATATATAGGGGTGAAATCAGATTTTGAAAAATACAGGAACGAGAAGGCGCGCGGGTTCTGGCATCAATGACAAGGCGATTGTGCTAGAGCATGTGAGCAAATCATACACGGCGGGAATACCAGCATTAAATAATGTTACTTTGCATATAAATAAAGGAGAGTTTGTGTTTATCGTTGGGGACAGCGGCTCGGGGAAGTCAACCCTGATCAAGCTGCTGCTTCGGGAGCTTTTACCTACATCGGGGCGGGTGATCGTGAACGGCACGGATGTGATCAGGCTCAAGAGGCGTCAGATACCAAAGTTCCGGAGAAGTCTTGGCGTTGTGTTTCAGGATTTCCGGCTGCTGAAAGACCGAAATGTCTATGAGAATGTTGCCTTTGCGCAGCGCATTATCCAGATGCCAAACAGGGAGATTCGAAAAAATGTGCCCTCGATTCTCTCAACTGTGGGACTTGCGGGGAAGTACAAGGCGAGACCAAAGCAGCTTTCGGGCGGCGAACAGCAGCGCGTGGCGCTTGCGAGGGCGCTTGTGAACAAACCACAGATTTTGCTTGCAGATGAGCCGACAGGGAACCTGGATCCCAAGAATTCATGGGATATCATGAACCTGTTGGAGAAAGTCAATAACAATGGAACCACCGTTCTGGTAGTCACACACAACCGCGAGATTGTGAATGCCATGCAGAAAAGGGTTATTACAATGAAGAAAGGCATCATTGTCAGTGATGAGGAAAAGGGTGGTTACATCGATGAGGATTAATACATTATTTTACTGCATATGGCAGGGAATACGCAATATTTTCAAAAATAAATGGTTTACACTGGCATCGGTGGCGACAATCTCAGCATGTCTGTTTCTGTTTGGACTGTTTTATTCGATACTCACAAATTTTCAGCATATGGTGAGGAATGCGGAGCGGGAGCTGTGTGTGAGCGCGCTGCTCGACGCAGGTCTGAGCGATGAGCGTGTGGCAGAAATCCGCGGCATGATTGTCCGCAGGACAGAGGTCAGCAATGTGGAATTCCTGTCTGCGGATGAGACATGGGTACAGTTTGCGGAGGAAAGTAATTTTGGGGATATCAGTATTTTTACGGAAAATCCGCTGGAGGACTGTGCACATTTTGATATTTATCTGAGTGATGTGTCCATGCAGCCGACACTGGTGACTTATCTTGAGTCAATCGATGGGATCAGGAAGGTGAACCAGTCTTTCCTGACAGCACAGGCGCTGACAGGGGTAAATGCGATCATTGGCTATGTCTCGATCGGTATTATCGTGATATTGTTTCTGGTGTCGATCTTCTTGATCAGCAATACGGTTTCTATCGGTATCTCGGTTAGAAAGGAAGAGATCCAGATCATGAAATATATCGGTGCGACGGACTTTTTCACAAGGGCTCCATTTGTAATCGAGGGTATCGTGATCGGTCTGATCGGTTCTTTTCTTCCGTTGATCGGAGTATATTTTATTTACAATGAGGCGATGATGTATGTGGTGAAGCGCTTTCCGTCGCTGTCACAGCTTTTGGCATTTCTGCCGGTGGAGACCGTGTTTACAAACCTGATCCCGGTGTGTATGGGACTGGGTGTGGGTATCGGCTTTATTGGAAGTTTTACCACAGTGAGGAAGCATCTCAGTGTCTGATGAGGTGGAGATTTAGAAAGGTTAGGATTTATGCGGCGTAGGCAGTATCATGGAAAAGCAGTAAAAAGGGTGGCGCTGTTTATGGTGGTGACAGTACTTGCGGCGGCTGTGTCTGCGTGGAGATGCCCTTTTGTCAGTCGGGCGGATGAAGTGTCAGACCTGAAAAAGAGCATTGAACAGAAGCAGCAGGAGATCAAGGATGCGCAGAACCAGAAGAAGCACCTGCAGTCGGGGCTTACCGATGTAAAAACGATCATCAGTGAGCTGGAGCAGTCGAAGAGGGATCTTGCAGCGTATGTTACCCAGCTCGATGCGAACCTGTCTGAGATACAAGACAAAATAGCCGGGTTCAAGGAAATGATATCCCAGAAAGAAGCAGAGATCGTACAGACACAGGCGGAGCTTGATGCGGCGGTGGCAAAGGAAGAATCCCAATACGAGAATATGAAAGTCCGTATCAAGAGTATGTATGAGCGCGGTGATGATTTCTATTTTGAGGCGATACTGAATGCGAAATCCTTTGCGGATATGATCAACAGAGTCGACTATGTGGAGAAGGTGTCTGCGTCTGACAGGCGGATGCTTGAAGAATTCCGGACGACGAGAGAGTATGTGGAGGTGTGCAAGGCACAGCTGGAATCCGAGCAGGAGCTCCTGGAGGAGGCAAAGAAGGACGTTGAGGCCGAGGAGACGTCCCTGGAGAGCCTGATTGCGCAGAAGAAGACAGAGATCGATGCATATGAGGCAGATATCAGCAATCGCGAACAGCTGGTGCGGGAGTATGAGGCAGAGCTTGCTGCGCAGGATGCGGAAATCAAGGAGATGGAGAAGCTTGCCAAGACACTTCAGGCACAGTTGGAACAGGCGAACGGGCAGAAAAAGACTTATGACGGTGGTATGTTTGCATGGCCGGCGCCGTCATATACACGTATATCTGATGATTATGGTATGAGAGAGGAACACCCGATCTTAAAGACGGCGCAGATGCATAATGGTGTGGACATGGCAGCGCCAGGTGGTTCCCCGATTCTGGCAGCATACAACGGTACAGTCGTGGCTGCGGCATACAGTTCATCGATGGGAAATTATATCATGATCGACCACGGGGATAATTTGTATACAATCTACATGCATGCGTCAAAGCTGTATGTCTCACAAGGGGCAGAGGTCGTGAAGGGACAGAAGATTGCAGCAGTTGGCACGACGGGGAGATCGACAGGAAATCACCTTCATTTCGGCGTGCGGTTAAATGGAAGCTATGTAAATCCATGGAATTATTTAAAGTAAGGAACGGTTCTGTTCCTAAAAAAGAAAGGCAAAAACATGCAAAACCAATATCCAAATGGCAATTACGATATAAATGATCAGATACGGAAGGAAAAAAAGCAGTCTGGAACAAAATATTATGTATTAGGAATGGTAACTGGAATTCTGGCAGCTATGGCAGTCACGCTCGGCGCAGTAGGGGCAGTGCGCTTGTACAAGGCCGTTGCGCCGATCAACATTGGGAATGTTTCATCGGGTACACAGTCAGACGGAGCGACGAGCATCACAGACGCAAGTGTGGAAAAGAAGCTCGCGGTGTTGGAGGATACGATCGGAAAGTATTTCTGGAAAGATGTGGAGGAGGAGACGCTCGAGGACGGTCTTTACAGGGGACTGCTGAGTTCCTTGGAGGATCCTTACAGCGTCTACTATACGAACGAAGAGCTGATCGCACTGCAGCAGCAGACAGAAGGAATCTATTATGGAATTGGCGCGTATATTCAGGACGGAGATATCGGTTATGCGCAGATCAGCAGGGTGATCAAAAACACACCGGCTGAGGAGAGTGGTCTCATGCAGGGCGACTATATATATAAGGTCAACGATGAGGATATGCAGGGTAAGGACAAATCGTATGTCGTAACCAAGATCAAGGGTGAAGAACATACGTATGTAACTTTGACTGTGATTCGGGAGAATACACCAGAGCCGATTGACATCAGTGTGGAGCGCAGAAAGATCGAGAGCCCTACCGTCGAGTATGAGATGTATGATAACCATATGGCATATATACAGATCACAGAGTTTGATCTGGTGACAACAGGACAGTTTGAGAGTGCCTATAATCAGGCAAAAGCGGAAGGAATGAAAGGGCTGATCATCGATCTGCGGAGCAATCCTGGCGGAAACTTGTCAACAGTGTGTGACATTGCCCGCATGATTCTTCCCAAGGGCTTGATCGTGTACACAGAGGACAAATATGGAAAGCGCGAGGAGTATACCTGTGAGGGTGAAAACCAGATTGAAGTTCCACTCGTCGTGCTCACAAATGGATACAGTGCAAGTGCGTCCGAGATTCTTGCAGGTGCAGTCAAGGACTACAGTATCGGCAAGCTTGTGGGAACTACCACTTTTGGCAAAGGAATCGTTCAGAAAGTGATCAACTTGTCAGATGGTTCTGCGATCAAGCTCACTGTGAGCAGCTATTTTACACCAAACGGAAATAATATTCACGGGATTGGTATTGAGCCTGATGTGGAAGTTTTGTTTGACGCAGAACTTTATAAGAATGGCACTGACAATCAGCTGGAAAAGGCGAAGGAAGTATTGGATGAAATGATACACTGAGATTAGGAGGACGCCCCCAGAAGTAAGATTTACTTTTGGGGGTTATTTTACACAAGAGTGGGATGTGCATAAGGAGTTGTTGAGAAAAGAAAAAAGATGATGATTGAGGAAGATATTGGTATGAAAATTTTGGACTTAGATGGAAAATGGGAATTGAGGAACGAAGAGGGAGAAATGCTCTGTCCTGTGGAGGTGCCGGGCACAGTGATAGCAGGTCTTTTTGCGGCGGGAAAGATTGAGGATCCCTATTATAGAGAGAATGAGTATAAGGTTCGGGAGCTATTTTGGAAGGATTATCAGTTTGTGCGCAGCTTTGCGGTGGAGCAAGAGCTGATGAGACAGAAGGAGCTGAATTTAGTCTGCAACGGATTGGATACGCTGGCGCAGATTTGTATTAATGGGAAAGAACTGGCTTCCACTGATAATATGCATCGAACTTATACCGTTTCGATCAAAGAGTATGTCCATGAGGGTGAGAATGAGATCAGCATTACATTTCATTCAGTGCTGCGGTTTATTGAAAATTATCCATACAAAGAAAACAAGACGATTCATAATGTTGCCTGCGGAGCGATGAAGGGCAATCAGCTGGTTCGCAAGGGGCATTCTATGTTTGGATGGGACTGGGGTCCGCAGCTTGTAGATGCCGGGATTTGGCGAGACATTTATATTGAGGGAAACAGCGATGCAAAAATTGAGGATGTGCGAATCAGGCAGTTTCATGAAATGGACGGAAGTGTCCGTGTCAAGGTGACGATTGCACTGTCTGATATGGAGACAGAGATTACGCTGGCGCAGTTATTGTCAGAGGAACAGGCAGGAACAAAAGTCACAGCGACACTGGCAGAAAAGAATGGTGAAGACGTTTCTGAGGCAATTGTCACAGTTACAGCAGAGTATATTGAACAAATATCAGGCGAAAGTTATGATCAAGATATTTATGAGGCAGAGATTGTTGTAGAGAATCCAAAGCTCTGGTGGCCAAATGGTTATGGGGAGCAGTCCTTGTACCAACTCACTGTTTCAATTGATTCTGATGCAAAAAAAGGTGCAAATGCAGGACAAACAGTGCAGAAGACAATCGGTCTGCGCACTCTGACTGTCAGTCAGGAGGCAGATGAGTGGGGGAATGAGTTTGCCTTTACTGTAAATGGAGTGAAGATTTTCACCAAGGGCGGTGACTATATTCCAGAGGACGCAGTTTATCCATGGATAAAAAAAGAGCAGCAAGATTATCTGTTAAAGAGCTGTGTACGAGCGAATTTTAACTGTATCCGCGTCTGGGGCGGCGGTTATTATCCGTCTGATACATTTTATGATTTATGCGATCAGTATGGTTTAATCGTGTGGCAGGACTTGATGTATGCGTGCAATGTGTATGACGTGACAGAGGATTTTGCGGCAACTGCAAGGCAGGAGACGCTTGACAATGTACGGCGGATTCGGCATCACGCGTCACTTGGGCTCTGGTGCGGCAACAACGAGATTGAGTCTGCATGGCATCATTGGGGAGACTTCCAGAAAGAATCTATGTATCTGCGTGCGGACTATATCAAATTGTTTGAGGATATTCTTCCTAAGGCATTGCGCGAGGCAGATGATGTGACCTTTTACTGGCCGTCGTCCCCTTCGTCGGGCGGATGTTTTGACGATCCTGATTCCGACAGACGTGGTGATGTACATTATTGGGATGTGTGGCATGGGCAGAAGCCGTTCAGCGATTATCAGAAATACTATTTCCGTTTTTGTTCTGAGTTTGGATTTCAGTCGTTTCCCTGTTTGAAAACGGTAGAGACCTTTACAGAGGAAAAAGATAGGAATATTTTTTCAAAAGTGATGGAAAGTCACCAGAAAAATGATTCTGCGAACGGAAAGATGCTCTATTATCTTTCTGAAAATTTTAAGTATCCAAAAGATTTTAAGAGCCTGCTTTATGTGACACAGGTTTTACAGGGAATGGCGATCAAGAGCGGTGTTGACCACTGGAGGAGAAATAGAGGGCGCTGTATGGGAACGCTGTACTGGCAGATCAATGACAACTGGCCGGTGGCATCGTGGGCAAGCATTGACTATTATGGTCGATGGAAAGCGCTTCATTATATGGCAGTGAAGTTTTATGCTCCGGTTGCAGTTAGTATTCAGAAGACACCGGACAGCATTAGTGTCCATCTGGAAAATGAGACATTTGAGGTACAAAAATGCAGTGTGTCACTGCGCGTCCGCGATATGGGATTTCATATATTAAAGGAGTGGAGAGCGGATGCACAGGCAGAGCCGCTTAGTGTTAAGAGGCTGCTCAATTGCCCATTCAAAATGGAGTTTGTGGAAACAGGGTTTGTAGATGTGGATAATCTGTTTCTTGAGGCGGAGGTTGTTCTTGCGGATGGAACTGTATTGACTGATACAGATACCTTGATGCCATATAAGCATCTGGAACTGGTGAAACCGCATTTTGCGACAGAAGTAAACGAGACAGAGGATTGTTTTGTAATTTCAGTTCAGAGTGATGTGTTTGCGCCGTTTGTTGAGATGGATTTTGCGGATGCAGATGTCATTTTCAGCGATAATTTTTTTACGATTTCCAATGAGAAGCCAGTGGTGATTAGATTAGATAAGAGAGACATCATGCGCGGAAACTTTGTGGATGCGGCGGACTTGAAGACAAGATTGGTGTTGACGACGGTTGCAGATACGTTCTGAGTTAGGAACTGACATATGATTTTGCAGTCATTGTAAAGGATGGAAAAGAGCAGACGATCTTTTTGGAAATGAATGACGGGTATGCGCTTGGCAATTACGGACTTTATTATCTGAATTATGCAAAGCTGATTTCTGCAAGGTGGTCACAGCTATTGCATAGACAGGATGAGTTCGATTTTAGAAGGTGAACGATGAATATTGTTTTGTCGGCGTATGAAACAGTCTTGATGTGAGGGTGATTTTATGGTAAATACAATATTGTTTCCGTCGAGTTTTTTCGATGTGCATAAGGTTGACGAGGATCTGCAGGCAGAGTATGATGCGGTGCACAATACGGGATTGTATGATGTGATTCTGTTTGGTTATGAGAAATGGTTTCATCAGGGGAAACTGGGGCTGACAACGGAGCCGGCGAAAGTGGTCAATGCTGTCTATCGCGGCTGGATGATGAAGCCAGACTTGTATGAAATGTTTTATGATCAGCTGAAAGAGCATGGGATCTGTCTGGTGACGGAACCGGAAATGTATGTAAATATGCATGTTTTTCCGAATGTTTATAAACTGGTCGAGGATGATACTGCCAAGATGAAAGTTTTTCCGCTGCATGAAGAGATTGATATTGAAAGCGTGAAAAAGGAATTTTCAAGGTTTATGGTGAAGGATTATGTGAAGTCCGTGAAGGGTACGGAGTTTCCCAAATACTTTGACCACTCTGTCGACCAGGACAGTTTTGACCAGTGGATGGAAGTCTTTTACAAATATAGGGGTGATCTGCTTACAGGAGGAATCTGCATCAAGGAATATCTGGATCTGAAAAAATATGGGGACAGGTCAAATGAGTTTCGGGTGTTTTATATCAATCATGAGATTGCAACAGTCTCAAGAAATTCCAGCCAGCTGCAGGTGACAGCGGATCCGCCGCGGGAGCTGGTTGAGAAATACCGGAATCTGCCGAGTGTATTTTACACAGTTGACTTTGCAGAACTGGCGGATGGGACATGGAAGATCATTGAGGCGGGCGACGGCGAGGTGTCCGGGCTTTCCGATGGGCAGGATTTTGAGGCTTTCTTTAGGGCATTGTATCATTGTTTTGCATAGAGTTGGAGGATTCAAATAAGGAAAGATCAATATGTTAATGATTAAAAATGAGACGATCAACCATGCGATTGATTACATTTTGCAGCATATTAATGAAGAACTGTCGGTTGATGATGTGGCGGCGTACTGTCATTTTTCCAAATATCATTTCAGCAGAATGTTTAAGGAGGAAACCGGGGAGAGTGTCTATGCGTTCATAAAGCGGTTGAAACTGGAGCAGAGCGCGTTCCGGCTGAAAGTGGAGCCTAACCGGACGGTGACGGATATTGGCTATGAGTTTGGATACAGTCCGTCAAATTACAGCTGGATGTTTCGGCAGCAGTATCAGACCAATCCGGTAAATTTTCGCAGGAACGTTGAGCAGGCGACAGTGAGACACGCTTTTATGCATATGGCTGAGGTGGGGGAACGGGCAGAAGAATTATCCATGCCAGAAATGCAAATAGGAGAGGAACAAGCTCCTGATACCTACAGTTGTCTGGAGAGTTTTGAGGACTGCAATCGAAAGATTGTGATTAAGAATCTTCCGGATTATTTTGTATTATATGAGCGTAGAATAGGCAGTTATCGTTATCTTAGCGAACAGTGGGGCGACTTTATTGAGAAGTATCAGGAGTTTGTGACAAAGGATACACAGTTTCTGGAGCGGACTTTTGATGATCCTGTCATCACGGATACAGATGGCTGTCTCTATGATATCTGTATGAGTGTGGACAGAGGTGTTTCGCTGGAAAATACCTGTACCATAGAGGGTGGAAAATGTGCTGTGTATCCTTATAAGGGACTGGGAAAGCACATTTATGCGGCGTATCAGACCATATTTACGGTGTGGCTGCCGCGCACTTCTTACGAACTGGATTACCGCAGTGGTTTTGATATCTATCATATGGTGGATCGGGAATCTGGTTACATGGAACTGGACATTTGTATGCCGTTAAGGTAAGGAGCTGGCGACAAATATATTCTCCGCAAGAATTCAGAAGTTTATATTTAATACTCCTCTTATAATGGGACATACCGTAGGCTGTGAACAGCTTTGGGAATGCGAAACATATAGGAGGAGATTTTTATGGATTTAGAGAGAATCAGGCAGAACACAGCAGGGATGATATTACAGTTTTCAATTCCTGCCATTATCGCAATGCTGCTGACTTCATTGATCACTGTTGTTGACGGTTTCTTTATCGGAAATTATGTCGGCGAGGAGGGGATTGCAGCAGTCAACCTGGGACTGCCGATCATCTACTTATTTTTGTCCGTTGGCTTAATGGTATCTGTCGGCGGTGCCGCAATTGCCGGAATGTCATTTGGGGCGGGAAACATAACAGAGTGCAATCAGGTATTTCGCCAGACGATTGCAACCACAACGGTATTTTCGGTGTTGACAGGATTGCTGGTGGCACTGCTTTTTGAGCCGATGCTGGATATTCTGGGTGCTGCAGGGCAGGTGCGCGAATATTTTAAAATGTATTATGGCATTCTGCTGTTGGAGCTGGTCGTGATGGTGGTCAATTCTTCTTTTGGCATGTTCATCAGGGGAGAGGGAAGCCCGCAATATTATATGAAGGTGAATATTGTGAGTGTCTTGACAAATATTGCATTGGATTATGTATTTGCAGTTGTTATTCGCATTGGGATTGCCGGTATCGCAGTTGCGTCCTTTCTTTCTGAAATGGTTTCCTTGGTCTTGATTCTGCACTTTTTTCTGAAAAGAGCAAAAGTGTATCGTTTAGGGAGATTTTCTTTTTCGGCAGCAGTGTTAAAAAGGACTTTGTTGAATGGAAGCTCGGAGTTTATTGGCGAGATGTCAACAGGGATTGCCATGTTTGCCTACAATTATGTGATCATGAGAAGGATTGGCGTTGACGGTGTCACGGCATTTACGATTGTTGGATATGTGTCTTATGTGTTCAGCATGATCGTCGTAGGATTTGGGCAGGGGGCGAGTCCGCTGATCAGTTTCAGCTATGGCGCAAGGGAGCACGAACTTGCCAAAAGGGTACGGAAAAAGACAAACGGACTTGTATTTGCAATCGGCGCAGTGACTTTTGGTGTTATGATGTTTCTGTCGGGGTGGTACAGTGGTCTGTTTGTGAAAAACGATGCGATTCGGGCAATGGTGCAGTCTGGTATGGTGATTTTTATGGTTTCCTTTTTCTTTTCTGGAATCAATGCGATCACATCGTTCTACTTTACGTCGATTGGAAAAGCACTTGAGTCCGCGGTGATTTCCCTGTCGAGGGGGCTTGTGGTATTGCTGGTCTGTATCTTTGTACTTCCGGCGTATTTTGGCATGACAGGTGTATGGCTCGCAGCGCCGGTGACAGAAGTTATCACAGTTCTGCTTAGTGGTGTGATGGTACATCATGATTAAATACCTTTCCCGTTGATTGTAACATGGTTGTTTTGGGGGGCACAGCACTCTAGCGGATATTGGTACAGATACAACGAAGACTGTTGCTGATGAAACCAAAGAGGTGTATAATGAGATGAAGAAAAGAAATGAGGTGTGAATGAGAATGAAAAAAATCAGTTTCAGTCTGCTGCTTTTTACTGCAGGGGTATGGATGTGTATTGGCTGTAGCAGCAAAGAAGTTTCTGTGAAAACAATAGAAAATCAGGTGCTTACCTCGGAGAGTACAAAAAATAGTTCTCAAATAAAATATCAAATAGAAACTCAATTAGAGACTCAAACAGAGACTCAAACAGAGACTCAGCCGGAAGCTCAATCAGAGCCCGAAACGGAATTCCCAACAGAGGTGCAGTTAGAAACGCAATCTGCTATAGACAATAAAAACGGCAAACTGATTGTCATTGACGCAGGACATCAGTCTAAGGCAGATACTTCAAAGGAACCCATAGGATTAGGCTCTGCGGAAATGAAGATAAAGGTTTCGGGAGGAACCGTTGGAACAAGCACTAAACTGCCGGAGTACGAGTTGAACTTAGCAGTGGCATTCAAATTGCAGGAAGAATTGTTAAACCGCGGATATGACGTAATCATGTGCAGAGAGACAAATGATGTGAATATCAGTAATTCCGAAAGGGCACAGATTGCAAATGACAACAATGCAGATGCATTTATACGAATCCATGCAAATGGTTCAACCAATTCGAAAGCAAATGGAATGATGACCATTTGTCAGACCGCGTCAAATCCATATAACGGCGATTTGTACAGCAGTAGTAAATCCTTATCCACCTATGTGCTGGATGAAATGGTGGCCAGCACAGGGGCGAAAAAGGAGTATGTGTGGGAGACGGACACGATGAGTGGAATTAACTGGTGCCAGGTTCCGGTTACCATTGTGGAAATGGGGTACATGACCAATCCGGCGGAGGATCAGCTGCTTTCCACTGACGAATACCAGTATAAGATTGTTGAGGGCATTGCGAACGGAATTGATCTGTTTCTTGATCAATAAAGAAGGTTGTCTTATGATAAAGCATCAGCAGGGAGGTGGTATGGATGCCGGTAATGGCAGTTATGACAGGGATTCAGGCAAGTGGAAAGAGTGCATTTTGTAAGAATTATTTATCAGCATATGACAGAATCAATCTGGATACGCTTCACACGCGGAACAAGGAAAATACAGCAATCGATGCGGCACTTCAGGCAAAAAGGGACATGGTCATCGACAATACAAATCCGACACTGGAAGACCGGAAAAAGTATATTGCAAAAGCGAAAGAAAACGGATACACAGTCATAGGTTATTTTATGCAGTCGCGGATACAGGATTGCATTGCCCGCAATGAGCTGAGGGAGGGGAAGGAAAAAGTTCCCGCGAAAGCGATCGCGGCGACTTCAAAGAAACTTGAAATGCCATCTTACGGGGAGGGCTTTGACGAGCTGTATTTTGTGAGGATCACAGATACAGGCACAGTGGTTGAAAAATGGCAGGAATAACGCCGAGTTCTTGAAAGGTGGGAAGTTTGAGAGAAGGTCATTTTCAAACTATTGATTGGTATGCGTGCCAGAGCACGCAAGGGGGTATAAAAATGAACTTTGATGAATTAGACCGGAAGATGCGCGTATATGAGCAGTCGTTAGACCAGATACTTTTACCGGAGACATATATGGTGGCAAGACTTGACGGCAGGAGTTTTACGAGGCTTACGAAGGAAATCTGCAGATTTGAGACGCCATTTGATGTGCGGTTCAGGGATTTGATGGTTCACACCGTTGAAAAGCTGATGGACTGTGGATTCCGCATTGTTTATGGATTTACGGAGAGTGACGAGATTTCGCTGCTGTTTGCCGTGGGAGAGAATGCATTTGGGAGAAAAGTGCGCAAGTACAATTCCACACTGGCAGCAGAGGCGAGTGCGTCCTTTTCGCTGGAGCTTGGAAGGGCAGCTGCGTTTGACTGCAGAATGGTGCCGCTTCCCACGATTGAGAGAGTGCAGGACTACTTTCTGTGGAGGCAGGAGGATGCACACAGAAATTCATTGAATGCACACTGTTACTGGCTGCTCAGAAAAGAGGGAAAAACAGTGCAGGAAGCCACAAAAGAGCTGGAAGGGCAGTCAGTGAGTTTTAAGAACGAACTGCTTTTTTCCAGGGGGATTAATTTTGACCAGCTTCCCTCATGGCAGAAACGAGGAATCGGCGTTTGGAAAGAGCAGTATGAAAAAGAAGGGGTCAATCCTTTGACAGGAAATCATGAGATGGCAGTCAGAAACAGACTGAAAGTCGAGTATGAGCTACCGCTGGGAGAAACGTATGCAAAGATGGTTTGCGGGCTGCTTGGGTGTGTTTGAATGAATAAAACCTGATAGGAAGTATGGTTTACAAAATACTTTCTATCAGGTTTTTTGTTTGTATCTTATTCATTAATTCTTTAGCATAGAAGAGCTCTATATCGAAATATTATTGTTCAGTCCTTTCACATATAGTATTTTGTACAGAAATAACCTCAAGCATTTCACCGAGCGCTCGTAGATTGGCAGCAAGAAGTTCCAGTTCCTCTTTCGTAAGGCATTCGGATAGCTGGCAGGCGATTGTAGAGAGAAAATAAAGACCAGAGCAATGATTCATAGGAACACCTTATATGCTTTTAATATATAATATGCAAAAAGAGTTTGTGTGTTAATTTGTAAAGGCAAAGTAGCAAACAAAAGTTCCGAAAATATCTTCTTTTCTCTGTACAAATCTGAGGCTGTGTGCTATAATCATAAGTACTTTTTACTATGCGAATGGAATATTCGCAATGGATTTTGGAGGTGATTTTTGTTCTATGTTGTTCAAACTTCGCAGTGAATACCAGCCGACAGGCGACCAGCCGGAGGCGATCAAAGAACTTGTGGACGGCTTCAAGGAAGGCAACCAATTCCAGACTTTGCTGGGTGTCACAGGTTCCGGCAAGACCTTCACAATGGCAAATATCATACAGGCGCTGCAAAAGCCCACTTTAGTAATAGCGCACAATAAGACACTCGCTGCACAATTGTACGGCGAGTTCAAGGAATTTTTCCCTGAAAATGCGGTAGAATATTTTGTGTCCTACTATGATTATTATCAACCGGAGGCATATATCCCGTCATCAGATACCTATATCGCAAAGGACTCGGCAGTGAACGACGAGATCGACAAGCTGAGGCTGTCTGCAACAGCATCTCTGACAGAGCGTAGAGACGTTGTGGTAGTGGCCAGTGTCTCGTGCATCTACGGTCTGGGAAGTCCTGATGAGTACCAAGGAATGATGCTTTCTCTGAGACCTGGCATGACAAAGGACAGAGACGAAGTGATCCGTGCTCTGATTGAGATGCAGTATGACCGAAATGACATGGAGCTTGACAGAGGGCGTTTCCGGGTGCACGGAGATGTGGTTGACATTCACCCGGCACAAGGCGGCGAGTACTGGATACGAGTGGAATTTTTTGGAGATGAGATCGACCGTATTGCAGAGGTAGACCCAGTCACTAACAAGGTCAACGCCACTCTAGAGCACACCACGATCTTTCCGGCATCGCACTACGTCGTGGCACCAGAGCGGATCGCCAAGGCGTGTGATGCCATTGAGGCAGAGATGAAGGAGCGTGTGCGCTATTTTAAGAGCGAGGACAAGCTTCTGGAGGCGCAGCGCATCTCGGAGCGGACAAACTTTGACATTGAGATGCTTCGTGAGACTGGATTCTGCTCTGGGATTGAGAATTATTCAAGACATTTGAACGGAACCAAAGAGGGAGATCCACCGTATTGTCTGATGGATTTCTTTACAGAGGACTTTCTGATTATCATTGATGAGTCGCACATGACGATTCCCCAGATCCGTGGAATGTATGCCGGCGACCGCTCGAGAAAAAATACACTTGTGGAATATGGTTTCCGGCTTCCGTCGGCATTGGACAACAGACCGCTCCGTTTCGAGGAATTTGAAGAAAAGATTGACCAGATGCTTTTTGTGTCTGCGACGCCAAATGAATATGAAAAACAACATGAGCTGCTGCGCACGGAGCAGATCATCAGACCAACAGGACTGCTCGACCCGGAGATTGAAATACACCCTGTGGAGGGACAGATTGATGACTTGATCGCACGTATCAATGCGGAGACAGAAAAGCATAACAAGGTGCTGGTGACAACACTGACAAAGCGTATGGCAGAGGATTTGACAAAATACATGTCTGAGGTAGGGATTCGCGTAAAGTATCTGCATTCAGATATCGACACGCTTGAGCGCGCTGAGATTATTCGCGATATGCGTCTTGATGTGTTCGACGTGCTAGTCGGAATCAATCTGCTGCGCGAGGGACTTGATATTCCTGAGATATCGCTTGTGGCGATTCTTGATGCGGACAAGGAGGGATTTCTGCGCTCCGCGACTTCCCTGATACAGACAGTCGGACGAGCAGCGAGAAATGCGGAAGGGCATGTGATCATGTATGCCGATACGATCACGGATTCCATGCAGGTGACGCTGGAAGAGACAGCGAGAAGGCGTGCGATCCAGCAGAAGTATAATGAAGAGCATGGCATTACTCCGCAGACGATCAAGAAGGCAGTGCGGGATCTGATCAGCATTTCAAAGGCAGTAGCAAAAGAGGAGCAGAAATTTGCGAAAGATCCGGAGTCCATGGATGAGAAGGAACTGAGGAAACTCATTGACACGGTTGAGAAAAATATGCGTAAGGCAGCGGCAGACCTCAACTTTGAGGCAGCGATGGAGCTGCGTGACAAGATGATGGAACTTAAAAAACAGCTGCAGGATCTGACAGGCGGGTTATGATGCACATGGATGCAAAACGGCTGGCGTGCAGGCAGAGGGAAGGACACACGTTGCCTGATTATAATACATTTTAGAAAGGTATGGTACGAAAATGGACAGAGAACAACTCAAAATGCTTCCAAAGGGAGAAATCATCAAGATTCGTGGGGCGAATGAACACAACCTGAAAAATATTGATCTGGACATTCCAAGAAATAAATTTGTCGTGTTGACAGGATTGTCTGGTTCTGGTAAGTCCTCCCTAGCATTTGACACGATCTACGCGGAAGGGCAGAGGAGATATATGGAGTCGTTGTCATCCTATGCCAGACAGTTTTTGGGACAAATGGAAAAGCCAAATGTGGAGCGCATAGAGGGGTTGTCGCCGGCGATCTCGATCGACCAGAAGTCCACCAACCGAAATCCGCGCTCAACAGTCGGTACTGTGACAGAGATTTATGATTACTTTAGGCTGTTATATGCGCGGATCGGGATACCACACTGTCCAAACTGCGGCAGGGAGATTAAGCGCCAGACGGTAGACCAGATGGTAGACCAGATCATGGAGCTGCCGCAGGGCACGAAGCTTCAGCTTCTTGCGCCGGTGGTGCGCGGCAGAAAGGGTGAACACGTTAAGGTGCTTGACCGTGCCAAAAAAAGCGGATATGTGCGTGTCCGGATCGACGGAAATTTGTATGATCTGTCAGAGGAGATCAAACTAGAGAAAAACATCAAGCACAATATTGAGATCATTGTGGACAGGATTGTCGTAAAAGAAGGCGTTGAGCGGAGACTGACAGATTCCATCGAGAATGTCATGGCACTTTCCGACGGACTGTTGATGGTCGATGTGATCGACGGAGAGATGATGAATTTCTCTGACAGTTTTGCCTGTCCTGACTGCAATATCAGCATCGATGAGGTGGAGCCGAGAAGCTTTTCGTTCAACAATCCATTCGGTGCCTGCCCAGAGTGTTTCGGGCTTGGTTATAAGATGGAGTTTGATATTGATCTGATCATACCAGATAAAAGCCTTAGTATCAATCAGGGTGCGATTGCTGTCATGGGCTGGCAGTCGTGTGCGGACAAGGGAAGCTTTACAAATGCGATTTTGCAGGCTTTGTGCAAGGAATATGATTTTTCTCTTGACACACCGTTCGAAGAGTTATCGGATAGGGTAAAGGATGTACTGGTCTACGGAACAAAGGGGAAAGAAGTAACGGTACATTACAAAGGACAGCGCGGTGAGGGGACTTATCCGGTGGCATTTGAGGGATTGATCAGAAATGTAGAGCGCAGATACAGGGAGACTGCGTCTGAAGGGATCAAGCAGGAGTATGAGACTTTTATGCGTATCACTCCCTGTAAGGAATGCGGTGGCAGGCGTCTGAAGAAAAGTTCGCTGTCTGTGACCGTCTGCGGTAAGAATATTTATGAGATCACTTCTATGTCCATCACAAATCTTTACAGTTTTCTGGACACGATGGAGCTGACAAAACAGCAGCAGCTGATCGGCAAGCGTATCCTGAAAGAAATACGGGCGAGGGTAGGATTTCTTGCAAGTGTCGGGCTGGAATACCTGTGTCTGTCAAGGGGAACAGCTTCTCTGTCAGGCGGTGAGGCACAGCGTATCAGACTGGCAACGCAGATTGGTTCTGGGCTTGTCGGCGTCTGTTATATCTTGGATGAGCCGAGTATCGGACTGCATCAGAGGGACAATGACAAGCTATTGGCGGCTCTTCGCAATCTGCAGGGACTTGGAAACACGCTAATCGTCGTGGAACATGACGAGGATACTATGCTGGCGGCGGATCATGTGATTGATATTGGACCAGGTGCCGGAGAGCATGGGGGAGAAGTGATCGCACAGGGAACAGCGCAGGAGATCATGCAGGTGCCGGAATCCGTCACAGGACAGTATCTGAGCGGGAAAATACAGATTCCTGTGCCGGAGTGCAGGAGAAAGCCAACGGGCTGGCTGGCGGTAAAAGGAGCGGCAGAGAACAACCTCAAAAATATTGACGTGAAGTTTCCGCTTGGTGTGTTTACCTGTGTGACAGGTGTGTCAGGTTCTGGCAAGTCGTCTCTGGTAAATGAGATCTTGTACAAGTATCTGGCAAAAAAATTGAACAGGGCGCGTACTTTACCAGGTAAGTTCAAGAAAATAGAAGGGGTGGAACAGCTTGACAAGGTGATTGCCATTGACCAGTCACCGATCGGCAGGACACCGCGGTCAAATCCAGCTACTTACACAGGTGTGTTTGACCAGATCAGGGATCTGTTTGCCTCGACTGTCGATGCGAAGGCAAAAGGATACAGCAAAGGACGTTTTAGCTTTAATGTGAAGGGCGGACGATGCGAGGCGTGCGGCGGCGATGGCATTATCAAGATTGAGATGCATTTTCTGCCAGATGTGTATGTGCCGTGTGAGGTTTGTCAGGGAAGGCGCTACAATCGAGAGACACTTGATGTAAAATATAAAGGAAAGAGTATCTATGATGTGCTGGACATGACAGTCGAGGAGGCAATGACATTTTTTGAGCCAGTTCCTTCTATTAGAAGAAAGATCGAGACTCTGTATGATGTGGGACTCTCTTATATCAAGCTGGGCCAGCCTTCAACTACGCTGTCGGGCGGCGAGGCGCAGCGCATCAAGCTGGCGACGGAACTAAGCCGCAGAAGTACAGGGAAGACCATTTATATTCTGGACGAGCCGACGACAGGACTTCACTTTGCAGATGTGCATAAACTTGTTGAGATCCTGCAGCGTCTTGCGGAGGGAGGCAACACCGTGATTGTCATTGAGCACAATCTTGATGTGATCAAGACGGCGGACTATATCATTGACATTGGACCAGAGGGAGGAGATGGCGGCGGAACGGTGATTGCCGAGGGCACACCAGAGCACATTGCCAAGTGTCCGCATTCTTACACAGGAATCTATGTCAAGAGAATGTTGGAGCGGGCAAAAAATAAATAAGTGGGAGCTTGCGGAGAAATCTTGGGAATTTCATAGAACAAGAGGTTTTGGAAATGGGAGCAGATTACAATATACTATGGATAAAAATATTTTTGTGGAAAATGATAGGCATATTATGGAAATCAATTCGGCGGGTGTCGTGTTGGCCTACTATAGAAATAAATATAGTTTGACATTGGAACAGGTGTGTGATGGGATCTGCTCCGTCAGTAAACTGCTGCGGATGGAGAAGGGAATAAGATGTGTGGATTCCTTGACAAGCAGTCAGCTTCTGGAGAGGATTGGAAAGACGGCAGACCAGTTTGAGCAGCTCTTAAATGATGAGGATTATGGACTGTGGCGTGCAAGGGAATCTATAAGGAAGAGCATACAGCAGAGGAAGTATGGGAAAGTGAAGGAAGATCTGGCATCATATCGCACTATGAAAAATAACGCCCCCAATCTGCATGAACAGTTCTGCCTTTACCAGGAGGTTATGATGAAAGCAGAGCGGTTAAGAAGTGTCGGGAGAGTCCATTATGTTCCACAGGACGAACAGGCTGAACTGTGCGAAACAGCACTGCGTGCATTGCATCTAACAAAGCCTGCGTTTGTGTTTTGCGGTAGTGGGGAGAGACAATTGTATACATCAACGGAGATAGAACTCATATTGCTTGTAGTTCACTATGGAACATACTGCACGGATACTCAGACAGAGGATATGCTCTTGAATCTGTTTCGGCATGTAGATTATTATTATTTGGAACGAGAGAGGCAGAAAATCGGATATTTGATCCTCGAAGAGCTGATTGAGCTGGCACAAAAACTGCAGGACTGGGATAAAGAGTTGGATTACATAGATAAGGGTATTGACTTTGTTGTGCAGGGAAGGGAGATAACAGGGGTGGCCAGGCTGCATTTTCTTAAGGCCCAGGCATTACAGCGTCAGTGTGGGGCAGCTCTCGCGGAGGACAATGTATTCAGGAAGGAAATTCAGAGAGAATGCCTGATGGCATACAGTGTCTGTGAAGTGTTTGGTGATGTGTGTCTGATGGAGGCGATCAAGCGATTCTGTGAGGAGGAATTGAAATGGCAAATTACAAGGCTGGAGATGTGATCCGCCTGACGAGGAATGCGGTCGGAATGACACAGGAAGAGCTGAGTAACGGAATCTGTTCTGTGGAGACATTGTCACGCATTGAAAACAATAGACATAAGATCAAGCGTGAAACATACAGAAAACTCATGGAGAAGATGGGACGTGGAGTGCATGACAACTGTGCGCTCTGCATGGGTCGGGATATGTCACTGCTGGAGGAATATATCATGTTTGAGGATGCCATGGCAAAACGGGAGTATAGTGTCGCAGAGCGGTATCTGGCACATATCAGGGAGAAAATATCAGGTTCTCTGGTGGACAGGCAGTATCTGAAAAGAGTAGAGAACTTTTTGGGGTATGATATGAAGAGGATTGATGCGCAAGAATGTATGTCGCAGCTGCATGTGGCAATGAAAATGACAGTTCCGGACTATGAGTGTTATCTGTGGGGGGAGAAGCGCGATAAAGTATATCCGTACAGGGAGCAGGAAATATTGATTCTTATGGGGATTGGAAATACATATTATGATATGAATGAAATGGATAAAGCCATTTGGGTATATGAGACGATTATAAAGAGTCTGGATGCTGGATATATGGATGCGAAAAATGTGGAGGAATTGAAGCTTATCAATTTGGCGAATTTAGTACGACCGCTCGGAAAGCTGGAACGATACGAAGAAGCGTTGTCAAAGGCAGAAGAAGGTTTAGATATGGCAGTCAGCCAGAGGTATGCACATGCATTGGTTGAATTGTTGATGGGAGTGGCGTGGAACAAGTTAAAACTGGCTAAAAAGATGGAGGATTCCAAGCTGCAGAAACAAGAATTGAAAGAATCAAATAGAATGATGCGGCAGGCATATTATATTGCCGCCGCAAGGAAAGATGTGCACAACCAAAAACTCATCAATGAAAATCTTAAATATCATTTTGGCGAGGAGATATAAAAAAATGAGTTTCTGTTTTAGAGGAATATTCAGGTTCGCTACAACGGCTGTATTGTGGACTGACATAGAGAATCATGAGCATCAGTATAAAGGTGCTCATTTTTTTGATTTTGTTTAAGGACTTTTTGTTCTTCATATATAAAACCTCCTGGAACAGATAATAATTTATTTTATCATGTATTTTGCGCAACCACCATGTCAAAACTGGAAAAATATTTTTCCGGTTTTGACATGGTGGTATTTGTCATAAAATGGTATATTAAAGGTGTCAAGCTTGAACAAATAATATTTTGGAAATTCCATAATATAATAAGATTTTTGGCTATTAGAAAAATGGAATTAACTGAAAAAACAGATGGGAGATGAAACTATGTTGAGAACTTGGGGAAATTAATAATCTGATATCAGCATGAGTGTTATCTGTTTGTCAGAAACACTCATGTTGTTGCTTTGCGAAATGAAGTGGGAGAAGTTCAGGAGATCGTAGCTGTATCACATTATATTATGAATAGTTCCTTAGGGATTGGGAAAGAGGGAATAGATGTTAGTAGGGATTATAAAAATTCAGTTTTGCAAACTCAGGGTATATAGAGGTTCATTGATCATTAATTTCTTTTTTTCGATACTGGCTGTATATATAACATACACACTCTATAGTTTATTGCTAAACGATCAACATTCGCAGTTGTATTTATTAGCTTATTCAACATTGTCGATTGTAATACAACAGTCTATGGCGATTGTTCGGATTCCAGAATTTTGCAAAAATATTAAGAAAGGGACTATTGCTAAATATTACAAGTATCCAGTTTCTGTGTATTTCCAGTTTATTTGTGAGGAGATGGGCAATTCTTTATATTCTTTGCTAGGATCAGGAGTATTGATGATTCTTGTCTTTGTAATATGTAAGAGAGATGTTTGTTCTATTATTTTGTTCACATTCTCATTGGTTTTGTCAGCACTGTTAGCGGTGGTGTTTACTTTGAATGTCTATAGCATTACATTTCTTTTTTGGAATTATAAGAGTTCTAAAGCAATATTAACTGCGCTGAGCAGTTTGTTTTCTGGATCAATGATTCCGTTGGTGCTGCTGCCTGATTGGTTTTGCAAAATAGCATACAACACTCCATTTGCGTATATGGTGGATTTGCCAATTCGGATGTTGTTAGATTATAATAAGCCAGTTGAGTATTTGGTTTTACAATTAGTATGGATTTTCGTTTTGATTGTGATTGGATTTGTCATATATAATATAGTAGAATCTAAAATAAATGTTTATGGCGGATAGGAGTAGAGGAGATATGATATTTAGCTATTGGAGAATAAGTATCCTAGCACAGCTGACATATAAAAAAGATTTTTTAGTAGAAATTATAGTATGGTTTCTTTATTCAACGATACCTTTCTTATCACTGACGTTACTATTACAAAAATTTGTATATCTTGGCAGATTTTCGATTTATCATATTGCTGTATTGTATGGACTTAGTCAGATGTCCTATGATATTGCGCGAATGTTTGGCAGAGGGTTTGACAATTTTGCGGACACTATTATGAGTGGTGATTTTGACATTTATTATATACGACCGTTATCAATATTATTTCAAATACTCGCCAATGATATTTTTTTGAGGAGAATAGCAGGTATATTACAGGGAGCGATTATACTTGCCTGGGGGCTGACAAAACTTCAAATGTTATCTTCTCTTTTCCAAATCATTTTAATTGTTTTTATCGGTTCATTGATGTACATGGGTTTGTTTATATTTAACTCATCATTAATACTATTAACAATAAAAGAAAATTCATTTGTTAGTTATTTAATTGACTTATCAGTTCAGGTTGGATATTATCCC
>CAMWLV010000031.1 GCA_947175175.1 uncultured Lachnospiraceae bacterium
CCCCTGCCAAGAGTCGTTGCGACAAGATTCGAACTTGCGACCTCTGCGTCCCGAACGCAGCGCTCTACCAAACTGAGCCACGCAACGAAACAATCTGTTTCAAACAGCTACGAATCTATTATACTGAATTTCTCAAAAAAATCAAGTGTTTTTCCTTATTATTTTGAAATATTTCATTTATACATATCTTCTACGTTGACTCAATACTATGTAAAGAAATTATTAGGTGTTGTGATCAGTGCACAAGAAAAGCTAAAATTGATGTTTGATCACCTCTATCACGCTTGTCATATGATATTTAATCAAGAAGATCTGATTTGAATACATTGGAAACTCATATTTGGCTTTCTGAAGCAGCGGGTAGAACCATCTCTCCGTCTCCTTGATATATTCAGCCATTTTTTCCTTGGAAAATCCTACTGCCATGCTGGAGATATTGTTACAGCGGTCTAGCAGCTTAACCATAGTGGCAACTGCATTTTGAGAAATCCGGGCAAAATACTGCTCTTCGTCGATACTGTTTTTGGTCAGCAGGAAAACGGCAGTCTGCGTTTCTTTGTTAACGGGCAGTTCGTCGGCAGGGATCCCACAGTCCTCACACACATCATGAAGCAGCGCTGTGGAGATCAGATTGTCATCATCAAGTCCCAGAGCCAAAGCATGGCAGGATATCAAAAGCGGGTGATAGATATAGGGAACCTTGTCTTTCCCCTTGCGGATTTGTCCTTTGTGGAGCTCCCGCGCATAGGGCAGAACCTTGGAAGTCTGATACAATTTCTTTACGCTGGCATATGTTTTGATGTAGGTGTACATTCTTCCCTCGTCAAACAGCCTGTCGGAAAGCGAAGCCTGAAAATCGATGAATACATTTTCTTCTTCCACGCCAGTCAGAAGCCAGTCCGTAGTCACCTGATACAGAAAGGCAAGATCCACCAATTTATCAATATCCGGTGAAGTTTCCCCGCGTTCCCATAAGCTGACAGCCTGAAAGGAAACGTCCAGTTTCTCTGCGACCTCCCGCTGTGTCATTCCCCTTTCTTTTCTCGCGATTGCCAAACGTTCTGAAAGCTCCATCTCAATTCTCCTCCTGTGCATCATTTATGCAGTTTATAAAGCTCCTAACTTTATGAAATACGAACTGCCATGATTAAAGTATAAAGCATTAAGGAACAAAAATACAGCAAAACTATCTTGAGTAATCAAATTTCAAATTCAAGGGCTGCTTGACAAAAATTGATATTTGGTGGAATTTTCTAATGGAAAAGAATTTATGTAAAAAATGTTCAGGGAATAATAAACGAAATTTTCTGTAAAACGACAAAATTCTATAAGAACTGCACAAAAAGTATTGAAAAAGAAAGGATAGTATGCTATAAATAATCTGACGGAATCGTTACCGATACCGATGCGGAAATCTATATAAAGTGTATATGGGAATAAAAATCGTGTAAAAGGGGGAATTTATATGGATTTTATGAATGAAAAAGGGGCGGCACGGATTGTCAATGTCTACATTGATAGAGAGATGTCAGAGTACAGGAAAGTTACAGAAAAAGAACTCAGGACAGGGGGAATCACGCCGGAAGCAAAAGCAGCTTTCAGCAGAAAGCCATACTATGGAGCCTCGACAATAAATATCAAGAATCGGCCAGTACTGAGGTAATTTCTGGTATCAAAAAATTTATGCAAAGTCTTGTGGAATCTCCCAACATAGTATGCTATAATAATATGGAATTATTGATAATGGAACTGTAGTTTATGGAGGAGGATGCATATGACAATGAAATGTAAAAAAGGCTTCGCTATTGTGCTGGCGCTGGTTATGGTTTTTCTTGTTATGCCAGTGGTTACAGCAAAGGCAGAGGGTGCGGTATGGACAAATCCAGGAGATGGCTGGCATTACTTGCAGGGAACAAACATTAAGGTAAGAATTGCGAATGATGTTATATCTATAGAAGGGACAGGTGCCCTTCCAGATGCAGACTATTGGAAGCTGTATGAGAGACCATGGCACACTTCTTCTGCGACACATTTGAGGATTGCAAGTACGATTACTTCAATTGGTGCCTATTCGTTTTATAAGTGTTCGAATATCAAATCAGTTGAAATGTACACAAGTACTTTTATTGAAAACAAGAATGCTTTTGAGGGGATTGCGTATTGTCCGATTTTCAGGATTGCAGATGCAGAGGTGCAGACACGTATGATCGGGACGATACCATATACAAGTCTTGACAGTATTCAGGCTTTTGCGCAGTCCAATACGATGGGGGCATGTTATATCCTGAATGACAACAAGAGGGCGGCTGCATTCCAGAACAGCACCAATCCGACCATCAGCAATGTATACAGGGCAGATGACAAGGATGCACCATGGAATAATGTGTTTGACAATGGAAATGGCAATCAGGCAACAAACATCTGCCGCCTGTCAGCTAATACACCGGATTACACGCTGAAAGTATCAGCGCAGAGGCTTTATCCTGGGTTGGCATGCTACGAGGCGTACGCTGCATTTATTGGCGACTATACTTTTGCTACCACCTTTAATCTCAATGTTGAGAAGGAAAAGAAGACCCTGTACCAGACTGATAAGGAGTTGGAATACGTTCTTACGATTCCGGCAGAATACCGCAGTGTGTTGAGGAATTTCCGCCTGTTGGCAATCGGATCTGGAACTGTATATATCTATGATGATCTTGACACAGCGGCAGAGACAATTACTTTTAGAACGGATAAACCAACTACCGCATATGCGTTAGTATATAAGTAAATATAAGGAAGAGTGAAAATGGCAAGTGTTAGCATTGAAAAAGTTATAGAAAAGTTTAAGCTGAAAAATCTTACACCGCAGATTAATGTGGAGAACATCAAGATTCACCAGCCGGACATCAACAGACCGGCATTGCAGCTGGCTGGGTATTTTGAGCATTTTGAGGAGACAAGACCGCAGATTATCGGGTTTGTGGAGTTTTCCTACATGAAAATTCTGTCGGAAGAGAGAAAAAACGAAGTGTATCCAAGGGTAATATCGGAGAAAACACCTTGTATCATTTTCTGCCGGGGGCTTCATCCAGATGAGATGTTCATGGAGATTGCGATAAAAAATAATGTCCCGTTGCTGGTAACAGAGAAGACGACGTCTGCATTTGAGGCGGAGATCATCAGGTGGCTGAATGTCAAGCTCGCTCCCTGTATCTCCGTGCATGGTGTGCTCGTTGATGTATATGGTGAAGGCGTGCTGATCACTGGGGAGAGTGGTATTGGTAAGAGCGAGGCAGCACTGGAACTAATAAAGCGTGGTCATCGTCTGGTGTCGGATGACGTTGTGGAGATCAGAAAGGTGAGCGACGATACGCTGATTGGTTCTGCGCCTGACATTACGCGCCATTTTATTGAGCTGCGCGGTATTGGGATCATTGATGTAAAGACGCTGTACGGTGTACAGAGCGTTATGGATACTACCAATATCAATCTTGTTATCCGTCTGGAGGACTGGGATAAAGAGAAGAAATATGACAGATTAGGTCTTGAAGAAAACTATACGGAATATCTTGGTAATAAGATTGTGTGTCATAATATCCCGATTCGGCCGGGACGTAATCTTGCGATTATCTGTGAGTCGGCAGCGGTTAACCATCGCCAGAAGAAGATGGGATACAACGCCGCCCAGGAGTTGTATCAGCGTGTACAGAATTCACTCGCAAAGCCGCGTGAGGATGATGAAGAATAGGAAGAACACAAAGGGCAGCGTTCTTTCGGGATTGATTATATTTCAAGGAGTAGAAGAATGAGTAAATATTGTTTCGGGGTAGACTTAGGTGGAACGACTGTGAAGATCGGTCTGTTTGATCCAGAGGGGAATGTGCTGGAGAAATGGGAGATACCTACAAGAAAAGAGGACAACGGCAGCAAAATTCTTCCAGATATTGCCAAGTCAGTTTTGGATAAGACGGAAGAGAAAGCGATTGCAAAAGAGGACATTATCGGTGTGGGAATCGGTGTGCCTGGCCCGGTAGATGACAATGGCGTTGTGCATAAGGCAGTCAACCTTGGGTGGGGTGTGATGAACATTAACGAGACACTGGGCGGTTTGCTGCAGATACCGGTAAAAGCGGGAAATGATGCGAATGTGGCAGCACTCGGTGAGATGTGGTGCGGCGGCGGAAAAGGCTGTACGAACATGGTACTCGCCACACTTGGCACTGGTGTCGGCGGCGGAATCATCATCAACGGAAAGATGGTGACAGGTGCGACAGGTGCAGGCGGAGAGATTGGTCATATTCATATTGAGGACAATGAACCAGATGCATGCGGATGCGGCAATCACGGCTGTCTGGAGCAGTATGCATCTGCGACTGGTGTTGTGCGGCTGGCTGAGAGGAAGCTGGCATCGTCGACGCAGGACAGTGTCCTTCGGACTGCAAAGGCAGAGGGGAGTCTCAGCGCCAAGGCGGTGTTTGATGCCGTCAAGGAGGGCGATGCGCTTGCCTGTGAAGTGGCAGAGCAGTTTGGAGACTATCTTGGAAAAGGATTTGCGGCAATTGCAGGAGTAGTCAATCCAGAGTTGTTTGTACTTGGGGGAGGGGTGTCCAAAGCAGGAGAGATCCTGTGTGAATATGTTTCAAAATACTACACAAAATATGTATTCCATGGATCAAAAAATGCACAGTTTAAACTTGCAACACTTGGAAATGACGCTGGTATTTACGGTGCGGCAAAACTTGTATTAGAATAAAACTTGGGAAATAAAGAGGTAATCATTTGAAAGAGTTTGATGAGAACACAAAGCAAAAACTCTGCCAAAGACTGGCGTGTATTTTACCACCAGAGCAAATACTTGTAGATGAGAAGATGTCAGCTCACACCACCTTTCGCGTAGGTGGTGAAGCTGACATCTTTGTGGAAATAAAGACTTCCAAAGAGCTTGAAAACGTGTTCGCAGCATTGAGAGCAGAAGGACTTTCCAATCTGGGAAAAGACTATTATCTTCTGGGAAATGGCAGCAATGTGCTGGTCAGTGACAGTGGCATCAGGGGTGTTGTGCTCCATCTGTCAAAGGAATATGCTAAGATTGATTTGGATAAACCAAACGGTACAGTGCTTGTCTGTGAGGCGGGGGCAACGCTTGCGGAGATCGCACACAAGGCGTATGAAAACGGGCTGACTGGATTTGAGTTTGCAGCAGGCATTCCAGGAAGTCTGGGCGGTGCGATAGTCATGAATGCAGGCGCCTATGGCGGGGAAATGTGTCAGGTGGTAAAGAGTGTGCGTCTAATGACAACTGACGGAGAGATTGTCGAGAAAAGTGCAGGGGAGATGCAATTTTCCTATAGACATAGTATACTGAAAGAAGAACCGCTGGTCGTGCTGGAGGCGGCGATTACACTTGCGCGTGGCAGTCAGCAGGAAATCAAGGCAAGAATGGAAGAGCTTGCTTTAAGAAGACGTGAAAAGCAGCCATTGGAATATCCAAACGCTGGTTCTGCGTTTAAGCGCCCAGAAGGGTATTTTGCGGCAAAACTGATCGAGGAAGCAGGACTAAGAGGTTTTTCGGAAGGTGGAGCGCAGGTTTCCGAAAAGCACTGTGGTTTTATTGTAAATAAGGGAAATGCCACTGCGGCAGATATTTATACACTTATTATGGAAGTGCAGAAGCGGGTGAAAATTTCATCGCAGGTCACAATTGAACCCGAAGTTATTTTGCTGGGTTTTGGAGAGAAAGGGTGATGGGAATGAGATTTGTAATAGTTACTGGTATGAGTGGCGGCGGGAAATCCACCGCCATGAAAATGCTCGAGGACGCAGGATATTACTGTGCGGACAATATGCCAGTACCTCTGATTGAGAAATTTATGGAGCTTCTGGCAATGCCGGACAATGGGATTTTGAAGGTAGCATTGGGACTGGATGTCAGGGCAGATCAGTCATTTGAGGACGTCAATCAGCTTGTAGCACGCCTGCGTGAGACCTATACCTTTGAAATTCTGTTTCTTGAAGCGGCGGACAGTGTGCTGCTCAAGCGTTATAAGGAGTCAAGACGTGTACACCCTTTGTCCGTTGACGGAGATCTGATGAGCGGCATCACCAGGGAGCGGGCGCTGCTTGCAAGTATCAAGCAGGCGGCGGACTACGTGATTGATACGACGAATCTGCTGACAAGGGAGCTAAAGGCAGAGCTTGACCGCATTTTTGTCAGTAATCAGGCATACAACAGCCTGATGGTCAATGTGATGTCATTTGGATTCAAAAATGGCATTCCACAGGACGCAGATCTGGTGTTTGACGTGCGTTTCCTGCCAAATCCGTTTTATATAGATGAGTTAAAACAAAAGACTGGGCTTGACCGGGAAGTGCAGGATTATGTCATGGGTTTTCCAGAGGCGCATGAATTTGTGGACAAGCTGACCGATATGGTTAATTTCCTGATACCACACTATATTAATGAAGGAAAATATCAGCTTGTCATTGCGATTGGATGCACAGGTGGTCAGCACAGAAGTGTGACACTGGCAGGAGAACTCTACAAGCGATTGAAGAACAGGGGCGATTACGGACTGACACTACGCCACAGGGATACGAAATAACAGATGAGAGGTGAGCTATGTCATTTTCTGGAAAAGTAAAAGAGGAGCTTGTAAAGCTTGAAAATGATGTTAGGCATTGTCAGATCGCAGAGCTTGCCGCAATTCTGATCTATTCAGGTGCAGTCAGGACAGATGATTCTGGTGCCAGAATGATTGAGATTTCATCGGATGCGCCTCTTGTGGCGTCAAGATGTCTGACGCTTCTTGACAAACTGCAGCTGGTCAGACAAGATACAATGTCGGAGGTTCAGAGGCAGAATTGGTTGTATTTGTATAAAAATGACAGTAGTGTCATAAAAAAGACACTGCAGATAATCAAGTACAACGAGGGCGACGATCTTGTAAACCCGCTTGTGATCAAGAGCCTGTGCTGTAAACGTGCCTGTCTGAGAGGTGCGTTTCTGAGTATCGGTTCCATGAGCAATCCAGAGAAAGGGTATCATTTGGAATTTGTGTGCAGTGACGCACAGCAGGCTAAGCAGCTTGTGGAAACGCTGTTGTTCTATGAGATTCATGCAAAGGTAGTGGCGCGGAAAAAATATCAGGTCGTGTATCTCAAGGAAAGTGAGGAGATCGTGGAACTGCTGAATGTCATTGGAGCGCATATTTCGCTGATGAATCTCGAAAATCTGCGGATATTAAAGGATATGCGCAATTCGATCAACCGAAAGGTCAACTGCGAGACGGCAAATATTTCGAAAACGGTCAACGCGGCAGCAAAGCAGATCGATGATATCCAATATATCAAGGAGCATTATGGCTTTGACAATCTGGCAGATCATTTAAGACAGATGGCAGAGCTGCGCCTTGAATTTCCGGATGCCACGTTAAAGGAGCTGGGGGAGTATCTGACTCCTAAGGTGGGCAAATCAGGAGTGAACCATAGATTAAGGAAGCTGGGAGAGCTTGCGGAGAAACTCAGACAGGAGTAAATGCAGGAGAAGGTTATGAGAAAAGCATTATTTATATTAAATCCACATTCTGGGAAAGGACTGATCAAGAATCATTTGCTGGAGATTGTGGACATACTGGTTAATAATGGATATGAGGTGACAGTTTATCCTACACAGGGGAGAGGAGATGCGAGCCGCATCATGTGCGAGCGGAAGAAAAGCTATGAGCTTGTTGTGTGCAGCGGCGGGGATGGAACTCTTGACGAGATTGTGACAGGAATGATACAGTCCGGCTTTAAGACGACAATCGGTTATATTCCGGCGGGGAGCACAAACGATTTTGCAAACAGCTTAAAGATTCCGTCCACCATGAAGAAGGCGGCGGAAGTAGTAGTAGGCGGAACTGTATTTTCGTGTGATGTAGGGCGCTTTAACGAGGATGTTTTTGTGTATATAGCGGCATTTGGACTGTTTACGGAAGTATCGTATGGAACGCCTCAGGAAATGAAGAATATGCTGGGGCATATGGCATATATCCTGGAAGGTGTCAAACACCTGCAAAATATTAAATCCTATCATTTGAAAGTGACAAGTGTGTCAGAAAATGGTGAGACAAAGGTGATAGAAGACGATTTTATCTATGGAATGGTAACAAATTCGTACTCCGTAGGAGGCTTTAAAAGCATTGCGGGAAATGTGTTTAAGGGCAGAATTGCATTGAATGATGGTTTATTTGAGGTGACGCTGATCAAGATGCCGAAAAATCCCATGGAACTCAATTCAATCCTGGCGGCCCTCGCAATCCAAAATATCGATACGGAATACATGTACAGCTTTAAATCGGGCAAGCTGGTTATAGAGTCCGAGAATGAGATTGCATGGACGCTTGATGGGGAGTTTGGCGGAGCACACAAGAAAGTCACACTCATCAACGAAAAGCAGGCAATGGATATTATGGTAAAGGAATAGAAAACGATGAGACAACAATCAAAATGGCCTTATGCCATATTAGTCCTATTTATTGTAATAGCGCTTGGTACAACATTTTATTGCAGTCTTTCTTACCACTATGAGATACAGGGAGATGTGACAGAGTTGTCATATTTTGACATGGAGATTTACGGATATGATGCGGTTTCAGCAGGTGTCGGAGCAGGCAAAAGCTTTACAGTCATTGGTGAAGATCCGCAGTTTATTCTGACGCTCACGCCGGAAAATATGGAAGAAAATGGTATAAAATATGATATGAAGGATATCGGTGGACTCAAACTGATGTTTGGAGAGGCCTGGGCAGGCAAAGAGCCGCTTCCAGTGCAGGTATTTTATGCTGGAATGGGTGAGGCCTTTTCGGAAAAGCATTCTGTAAAAAGTGTGTTGGAGGCAGGACAACAGTCACTGTTGATTCCGATTCCTGTTGGACAGTACCAGAAATTTCGATTTGATATTGACGGCGATTTCAAGCTTGTGGGGATACGAAGCTGCGCAGAGGCGATGGCTGCACAGGCATATGTGTCGCAGAAGACAGTGGACATGTGTATTTGGTCTTTTCCGGCGATTATCATAGGATTTAGCCTGATTTTCTGGGCGCATCGGGTTCGTATGAGACAAGGCGGTTTTACAGTGAAGAGCTATGCAAAAAATGTTTTTCTGGGCGAAGCTCCTTCTCCAGACCGTGAAATCTATTTTGATTATCTGCGTGTGCTTGCCGTGATTCTTGTCATATTGGCACATTCCTGTTCACCAATGGTGGATTTGGCAGATACAGGGTGGAAGCGATTGGTGCTGGTCTGTGGGCTGAGTCTGGGACTCTGTTGTAATCTGTTGTACGTCATGCTCTCCGGAACCCTGCTTTTAAGCTCCAGAAAGAATGGCGCAGAAAGTGTGGCTGCATTCTATATAAAGAGAGCGTCAAAAGTCATCATACCACTGATTGCGTATTATTTGCTTTTATTATATCTGAACGGTGAGGTACATTTCCTTCCACCACGGAATATTGGTAATTCGTTCAAACGCATCATGACAGGGGCGCCTGATGCGGGGCCGCATCTGTGGCTTATTTACACAATTGTGGCGCTGTATTTTGTCACACCGTTTTTCCGGGTGATGGTTCAGCACATGAGCGACAGACTTCTTTTTGCAATGGCGATAGTGATACTGGCACTCAATATGCTGACAACGTATCTGCCATTGTTTGGTATGGCGTTTGGTGCGACAACATTTCTTGCAGGCTGGGAAGGTGTATTTTTGCTGGGATATATCATAACTCGGCAGAATAATCTTGCGGGTGCATCGCGGAGAAATCATATCATGATGATTGCGGCGGTTGTGTCCTACATTGTAATGGTCACAGTAGTATGCGCGGATTCGGCTCAGATGAATTATGTGTATGGCAGCACGCCGACAATGGTGATCACTTCCTGTGGGATTTTTGCCCTGTTTGTGAATTATAAGTATAAA
The DNA here is from genome assembly GCA_947175175.1 of uncultured Lachnospiraceae bacterium. Taxonomy (GTDB): domain Bacteria; phylum Bacillota; class Clostridia; order Lachnospirales; family Lachnospiraceae; genus COE1. The sequence continues at coordinate 9,938 of CAMWLV010000031.1, forward strand.
TTCAGAGGAAAATCAAATGTACTGGTGCGGCTGTGCTCTAAGTACAGTTATTCGATCATACTGATACATTGGTATGCACTCTTTGTTGTAGTGCAGGGAAAATTTCACATTACAGCGCTGCGTTTTGGCTGTCTTGGCGGCATTGCAGCGAGCGTTGCTGTTACACTGATCGTTTGTATTGTTCTGGCATTTGTATTTGACAATACGGTCGTCATCGTGTGCAATGTGCTTTTCGATAAACTGACGGCGGGACTGTTGGATGAAAAGTATAGTATCCGAAAAAGTGCATAAAATATAGCAATTGTGATAGTGTGGAAGGTGAACTGTCTGTGAGAATGCTGACAGGAGCCATGGCATTTATCGTGTGTGTTCCCCTGATTGGAATGTTGTTGATCAAGCCGGATAAGCGTATCTGGAAAGAAGGGGAAGATGACACAAGTGTCATTAATGAGAGCTTTGAGATTTCTGTCAAGGAAGAGAATGGTATTTTTTATTACAAACCAGAAACCCTAACAGGGTTACTGATGTACCGCGCGATACCAGAAGATACGGCATTTAGCAGCTCTGAAGATTACATTGTCAAGTCAGATGAAGTGTATTATGATCCCGAACAGGAATACTTAAAGGCGCTCGCAGTCGTATGTCGCAGCAGTGTGGTATCCGCATGGGAGACCGAGCAGCGGCCCGCGGTTCTTGACTATAATGTCATGCAGTTTGAGGCTGGAGGTCTTTACAGGATTATCCAGGGAAATGCCGTGTACACGAAGGTGTTGTCAAATTCCGATGCGCTGTCAGGAGGCAGTATGTTATCATTTGACAATGAGAATGTTAAATTAAACGAAATAGAGCGGGCAGTAGATGCCACAAAAGGAGCTGTGATTACAAGAGATGGAAAAGTAATGACAGCTCCTTTTTTTACCACCACACCATCTGGAATGCTTGTCGGGGAGGCGGGAGACGGAGTCGGATTTTCCTTAAATTATGCCTATGAGCTGGCAATTTCGGGTATGAGTTTTTATGAGATTTTAAAGTACTTTTATGACGATATCAGGGTTATTATTTACGAGTAAATCCATGAATAAAAACCTCCTAACGAGTCAATGCTATGGTAAAGGAACTGTCTACGGTTCCTTAGGCAAAGGGCTTGCCGGAAATGGAGGGAAAGGATGAACAGACGAAATAACAAACGTCCTGCCTTGCAGAAGGAGAAGATCAGTATCATTGCAGCATCAGTATTTGTGTTGTCGGCACTTACTCTTGCGGGCGTGTATATGTCATCGCAGGGCGACAAGAAAAAAGAAGAAAATCGTATAGATTTTGCGAAACTGGAACAGGAAAACATTACAACAGAGGAAGGCGATACCGGCCTGGCTGATACCAGGTTTGTATCAGGAAAGGCAGAGTCTAACGTAGAATCAAACAATAAGACACAGACAGATAACCGATTTGTCGATCCAGACATCTATGATCTGAGTGATAACAATGACATGGATGTTGATCCGGCGTTTACGGAGGCAAACTCCGGGCAGGTTGAGAATACCAATCAGGATAATGCAAAAGCAGGTACGGACAAAGCGGCTGTGTTCATGGAAGGACAAGAACAGGCACAGGAGCAGGAACTCATAACAGAAACACCGCTTTATTTCTCAGAGGAAGATTCCCTTGCACTCCCGATTATCGGAGATGTATTGTTGGACTACAGCATGGATAAGGCGGTGTATCATCCCACGATGCAGCAATATCGCTACAATCCGGCACTTGTTGTCGCAGCCAGCGAAGGACAGGATATTACTGCAGCAGCAGACGGTGTTGTGTCAGATGTGTATTACGATTCACAGACAGGAAATACCATACGTTTTGACCTTGGTAACGGATATATGCTAACCTATGGACAGCTTGACAACATCAGTGTGAACGTAGGGGACAAAGTTTCCGCAGGCGATATTGTAGGAAAGGTTGCAAAACCGACGATTTATTACACCGAAGAGGGAACGAATATTTATTATAAGCTTACGAAAGATGGAGAACCAGTTGATCCATTACACAGGTCTGCTGGACAGAGTCAATAAATAGGAAAGGCATGGTAATTTTTACCAAGGTTTTTTATAGAAATGCTTTTATTGGAAAATGCGGCAATCCGCAGTATGAGTGACATGATTCGTGAACAATATCAGACAGACATTTTTGAGGGCAGCATACTTATTAAGGATGGAAAAATCCTTGAAGTGTCTCCGAGAATTGAACTTCCTGAATCTGCGGACTGCATGAAGATAGATGTGAACCATCATCTGGTAATGCCAGGGCTGATCGAGGCGCACTGTCATATGGGTATCACCGAGGAGAAGAAGGGGCAGGAGGGCGATGACTGTAATGAGACAGTTCATCCCGTCACCCCGATGCTCCGCGCGATTGATGCGATCAATACGATGGATGCCGCCTTTGCTGACGCGGTTAGAGCAGGCATTACCACTGCAAACATTGGTCCCGGCAGCGCAAACGTTGTCGGAGGCCAGTTTGCCGTTGTGAAGACAAGCGGAAGGCGGATCGATGACCTGATCTTAAAATTTCCTTCCGCCATGAAAATTGCTTTTGGCGAAAATCCCAAGGTAAATTATGCCGGGATGAATACATCACCCGTAACGCGCATGGCGATTGCCGGATTGCTTCGGGAAGAGCTGGTAAATGCACGATCCTATCTGGAAAAGCGGGATCAGAACAATGTGGACTATAATCTTCACTATGAGGCATGGCGCCCTGTGTTTGCAAAGGAGATTCCGTTAAAGGCGCATGTGCACCGCGTAGATGACATTTTTACTGCAATTCGTATTGCCAAGGAATTTAATCTGAATATGACACTTGACCACTGCAGTGAGGGACATCTGATTGCTGAAGAGATTGTTGCATCCGGGTTTCCTGCTATTGTGGGACCAGACCTCACTACCCGCAACAAGATCGAAGTGCAGAATGTAGCGTTTAAGACAGCAGGAATACTCGCCAATGCAGGTGCGATGGTGTCAATCACGACAGACCATCCGGTTTCACTGATCCAGTCACTTCCGTTGTGTGTTGGACTGAGTGTAAAGCATGGGCTCTCAATGGAAGACGGATTTAAAGCATTGACTGTAAATGCTGCCAAAATCTGTGGCGTATCAGACCGGATTGGCTGTATTGAACCTGGAAAGGACGCAGACATCGCTGTCTTTGACGGAAACCCTATGGAAGTATTTACAAATACATTGATGACAATTATCGATGGGAAAATTGTATATAGAGAAGATGCGTAAAACTTATTGCATAAATTTGTATGTGTTTATTCAAGAAATATAGTAAAAGTGATGAAAAGTAAAAATTGCTTAAAAATGACTTTCCAAATGAATAAAGTTGATATATAATCAATTTAAAAGTATCATGTTATTAACACAATATAATTTAGCTTACATCGTATGCGAGTTTGACTCGCTATTCGCTCTCTCAATAACGCCCGCAGATCTACATGGATTTGCGGGTTCTTTATGCACACGCTGATGCAGGTGAAATATGCCACTGGAGTGGTGCATCGGCGGCGATTTAAGTAATTTTAAGGATTAGGAAACGGCAATGTACATTGGTATTTTTGATTCGGGCATTGGCGGAATGACACTTCTGCATCAGGCGATGGTGCTGATGCCTCATGAGAATTTTATATTTTATGCTGACACAGACCATGTTCCATATGGAACCAAGACGAGGGAGCAGGTCACATCTTATGTGGATGAAGTGATTCGCTTTATGATGGGACGTGACTGTAAGGCAGTGGTGATTGCGTGCAATACAGCGACCGCGGTGGCGGCAGAGCTGATGCGCAGTAGATATGAATCGCTGCCCATCATAGGAATTGAGCCGGCAGTGAAGCCAGCGGTAGCGGAGAGCATGGGAAAGCGTGTGCTGGTGGTTGCGACGCCGCTTACAGTGCATGAAAAGAGGCTTAGAAAGCTTGTGGAGCGTGTTGATGATGGGCATTTGGTTGATTTGTTGGAGCTGCCGGGGCTCGTGGAATTTGCAGAGAGTGGCGAGTTTGTGTCGGACAATGTGACGGCATATTTGCAGGAGAGGCTTTCAGGGTATACGCTTGACGACTACAGGGAGCTGGTGCTTGGCTGCACGCATTTCAATTATTTTAAGGATACCTTTCGGGCGCTGATCCCACCACAGGTACATATGATCGATGGAAGCCTGGGGACGATACGCCAGCTTATGCGTGTGCTGGATTCGCGGCAGGAGCTTTTAGATCCATTGCCAGAAGCAGGTGTAGACTGGGAACTGGTTAAAAATAACATTTGTGTCAGATATTTTGAGTCCGGCAGAGAGATTACTGATGCTGTAAAGCTCGATACGATCAGACAATTACATGAAAGACTGGAAAAGATGAGAAAAATATAACCGCGTAGGATTGAAAAGCCTACGCAGTTTTTATATATTGTGAAGTTTTGATTCGACAGTTCCTTATTCCAGATTCAATCTCTTAGACATCATATGCAGGTTAATAAAGTACATGATCACTGCCACAATGACAGTCATAAGCAATGTCAGGTTCATAGTTGGTGACATGATGCCAAAAGGCGTCAGGTTATTGTTATAGGATTCTGAGATAATCATCTTGGTATACATCGGTATCGTACAGACGTAACCGATGATCTGCATGATGAACTGTACTATAAAATATGCAAGGATTGCTCCTACAACGCGGTGCTTGGCGTAGAGCTGTCCCAGTGAAACACAGCCGAGTACTGTCACGATATTTGCAAAGATTGCGATGATGCAGTAAAACACCAAGTACGCAATATACGCTCCCAGACCGATGCCAAATTCATCTTCAAAATCGTAGAGCAGTGATGAAAATTCCCGTAAAAATTCTCTGCGCAATTCATCGTATTCGCCAGGAATAAATGAGAATATATGGTGTATCGCAACCTGGAAAATGATATATATCGTTGCAGCAATCGCAAGCAGCATCAGTAAATAGGTGAATATGGATGCCAGGATCTTGGCATTTAAAATCTGTCTGGTGGATACGGGGAGTGTATGCGTCAGGTAGCCCTGATCTGTGTAGCAGGTTTTATAAAACCGTATCGCAATAATGAGCATAGTTCCCAGCGTGCAGCCGATAAGTCCAAAGTAGTACAGGAAGACAGAAAGGATGAGAGCCATAACGGAGTACCATGCGATCGTCTCATCGTATTTGGGATTGATGGTCAGAATGACACCGCAAGTCAGGGCAGTCGTTCCACCCAATACGACCAGCATGATCAAGAGAGGGGAACAGAGTCCTTTCCATTCGTATTTTAATAGTTTTCCTAACATGCGTACACCTCCCTGAAGTAAGTATCTACAGATTTGCCCATCTGGCTTCTGATCGAGTCCACTGATGTATATAGCATAAGGGATCCGTTTTTCATAAAGATCACATCATCGAGTATATTTTCTATGTCAGATATCAGATGAGTTGACAATATGATAGTGGAGCTTGGATTGTAGTTGGTGATGATGGTGCGCAGGATATAATCCCTTGCGGCAGGATCTACACCGGCAATCGGCTCGTCAAGGATATACAGGTCTGCCTGTCTGCTCATAACTAAGATCAGCTGTACCTTTTCTTTTGTGCCTTTCGAGAGCGTCTTTAAGCGCGCGTCACTGCTGATGCCAAGCGTACCCAGCATACCATAGGCCTTCTCTGTTGAGAAATCCTCATAGAAATCCGCAAAGTATGACACCATCTGAGAGACTTTCATGCTGTTGTCCAGATAGGTGCGTTCTGGCAGATAAGATATCACTTTCTTCGTTGCAGGACATGGCTCCATGCCATTGATTAATATGTTTCCGCATGTCGGCGCAAGGAGACCGTTGATCATCTTGATGAGGGTTGTCTTGCCGCAGCCGTTTGGACCAAGAAGACCGATAATCCTTCCCCTTGGAATGATCAGGTTCATATGAAAGACGGACATATAGCTGCCCATGCCGGGATAGCGCTTGCACAGGTCATTTAGCTGCAGAAGCGGAGTATTATTGTACGGCATGTTAATGTTCGGATTATATTGTGTATTCTCATTTTGGGCGTAAGCTGGATTGTACTGTACAGCGTCGTTGTGTGTGTAAGCTGGATTGTTTTGTGGATAACTGTTCTGTATATCATTATTTTGTGGATAAGTTAGGTTATTTTGCGCAGGTTCACTGGATGGATTGTCCTCTTGCAAGGAAACCGGGGTGCTTTGTGCAGGAATTGTCTGATTCAGTACCTCGCCGTCTTGTGCTAAATATGGACTGGTCTGCACTGCATTGTCTTGTGCAGCAGCAATCAAATTGTTTTGTATGGTATTGTCCTGTGTAATAACTGGATTGCTTTCCTGTACAGATACTGGATTGCCCTGAATGACATCATTCTGCATATATACTGAGTTATTCTGCACACTGTCATTCTGGGCATCATCGTTTTGTGTGTAAGCCATACTGTTGTTTTCGTTCACATTTGTTCCCTCCCTCGGTAATTTTTTTATTTCATATATTTAAAATTGATGGTTTTAGTGGACGATACTTTTGATCAATTCCATTATTTCCTGATCATTAAATCCAAGTTCCCGTATATTTGCGATAAAGCTGTTTACCTGTGTCAGCGCCAGCTGGTGTCTGGCAGCTTCTATCTTCGTCATATCCTCTGTCACGATGCGGCCACTGTTTCGCTGTGTTACGATTAGTCCGCTGTGCTCAAGCTCAGCAAATGCCCGCTGCATTGTGTTGGGGTTGACATTTGCTTCCGCTGCCAGATCTCTGACGCTTGGCAGCCGGTTTCCGGCTTTATAGATACCACAAACAATACGAATCAGTATTTTATCATATAATTGTGAGTAGATCGGGCGCTCAGAATTCATTTGCCATGCCATGTACTTACCTCCTTGTGTGTTAGTTGATTAATACACTAATACAATAATACATTTTGGAAGAAATGTCAATATCAAATACAGAAAAATAATTGTTGTATAATATTGCTAAAAAATGAATGACAAACCATAAATATGTGGAAATTTTTGTATGAATATGGTAAAATAATTAACGAATACGATAAAATTGTGTAAAATTTGCTGCACTTTCGAAAAAAAATTGTGCATCTGTTGTAAAATAATCATGGAAATATATCCAGAAAGATTTCGAAAGTACAGATCAACGAAAGGGTGGAGACGAGATGGAGTACAATGAGGAGCTTTTCAAATCGAGTGCCAACAAGAAGGCATCAATTGTATGGGCAATCATATGTGTATTGCTGCCTGGGATTTATGCCGGGGAGATTGCAAAGGGAAGGATGTCGCACGCGACATTTTTGATGATACTGTTTTTCTGCTGGGTGCCATATATCCTCGGCTTTGTATTGTTACGTGTAAAGGGGAGGGCAAATGACTTTTATAAGATCATTGTGGCGATTGGCTATGGAATATTCTATGGCTTTGTAGTGCTGACAATTAATAGTACGATAGCATTCAGCCTAATGCTTCCTATGGCGGGCATGCTGATTTTATTTAAAAACAAAAAGTTAATTATTGGAGTGGGTGTATACAATATTATTCTGATTTTTGTACAGAATATATTGGTTTACATGAGGGGACAGTCCGCAGATGGACATATGCTTCAGATGGAAATGGAAATGGCATGCACAATTATGTGTTATCTGGGATATGTTCTTGCGATTGATCATTTGACGAAATCAGACAACGCGATGATTGGTGCGATGAACAACAATCTGGATAAAGTCATTCATACGGTTGACAAGGTGAAGGTTGCGAGCAGTGCCATCGTTGACGGGGTGACAGTGGTGCGTGAACTTGCCGATGAGAACAAGCAGGGCGCCATGGATGTCGTGGACAGCATGAACAAACTTTCTGCCAACAATACCACAATGAGTGAGAAGGCAATGTCCTCCCTCGATATGACAGAGGATATCAATACACAGGTGGAGAATGTCGCTTCGCTGGTCACGAAGATGGCAGACCTCATCAACGAGTCGGCTACCCATGCAAAGACGAGCTCCAACGAACTTTCGGCAGTTGTAGATGCCACGAATGAGATGGCAAATGTGTCGAGTGAGGTCGAGAAGGTTCTGAATGAATTTAAAACGGAATTTGACATGGTAAAGCAGGAGACTGGAACCATCGAGAAGATTACAGCGCAGACCAATCTGCTTGCACTAAATGCTTCAATTGAGGCAGCAAGGGCGGGCGAGGCAGGAAAAGGCTTTGCCGTTGTGGCAGATGAGATTCGGGATCTGAGTATGGGAACAAAAAATTCGTCCAACAGCATAATGAATGCACTCAACCATTTGGAGGAAACTGCTGAGAAAATGACAGATTCCATCACAAAGATACTGCAGCTGATCACGGATGCACAGGGCATGGTCAGCCATGTCGATGAGAGCGTGGCGAGCATCAGTAATGAGTCTGTGGAGCTTGACGATGGTATCCAGGTAGTAGAAAAAGCGATGCAGGATGTTGAGACGGCAAACCGCAGTCTTGTCGAGAATATGAAACAGATCAATGAGGTCATGGAGGTTATGACGCAGAGTGTGCTTGATTCGGAGGCGACGACCAAGGTCATGCTCAGCAAATACGAGGAGACTGCAAACAACGTGATCCATATTGAGGATGTTGTCGGCAAGTTGATTGAGGAGCTTGGTGAGGGCGGATTTATGGGTATCAAGGATATCACGCCAGGCATGAAGGTTTCTGTCTTTGTCGCTGGCGACAGGAGCCAGAAGGAGTATACGGCGGAGGTTGTTGATACGACAGACCACACCGTCAGTGTGGGACACATCGCGCAGGACAATGATGTACTTGACACACAGGACAATACGAAGAAATACAATCTTCATATCATAGTCCACAATGCACTTTACATATGGCAGAATACCAGTATTCAACCTGTAAAGAACGGAGGGCGCGGTGTCAACACAATCCACATCAAAGGCAATCCAAAGGTAGTAAACAGGCGTAAGTATCCAAGGCTTCCGATAACCAATAACTGTCAGATAACTATTAAGGACATGAATTTCAGCTGTGACGGCAGAATGATCGACATCAGCGCCAATGGCTTTGCATTTACAACCACAGCGCGGGAGATACGCGAGGCAAAAGGAAAACAAATATCTGTTGCAGTGAGCAATTTCCCGATACTAGGAGGCAAGGCACTCGAGGGTATTATTATCAGAGTTTCTGACCACGATGGAGAGTATCTGGTTGGCAGTCGTATGTATGAGGACAGCAAGGTACTTCGAGATTATGTGGCGGAAAGAACAAAATAGAGGTGTATTTTATGACAGGTTTTCAGATCGATGCAGAGCATTTGGCATGGATTAACGGTGATGCAGATGATCCAGAAGATTTGTGTCTGCATGGAGACGCGACAGCAATGATTGGTGAGGAGTGCTTTACATACCGATGTGCTGTCAGTTCGACAGCTTTGTATTTGTTGAAAACACTGACACAGGATCACTTGATTTGGGAAGATGACAATCAGATGCTGCCGTGCTGCGGGCATTTTATGATTGCAAATGACACACTTACGGAGGTTGCCATAGTTGGCTGTACGAATGGGGTTGACTGGTCTGTGCTTCACGAGGGAGATTCTGTGAGGCTGGTTACTGAAAGCGGGAAAGAAACGATTGTTTCCATGGAAGATTACAGGCGCGAGGTTTTCCGGTTTGCAGATAAGATTGAAGCATATTATCAGTCTTGTTCACCAAAGAGGCTCCAGGAAGATGAATATGACAGAGCGGGATATATTGCCTTTTGGAATGAGTGGCATCGCCGCAGGTCATTCGTTCCATGATTTGTGGTGTTTCGTTCCATTTACATAAAATAGGCGGAAAGACTGTGCTATAATAAGGAAAAAGTGAAAAGGAGCATCAGAAATGAGTATTAATCTTTCAAGTCTAATGAGTGACTATTATCTTAGCAGTCTTTACCGTCAGAATAGTAATCTAAATTATCTGAGCAGTCTTTATGGTCAGAACAATAATGCATTTTATCTGGGTGGTCTTTATTGTCAGAACAATGTGTTAGGTAATGTACAGTCATATCCCAATTTTCAGAGTGTTTTTGCTGCGAGTCTTAAGGGACAGGACTTTCAGGGGTTATTGACAACACGGTTTCCCGGAGTGAAATACCATGTGATGGATACCTCCCAGATCAATGCATCTGCATGGGAGCGCAATGATTATCCGTTTGAAAAGTTTTTTGAGGATAAGGTAGATGAATCTGTCCTGGGATGGACTCCGACGTCACAGGATTCGCCCATGATGGACTCCAAGGTGCAGGCAAGACTAAATGCCGCCAGAGGAAAGTATGCAGTGATCGTCCCTCCGGAACTGGAGGCAAAAATGGAAGAAGAACCCACGTTGGCGCAGGAGCTCATGAATAAGATATCTGCACTTATGATGCAGCAGGATACCGTGCCAGGTACGATTGATTCCTTTAACATTGCGTTTGACGAGAGCGGAAATATCTCCAATTACCGCTTTTCGGGAGGCGGAGGACGAGTGATGCGGCCAACTGAGGAAGAGCAGCAGAAAAATAGAGAGGCACAGGCAGAGAACATGCGGCGGCAGGCGCGGATTCATCATTTATAAATGATGTGGGCGTGAGAAGAATGCACTATTATATATAAAATTATAGACGGGGACAATCTGAAAACAGATTGTCCCCGTCTATAGATTAGGAGCTGTAAGAAAATAAGTGATACAGATCCTTAGTAGTCTTTTAGATGGTTTAGTTCCTGGGTGGCGATGTCCTTCTCAAGCCACTGATAACGGAACAGGGCATAGCCATCGTAACCGAGCTGTTTTGCGGTCAAGTACTGATATGCAAGGTTGGTATCGCTTGTCGCCCAGCCTAAGTCGGTCTTGGATTTTGCGCCGACTTGGTAAAGGGCAAGTCCAACATAGATTGGAAGGTCTTGTTTATTTATTTTCTGCCATGCAGTACATCTGTTTGTAAACATCTGCTCCGCGCCTTTGCTTGTCACATAAATATCAGACCAATAAATCTGTGGCATAATGTAGTCAATATATCCCGGAGTGGATAACCAAGTGTCAATGTCTGCTCCCTGTTTGCGCGCATTGTCGGGATTTCCCGCAGGGCTGATTCCAAAGGTACAGTCAGGTTTTATGGCTTTGATTGCCTTATACACTTGTGAGACTAATGCATTGACGTTGGCTTTTTTGGTTTCAATATTTAGGTTGTCTGCCATGCCGGACACATAGAAGTAATCGTCGAAATGAATTCCGTCTACATCATATTTGCTGACAATTTCCTTGACACCGTTCGTGATCAGATCCCTTGTCTCTTGTTTTGCAGGGTCGAGAACCAGGCAGGTCTGCTTGGCGGAAGCTTTGTATTCGATTGTAAAGGGACGAAACAGTTCATAATAGGGTGTTGCCTTGAAACTGGCTGTCGATTCACTGTCACGAGAAAGCCGATAGGGGTTGATCCATGCCTCAAACTTCAGATTTTTCTGGTGGGCAAGGTCGAGCATGATCTGCAGAGGATCATAACCGGGATTGGTTCTGTCAGTGATGAAGTATGAAGCCCATGGATAGTAGTCGGAAGGATACATGGCATCACCCAGGGCGCGAACATGTACGATAACAGTGTTCATACCATATTTGATGACATTGTCGTACATTTCAGAAACCTTGTTTCTGAAGTCTTTTTCATTTTTGTCTTTTAAAAGGACCTCGATATCCAGAAAAGAAATCCAGCATGCCTTTTTATTGCTGACTGCAGGTGCAGCCTTTGCACTGATTACTGCGGCAGGCGATATGACCAACAGGGAGAACAGCATAATACATGTTAACAAACAGGTAAGTATCTTTTTGTACCGCTTTTTCATTTCATTAAGTCCTTTCTGAGAAAATTGCATTTGTTAAGATTCAACCAGATTTTTGTCAATGTACGCTTGTACAATGTCCCAAAAACCTTCATAGTCATTGTTTAAGGCAAGCTGGCTGTAGAGATAATCATATTCCTCATCATATCTTGTTTCATCTGTATCTGATAGTTCTTTTGCTTTCCGCAAAATGTCAGCTTCCTGTTTCGCGCCGCATCGTTCTAGGGCATCTATAATTTCTGTACAGCGCTCACTTAGATTGCCATTTATAATATCATCAAAACCGTCCATCACTAAAGCTGTGTCGTATTCAATGACCGAGATGACATCAGATACAAATTTAGGATATTGATGTAAGACTTTGCGAACTTCTGGCTCTGAAAAAATATCTGCCATAGCTTGTAAAAAACCGTCTCCGGACAGTTTCTGTTCAAATGCTCTGTCGATGAAGTTCATTGCATACCTCTCTTTCGGACTTGCCTGTTTGACGTTACGCAACATTACATGGCAATGGTGTTTCTTATTTTGCGGAAATCCTGTCTGATATTTTTTGACACATCTAAAAAACGGAGACGGAGGGATTCGAACCCTCGTACCGGTATAACACCGATAAACTGATTTCGAGTCAGTCCCGTTATGGCCTCTTCGGTACGTCTCCATACTCTTATAATATACTAAAATTTCAGATTTGAAAATACCCTAATTTGAGATTCGTTGAATTTATTCAAGTTGATTTCCCAGTTCCTTGGTTTTACCGCCGTTTGCTTTTATTTCCTGCCGCCATCCCATCTGGGCCGCCATCTTATATAAAAATCTCGGAAAAGCAATGGACACATAATTATTTTTCTGTGTTTCACGCTGAATGATTTTGTCTGTCATTGTGCCGAGTGCTTTCTCTACAGGTGCTTTTGGACCATGCCCGTTTTTCATTGTTGGCATCTGTTGAAGGGCGCCGCCTCCGCCGACACCGATGCCTCCACCCCATGTGAATCCAGTCTTTGTACACCAGTTCTGTAAAATATTCAGCGCAAATTCTGCCTGAATGCCCTCGTAAAAACCGCAGTTCACAACGCCATAGATCTGTACTTGGCGATCCTGCCAATCAGTTTCTTCCAATTGAACGAGACATGACAAAAGATGTGCCGGAATACCATCTACATATAGAGGACATGCAAATATCCAGACATCAGTGTTTTTCAAATCCTCTAATGCCTCTTTCGAAACAACAGTATTGTGTAAGTTGATTTCTTTGATTTCTGTTTTGGATGAAGTTATCAAAAAACTTTTTAAGTCTGTCAGCAGGACTCCGCTGGCGCTGTTGCTGACCTTGGGACTTCCATTAATCAGTGCAATTCTCATAAAATCATGTTCTCCAATTCCTTTATTGTATTGTAAAAACAAACATTTTTTACCAGACCATCATAGTTATCTGCATTTGCGTCTATGATATTTCGTGCAGTTTCTTTCTCGCGCTCCGTGATATGCGTTCCGTAAAAATATGCGGATATTGTGATGATATTTTTATATCTGCGTTTATGGTGCATCTCACCCTTGCGAAGCACAAAATCCGGGTGAATGTAGGAGATTGCCCGGTCCTGTACCGTTTTCACAAAGGGGCTTACACTGCCGTAGCAGCATTGGCTGATTAAGATCAGTTCTGTGCACTTTCCCATATCAATTCCAGTGCCTTCATAGCCATCATGAATCACACATTTTCCCGGTGTCTTTACCCAGCAGCCAAAACAACCAATGCAGTGATGGATATTTCCCTGTGGTCTGATAACCTTGTAGTCTCCTTCGACAGGAATATTGAAATGTTCAATGTCTGTGATTATTAATTTCATTGCTGTTTTCCTCCATATACAAGTCTACCACAGATACACATGCAAATCATTAAAAAGACATTAATATTATATTAAGTCTTATGATATAAGATCAATTGCTTTTTCGAATCCTCTATTGACTGCGTTCTTGCGGCAAGCCCATGCCATCGGCTCAGCGTTTCAAGGTTGGTCTGTCTCATGATCAGATTTGATAAAAAGTCGGGCAGTTCTATAATGTCTTACGCTTTTATATCATGTTCATAGATTTTTACATCAAATTCATTCAATAACAAATGAAACACCTTACTTCTCTGTCATCCCAAAATACCTTTAAAAATATCACTTTTTTCACAGTGCTCCATTGCCAAGTATATTGACTTTTCATAGGAGCATTAGTCATATAAGCTCCCCTATTATACAAGTCCGGTGTTGTATATTCAATCGATTGTTTGTTTGGAATAAATATACTTTGAATCATTGAAAAAGAAATGTCAAATTAACGCGAAAATACATTCCGAACATACTTTGCAAAGGCTAATAAAGTATGATAATTAAGATGAAAAGATATGCATTTACAGCTGTGTCTGTCAATGTTATAATGAATAAAAAATTTCGACGTGTTTCAAATCCGGATATTAGAAGGCGCGAAACGGATTCACTCTGCTGTGGAAAGGAGAATCATTATGGCAGATTTATTGGAAAACCTGAATGAAAAGCAGAGGGAAGCAGTGCTTGAGACGGAAGGATATGTCAGGGTGATTGCGGGCGCGGGAAGCGGTAAGACAAAGCTTCTCGTGAGCCGTTATGCCTATCTTGTGCAGGAGTATGGAATCGATTCCTCCAATATCCTGTGTGTGACTTTTACCAATAAAGCGGCTGGCGAGATGAAGCGGCGGATTCGTGCGCTGATCGGGGGAGAATATGATTTTGGCCTCATCTGTACGTATCATGGATTTTGCAACCGGCTGCTGCGGGAAAACCCGGAAAAGCTGTTTCTGAATAAGCAGTTTCAGATCATAGACAACCAGCAGCAGAAAGCAATCCTTGGAGAAATCTATCAAAAGTATGAATTAAAGCTGGACTATGCCAGTTTTGAATCGATTCTCAGGAAAATCAGATATGCAAAAAAAGATGGCACATATGTGGCGAAATTATGCAATCCGCAGCCATGTCAGATACTGCATGAGATTAAAAAGCAGGACGACCAGATCATAGAAGAATTCCTGCAGAGACAAAAGGCGACTTATTCGCTGGATTTTCAGGATTTGATTGCGTTTGCGATTCATTTGCTGGAAGCGGACGCCGAGGTGAGAGAGAAATGGCAGAACAGGCTGAATTACATTATGGTGGACGAGTTTCAGGACAGCTCGAAGGTGGAGATGCGGCTGCTGGATATTTTGTCAGACCAGTATCGCAATTTAATGATCGTGGGCGATCCGGATCAGAATATCTATGAGTGGCGCGGTTCCGATGTGGGGCTTCTCGTGGATTTTGACAAAGATCATGAACCTACTCAGACGATTATTTTGAATCAGAATTACCGCTCTACACCGCAGATACTCAAATGTGCGAATACTTTGATCGAGAAGAACCAGCAGCGAGTAAAAAAAGATCTCTTTACAAAAAATGCAGCAGGTGCGCCTGTCATTCATTATCACTCCAGAAATGATTTTGAGGAGATGGATCATGTGATCGAGAATATCAAAAAGCTGCATATGAGCGGAGGTTTTCGATATTCTGATTTTGCCATTATATACCGCTCCAGTTTTTTGTCCCGTGTTGTGGAGAAAAAACTGGTAGAAAAGAATATTCCCTATGAAATCTTCGGCGGTGTCCGCTTTTATCAGAGAATGGAGATTTTGGATATTCTGGCTTATCTGAAATTGATTGCATATGATGATGACATCTGTTTTCGGCGCATCGTGAATACGCCGCGCAGGCGGTTTGGACGGGCAAAGATGAATTTCCTTGAAGGGCTGAAGGCACCTGACAGGTCACTTTTTGCTACCCTGTCAATGCATTTGGAGGCGAAAGAGTTTCAGAACAGTGAGGCGGCGGAATTTGTTCATTTTATTGATTCCATGCGGAAACGATATCAGGAAATGCGGATATCCGACATTGTCAATGAAGTGACAAGAAACTCTGGTTATGAAGCATACATACGGGAGATGGGCGACGAGGAGCGTCTCGACAATCTTGCGGAATTTAAGCGCATTGCCAATGAGTTTGAGCGGGAATTTGGAGAGAACCTGAGTCTGGATGAGTTTTTGCAGCAGATTGCACTCCAGTCAGGGGAGGACAGGGAATACCAAAAAGATACAGTGAAACTCATGACGATACATTCCTCAAAGGGATTGGAATTTCCAGTAGTATTTATCCTTGGTTTTACAGAGGGCGTATTTCCTTCGTCAAAGACGATTGGGGAGCGGAAAAATCCAGGTCTGGAGGAAGAGCGTAGACTGTGTTATGTGGCGATTACCAGAGCGGAAAAATATCTTTTTCTGATGGAGTCAGAGGGGACAGCACAGAATGGAATGCAAAAACTGGTCTCCCGGTTTATTGAGGAGATTGGGGAGACAAATTATGTTCGGATCGGGCAGATTTCGGAGGATTTGAAGCATCAGAGCAAGCGTTATGCAGCAAATCTGAATCGTGAAATGCAAATGGAAGCAGATGATACCCACAAGGTTGGGGACGTAGTAGAGCACCATATCTTCGGCAGGGGAGTGATTGAGGCAATTGATGCGAAAAGGGCGAGTTATCAGATCCGGTTTGAAAAGCTTGCACAGCCAAGAAGTATTTCAATTCGCTATTTTGCGCAGAAGCATGAGGAGGAAAGTCTGAAGCCTGCAGAGCAGCCAAGTTCAGCAGATTATTACTGTGGAGGATAAGGAACTGTAGAAAAATAACTTGTGCAGACAAGTCAAGATGCATGAGTTATTTTCCTACAGTTCCTAAGGACATTGTTTTGGAACACAACAATTCACAGGGAAAAGCAAACACTGTAATGGAACATGAAAAGTGATACAAAGCACAGAATCGAAAATGGGAGGTGTGAGATTTGATGGGCGGAGAAAGGACGCTGGAAACGGAGCGGTTATTGATACGTCATTTTAGGGAAGGCGATGTTTATGAATGCTGGGAAAGTTGGGGACAAGATGAATCTCTTCGCAAATATATCGTGTTATATCCAATGACGGATATTCAACAAATGGAGGATTTGGTTCAGGGATTTCTTTCCAATAAAAATGCATGGGTAATTGAAGATAAAAAGCTTGAAAAGATAGTTGGTTACATTACTATAGATATACCATACAATCAATTAGGTGTCGGTGAGATTGGATATGTTATCAGTGAAAAATACCGGAAACAAGGGTATGCATTTGAAGCGGTTAATTGTATATTGGAAGAATATTTAATCAATCAAAGGCTATATATGATTGAAGCAAAATGTAATGAAACGAATCTTTCTTCGTTGAAACTATTAGAAAAAACAGGATTTCAAGTTGATGGCAGGCTAAGAGACAGAAGGGTGGATTGGTCGACTGGGGAAAGGAATGACTTAATCGTTGCCTCAATTACACAACATGAGTTTATGTATGGTAACTGAGGCGTAATGACACTATATAATTGCTCTCAGAGTCTCCATATGCTTGATTTTGTCCAAATATGCAAGAGAGATTCTGAGAGTAAATTTATGTTCAGAAATCTTTGAAAATGCTGTAAAATGAAAATCAACTGGATAATGGATTTTCTAACTGCCCTTCTGCAATAGTCTAAAATCCTTATATATGAAATTTTTGAATCAGATCCAAAAACTGCACGCCCCAAAACGTCAGTTCGCACCAGAGTGCAGTGTTCGTTTTATGGTCTGGTTCAAGCGAGACTTCACTGTAGGGCCCCGGATATTTTAAGCCAGCTTTGTAGCACTGTTTTTGGTAAGAACTCTCGAAATCAATTTTCAGATACCCCTCTTTGGACAATGCTTCCTCCACGACCTCTGCACTCATGCGGACAACATCGATTTTATCCCCGCCAATCTTTGCCAGGCTGGTCAATGTTTTTCGCTGGGCAACCGAGCCAGCCTTATTTGACTCATACGCATGAAATGGTCTGACATATGCCCAAAGCGGGGCATAATACCTACTGCCGATCTTCACATGCATGTTGCTGTCTTCTTTCATAATTTTGTCATGATAATTGACTGCGTCGACCATTTTATTGACAGATTTGTCAGTCCTCCATGACTGCGTAAAAGCCAAAGTTTCCAAGTGATACTGACATGGAAAATAGACGTCGTGTTCAATATATGGATAATTGTATTTTCGCTTTGCCTGCGGATTGTATTTCGTGATATCTTCCAATGCATTTATCTGCAACAGACTTTCAAATGCTTTGAATGACGCTTCCACAAATGGTCTGACTTCATCGTCATCGCCATACCCCAATAGCGCCTGACAAGTATAGACTAATACCATCAGTCCGCCGCCGTTGTTCAGCCCCAGAAAACGATTCTGGAAACGTGCAATTTCTGGATTGTAATAGGAGAATTCCTCTTCCAAAGTATTGTCATCGCGCAGTGCACTGATAAAGTTCTTCACGATCGCAGTGTCTTTGGGAATCGCATAATTGGACAGCAGCCGCGCCGCAGATTCCCCGTCCTGCAGTTCTGTTTCCTTGAATTTTTCCCAGGAGTGCATACCGATTCCGATATATCCGTTAGGTTTCACATAGCTCTCGAGAAGTTTATAGTTTGGCGTCTGCATTACCCGCTCAAGCAGTGATTCCTCCTCTGTTTTGGAGAGATCCTTTAAAATTTCTTTGTGCAGGCGGTATTTGATGACATCTCTGCCATTTTCCAGTAAAAAGTCAATTGCTTTTGATTGGTTCATTTTTTTCTCCTTTGTGGATATAGAATGTGCAACAACTGTTTGCCAATATGGTATTACTGTTATTATAACATAAAAGTTCACATTTGAATAGTTACAGTTCACACCAGATTTATGCATAATTTTGCACATTGTTGGTGTGAACTGCTACTATTTTTGCACACAAAATGCTAATGAGCAAGCATTTTGACGGATGAGTGAACGATAACTCTAAATAACTCCTAATATATAAAAAACAGTGTCAAATATGTATTTTATATGTTATGATTTTAAGGGTGATCGAATAAATGAGCAGAATTTGCAGCTTGCGTAAAAATGCTCTGAAACGAGAGACACTTGTATTAGTATTACTGTTACAAGAGGGATATATTGAATGAGGAGGTAAAATACATGAAAATGCCCAAAATGGTATTGTTTGATTATGGTCAGACACTTATTGCAGAACAGAAATTTGATGGGATAAAGGGAACAGCGGCTGTTTTACAGTATGCAACAAGAAATAAATATCATTTGTCAGCAGAGCAGGTGCAAGCCAGGGCAAATGAAATCAATCGGGAGCTTGGAAGATTTGATCCTGAGAAAAGACATTTATTGCAGATAGAAATACCCAATACCATGTTTACGCCTTATCTTTATGAATCACAGGGAATAGAGATTGCATTAAGCAGCTCTGAAATTGATACGGTATTCTGGAATGCCGCTGCTCCGGGCATGCCGACTGAAGGTATAAAAGAGTTTCTGGAATATTTGAAGCGCAAAGGCATCCGCACAGGTGTAATCAGCAATATTTCCTATGATTCATCCGTGGTTGCAGAACGGATCAATAGACTGCTGCCAGAAAATACATTTGAATTTGTTATTACATCAAGTAATTATATATTCCGTAAGCCAAATAAAAGGATATTTGATCTGGCTTTGGAAAAAGCCAAATTGCAGCCAGACGAAGTCTGGTATATCGGGGATCAGTACGAATGCGATGTAAAAGGTTCCTTAAATGCTGGTCTGTTACCAGTATGGTACATAGGGGCGATTGATTTGCCGTATACAGAAGATAAAAATATTTTGACAGTAACTGATTGGAATGAATTAAAGCTTGGAATGGAGAAATAGCAGCACCCTGCGCTGATGCTGCCGTATTTTCAAGCCTTCAGAGGACGATCCAGATATAGCTTCGTTCCTCGTTTGCTTTTTCGATCTTCCCTCCGTTTGCCAATGCGACATGCAGCGATGGCGTGTTTTGACTGTGGATGGTGAGCAGAAGTTTGTCTATGCCCTTTTTTCTGCTTTCCTCGATTAAGAGAGATAAAAGGGTTTTCCCAAGCCCTCTGTTTCTGTCTGAGGGACGGATGGAGTACCCGATATGTCCACCTTGTTCCAATAATTTATCCGTTAAAAAATGGCGCAGATTGCCACAGCCGACAGGCCTGCCGTCCTCGAAAAGCCAAAAAGTTGTCGATGGAACCTTCCAGCCGTCGATAATGCCAGTCTGTTCTGCTTCCTGTACTTTGCCTTTGAGCCATTCCTTATACTCGTCAAAGCTCATACCCGCCGCCCGGTTGATATAACCATTTTCGTCCGCGGGCAGCTCCTGCAACATTTCATAGATGTCAATGCCATCGGTAACTGCAAGTGCTCTTAATTCGATTCCCATAAAAATCTCCTTCCTTAATCTTCAGACATTTGTCGTTATATAATGAATCGTGATCCCATAAAATAATTATCGCCATTATAACATGTACGCCCTTAATTCGCAAATAATTTTGAATAACACAGTTCATAGCATTCATAATACATTTCAATACAATTGAATTGTATCGTGAAATGGAATATGATAAAATACTCTTTTTAAGAGGAGGCGGGAATCGTGATTCGCATAGCAGTTTGTGATGATGAGCAATATATGTCAGATCAAATCAGTGTGATGGTATCTGACTTTTTCTGCAGGAAAAACACTGGAAAAAATATCAAGAATCATCCGAAACATCTTCAACGCTGTTATTCTGAATGCAATCATTTGAGTATAGAAGTAACACAGTTTTCAAACGGGGAAGCCCTACTGGAATCAGATCAGGCTTTTGATGTTTTATTTCTTGATATTCAGATGATAGATATGGATGGCCTAGAAACAGCAAGGCAGCTTCGTCGCCGAGGCTTCAATGGCTATTTGATCTTCACTACGATTTTAAAAGAAATGGTCTTTCAGTCCTTTGAAGTACAGGCATATGATTATCTGGTTAAACCAATTGAGAAAAAGCATTTTGATAAAACGATGGAGCGCCTGCTGATTTCCATGCAAAAGGACGCGGAGAAGAAGCTGCTTGTTCAGAAAGGGTATGATAGCAGCATTATTTCTTTTGATGAGATTGTATACTGCGAGATTATTGGCAGAAAGATATATCTGCATTTAACTTCGTCGGAGGTTATTGACTTCTATGACAGGATTGAAAATCTGGAAACAAGGCTGGACAGCAGATTTTACAGGTGTCATAGGAGTTATCTGATCAATATGAAATATCTGCGCGGCTACAAGAACGGTGTCGCAAAAATGATGGGTGATATAGAGATACCAGTGTCGCGCCTGCGCAGTAAAGAGTTTTCGGGTATAATATTGCAATATATGAAAAATAAGTAGCTATTTGCAGATTGAAATTTGTCGCATAAACAAATCTGTATGGATTTTTGCCTGTATCAATGTAAGGAACTCTAGAAAAATGGAGGAATGAGGAGTTACGGTGGAGCATTATTTTGATTTTTTCAATGACTATATTATGGGAATTGTTCAGATGTTTGCAGGTCTTCATTATTTTACAAAATATTTGAGAAAGCAAGTACATTTCGCTTATAAACTGATGTTTGTGATATTTGGAGCAGTGGTGGCGATTGCAGTTCGGAATATGGGTATTAACACTTTTTTGAGTTATGTCTTTATGCTGATTGTGTGGGGACTTCTTGTGTGCAAAACTGGTTTTATGACTGTTGTATTGTATGCAGTGATGACGGGGGAAATCATGCAGATCTGCGGCGGTGTTGTTCATTCGGTCTTGTGTCTTTTGAACCCGTTCTTGTTTTCCTTTGCCCAGAGCACTGTAAGTGTACCATTGATGCTATTGGGAAATATATCTGTATTTGCAATAATCTATTGCTGCCGTATGGTAGAGCGGTATTTTGTGTCTGACAAATCGGTAAATGGTCAATATGCGGTTTTAATCTTGATACCAACACTGATGATTTTTCTGGTCAGCGAATATATCAATTATGGGATCTATGGGAATGCCATTACCACGGATAGTCGTGGAAATGTGATAAATGTAGACCATGTTCGAATGCTTGTCATACAGCTTTTGGGAATGGCGAGTCTCTTTTGTGTTATGACTGCATATAAAAAACTGCTGGAAAATGTTCGTTACAGTACAGAGTTGTCGCTGCTCCGACAGCAGGAACATTTTATGAATCAGTATGTGCAGGAAGCTAAGGCGCATTATGAAAGTACAAAGTCGTTCCGCCACGACATCAAA
>CAMWLV010000032.1 GCA_947175175.1 uncultured Lachnospiraceae bacterium
GATAAGACATTGAAAGAAATAGGTGATAGCACATGGCTAAGCTAGTTTCCAAAACGTATGCTCAGGCGTTGTTTGAACTTGCCGTTGAAGAGGATAAGACCTCAGCCTTTTTGGAGGAGGCAGCAGGGCTCCTTGAAGTGATCCGCACCAATGTGGAGTTCGGACAATTCATGAACCACCCGAAGATCCAGAAAGAAGATAAGCTCGAGGTGGTGCAGAATGTGTTTCGGGATAAGATCAGCAAGGAAATGCTCGGATTTCTGGTGACGATCGTTGAGAAAGACCGTTATACGGAGATTGAGGCGATTCTTGAAGACTTTATTGCATCCATAAAGGAGTACAACAATATCGGGACGGCTTATGTCACAACGGCTATAGCAATAAATGATCAGGAAAAACAAGATATTGAGAGCCGGTTACTTGCTACCACCAGATACAAGACCATCGAGTGCATCTATGATGTGGACACGAGCCTGATAGGCGGAATGGTCATTAAGATGGGTGACAGGGTTGTGGACAGCAGTATTCGGACAAAATTGGATAAGTTACAGCGCGAGTTGATGGCGATCCAATTATAAAAATAAACAGAAAGGTGCAGATCCATATGAATTTAAGACCAGAAGAAATAAGTTCTGTGATTAAGGATCAGATAAAGAGATATGCCTCTGATCTGGAAGTATCGGAAGTCGGTACGGTTATTCAGGTGGCAGATGGTATCGCACGTGTACACGGACTGGAAAAGGCAATGCAGGGTGAGCTGCTTGAGTTCCCGGGAGAGGTTTACGGCATGGTCATGAACCTTGAGGAGGACAACGTAGGTGCCGTATTGCTTGGAAACTCCAAGAACATCAATGAAGGTGATACCGTAAAGACGACCAACCGCGTTGTAGAGGTGCCCGTAGGGGATGCTCTGCTCGGACGTGTAGTAAATGCGCTTGGTCAGCCAATCGATGGAAAAGGTCCTATCGCAACCACAAAATATCGTCAGATTGAAAGAGTTGCCTCTGGTGTTATTACCAGAAAATCCGTTGATACACCAATGCAGACAGGTATCAAGGCAATTGATGCCATGGTTCCGATCGGTAGAGGACAGCGCGAGTTGATCATCGGTGACAGACAGACTGGTAAGACCGCGATTGCCGTAGATACCATTATCAATCAAAAAGGTCAGAACATGAAATGCATTTATGTTGCAATTGGTCAGAAGGCTTCTACTGTTGCAAGCATTGTGAAGACTCTTGAGGAGTTCGGCGCTATGGCTTATACGACGATCGTAGCCGCAACAGCCAGTGAACTTGCTCCGCTGCAGTACATTGCACCGTATTCAGGCTGTGCGATCGGTGAGGAGTGGATGGAAAACGGTGAGGACGTGCTCATTATCTATGATGACCTGAGTAAGCATGCTGTCGCATACCGTACACTTTCCCTGCTACTGAAGCGTCCGCCTGGACGTGAGGCTTTCCCCGGAGACGTATTCTATCTCCACTCAAGGCTTCTTGAGCGTGCATGCCGAATGAGTGAGGAGTACGGCGGAGGTTCCATTACGGCGCTGCCGATCATTGAGACACAGGCAGGTGACGTTTCCGCATATATTCCGACAAATGTTATTTCGATTACAGACGGTCAGATCTATCTTGAGACAGAAATGTTTAACTCCGGTTTCAGACCAGCCGTAAATGCAGGTCTGTCCGTTTCACGAGTTGGCGGTTCTGCCCAGATTAAGGCGATGAAGAAGATCGCGGGACCGATTCGTACAGAGCTAGCCCAGTACAGAGAGCTTGCTTCATTCGCACAGTTTGGTTCCGATCTAGACGCAGACACAAAGGAGAGACTTGACCAGGGTGCAAGAATCAAGGAGATCTTAAAGCAGCCGCAGTACAAGCCAATGGCAGTTGAATATCAGGTTATCATTCTGTTTGTTGCCACAAAAAAGTATCTGCTTGATGTGCCTGTAGCTGACATTACAAGATTTGAGGCAGAGCTTTTTGAGTTCCTCGATACCAAGTATCCACAGGTGCCAAAGGCAATCCGGGAAGAAAAAGTAATTTCGGATGACACCGAGAAGACGCTTGTTGCAGCGATTGAAGAGTTTAAAGGACGCTTTAAGTAAAAAGAAGGGGGGACTGAATATTTATGGCCTCAATGAGAGATATCAAGAGACGTAAGAGCTCCGTACAGAGTACACAGCAGATTACGAAGGCCATGAAGCTTGTTTCCACCGTCAAACTGCAAAGAGCGAAGGGGCGTGCAGAGAAGTCTAAGACATATTTTAACTGCATGTATGAAACGGTGGTTTCCATGCTTTCCAAAGCAGGGGATATCAACCATCCATATCTCAAGGCAAACAATTCCCCGAAAAAGGCTGTGATCGTAATCACGGGCAGCAGGGGACTTGCCGGCGGCTATAATTCCAATATCATTAAACTCGTGAGGAGTAATGAGTGGAATAAGGATGATTTGATCATTTACCCCGTAGGAAGTAAGGGCAGGGATACATTTGCCAGACTTGGCTATGAGATGGGAGAGGATTATTCCGCGGCAATCGAAGAGCCAATTTATGCAGATGCCATGAAGATCAGCAATCAGGTGCTTGATGACTTTGCAACTGGCAAAGTAGGCGAAATCTATGTTGTATATACAGGATTTAAGAATACTGTGACGCATATACCGACCAGATTGAAACTGCTTCCTATTAAGATTGAGGACGAGCGCAGCGATGATGATAAGGCTGTGTTGGATTTTGAGCCTGAGACAGAGGACGCGATTGACTTGATCATTCCGAAATATATCACGAGCCTGATTTATGGGGCGATGATTGAGTCTGTTGCGAGTGAGAACGCGGCAAGAATGCAGGCAATGGACAATGCGACCAACAATGCGGATGAGATTATCTCGAGTCTGTCACTGCTCTACAATAGGGCGCGTCAGAGCGCTATTACGCAGGAATTGACAGAGATTATCGCGGGTGCGCAGGCAATATCATAACGAAAGGAATTTCTAACGAGATACTTTTCGCCAGGAAGAATGCCGAGAACGGGCGTTCTTCACACAATTCAAAAATATGATAGAGAGGAAACAAAAAGATGGCAGATAAGATAATTGGTAAAGTTACCCAGATTATCGGTGCGGTTCTTGATGTCAAGTTCAGTGAAGGACAGCTTCCGGAACTGAACGATGCAGTTAAGATTACAAGAAGCGACGGTACTGTGCTCACGATTGAAGTTGCGCAGCATCTGGGTGATGATACGGTAAGATGTATCGCCATGGGACCTACGGACGGACTTGTAAGAGGAATGGACGCAGTTTCGACAGGCGCACCGATTACAGTTCCCGTTGGTGAGAGCACACTTGGACGTATGTTCAACGTACTTGGCGAACCTATAGATAACAAACCAGCTCCCGAGGCACAAGGTTATGAGCCGATTCATAGACCGGCACCTTCTTTTGAGGAGCAGGCGACATCAACAGAGATGTTAGAGACAGGAATCAAGGTCGTTGACCTTCTCTGCCCATATCAGAGAGGTGGTAAGATCGGTCTGTTTGGCGGTGCCGGCGTAGGCAAGACAGTGCTTATTCAGGAGCTGATCACAAACATTGCGAACGAGCATGACGGTTTCTCCGTATTTACTGGCGTAGGTGAGCGTACCAGAGAGGGTAATGACCTGTACAATGAAATGACGGAATCAGGCGTTATCAGCAAGACCGCCATGGTATTTGGACAGATGAATGAGCCGCCTGGAGCCAGAATGAGAGTTGGTCTTACTGGTCTTACGATGGCGGAATATTTCCGTGACAAGGGTGGAAAGGACGTACTTCTTTTCATCGACAATATTTTCCGATTCACACAGGCCGGTTCCGAGGTTTCCGCGCTGCTCGGACGTGTGCCTTCAGCCGTAGGTTATCAGCCGACACTTCAGACAGAGATGGGTGCTTTGCAGGAGCGCATCACTTCGACAAAAAATGGTTCCATCACATCAGTACAGGCTGTATACGTGCCTGCCGACGACTTGACGGACCCTGCACCAGCGACAACATTTGCGCATTTGGACGCAACGACCGTTCTTTCGCGTTCAATCGTGGAGCTCGGTATTTATCCGGCTGTTGACCCGCTTGAGTCCACATCGAGAATTCTTGATCCGCGTATCGTAGGTCAGGAGCACTACGAGGTAGCACGCGGTGTACAGCAGGTGCTTCAGAAATATAAGGAATTGCAGGATATCATCGCAATTCTTGGTATGGATGAGTTGTCAGAGGAAGACAAGATCACAGTTAACCGTGCGAGAAAGATTCAGAGATTCCTGTCACAGCCATTCCATGTAGCGGAGCAGTTTACAGGTATGCCAGGTAAGTATGTACCGATCGCAGAGACGATCAGGGGCTTTAAGGAAATCATGGAAGGAAAGCATGACGATATTCCTGAAGGACATTTCCTCAATGCCGGAACAATTGATGACGTAGTAGCCAGGGCGTAACTTAGAAACTCTAAAGAAGTCCCGCCATTGGACGGGACTCCAGGAGTTTCTAAGTTACACCCGGGAAGAACGCAAAGAGCAGCGTTCTTCCTGATGATAACTTCGATGTATACGAAAATGGAGGTGCTACTATGGCAGAGAAGTTCAAGCTAACGATCGTGACGCCGGACCGCGAGTTCTTTAATGAAGAGGCGGACATGGTAGAATTTAATACAACAGAGGGTGAGATCGGCGTCTATGCCGGTCATGCACCGCTCACAGTCATCGTGAAGCCCGGTATTCTTGCGATTACGCAGGGCGACACTGTGCGAAATGCAGCACTTCATGCAGGATTTGTACAGATACTGCCACGGGAGGTAACAATCCTCGCAGAGATTATCGAGTGGCCAGGTGAGATTGACGAGGCGCGTGCCAATGCTGCAAAGCAGAGGGCAGAGGGAAGGCTTGCTGAGCGTGGCGGCAGTGTAGATGTCGCAAGAGCAGAGGCAGCCCTGATGCGTTCGATCGCGCGTATCAATGCTGTAAAGATGAAGTAAATATCATGTAGAATAAGAAAACCACTGTCTGGGTGATGCCAGATAGTGGTTTTTGTGTTTTCATATTCAGCCATTTAATACAATCCATTCGTGACGTTCTGATTTGAATGTCAGGGAAAAGGTTGCATTTCAGAATTATTTAGGAGCAATAGTTCTGGTATGGCATATTAAGTGCGCTCAAGCAGAGCATCGAAGGAACCAGATTCCAATACAAGACCAGGAATATCATCACTTGTTGCAATCCATACATTAGCTTCATTATCCCATATAAAATTTATAACATATTCCATAAAATCCCATATTCTTGCCCAAACCCGCGAATTTGGGCGCAAGCACAAATTTGCCGTGTGAAAAATTTCTGATTATTCACACTAACCTCCTCGTTAGATATCTATATCATAGAACAACATCAGATATAAACAAGAAAAATATGAAATCTATAAAAAATAATGCCGTTTAAGGATTTTTTAACAATTTCCCCTTTATAATAACCACAGTAACAAAAAACTTTTAATATAGGAAAGGAAAGAAAGATATGTGGTTTGAGATACTGAAAAAAGATCTGATGAAACAAAAGAGTGTCAACATCATTCTGTTTCTATTTATCACACTGTCTACGATATTTCTCGCCAGCAGTGTCAGCAATATCCATGTGGTGATGAATGGATTGAAAACTTTTATGAAGTATGCCAACGTCAGTGATGTGATGGTCGTACTGGGAGGGGAGGACGAAAAGGAGGCGTTTGAGGAGTGGATCGAGAGCCGCAGTGAGATTACAGAATATGCATATGAGCAGTTGTGTCAGATCAAGGCAGACGATGTCATACCCGTGAAAGAAGGAATGAGCGAAGAGAATGCGAATCCGATCGATGCAGCCGGAGCGAGTCTTTACCTGGGATATACAGGCAGTAAATATGCAAAACCGCTGGACGGCGAGGGAAATGATCTGATGCTCGGTTCTGGTGAAGTGGCAGTCTCGCCAGGACTGATGGAGCGAAACGGACTTCAGACAGGGGATAAGATTCAGATAGAAATATCTGGTAAAATCTTTACATACCAGATTGCCGTGCGGTGCAAGGACATCTTGTTTGGAAATGAAATGTCAGGAATGGGGCGCCTTGTCTTCTGTAAGGAAGATTATGATGCCATGGTGCTGGATTCCACAAATGTGACAATCGGGGTGTATGGATTCAATTCAACAGAACCGAAAAAGACGCTGGAGGCGATGAACCGACAAAATTTTCAGTCAGTTGCTAATTCGATCGAAAGCAGCCTTTATTCCATGCTCTATGTGTTTGACATGATTGTTGCCGCCCTGTTGATCGTGATTGGTATCTGCCTGATCCTGATATCGCTGATGATACTGCGCTTTTCACTGAGCTTTACCATGGAGGAAAACTATCGGGAAATCGGTGTAATGAAAGCAATTGGAATGCGCAATTTTTCTATACAGAAGATTTACCTGGTAAAGTATTTTGCGGTAGTTGCTGTGGGGGCGTTTGTGGGATTTCTGCTCAGCATACCAATCGGAGCACTCATGACGGAAAGTGTCAGCAAGAACATGGTACTGGGTGACAGCACAGATTCTATGTGGCTCAGTCTGATCTGCAGCGTGGCGGTTATCATTTTTGTCACAGGAATGTGTGTCTTGTTTACAAGGAAATTGAAAAAAATATCTGCCATAGAAGCGATACGAAACGGCGGAAATGGGGAACGGTATCAGAGGAAAAGAGGTCTATGCCTTTACAAGAGAAAGTATATGGGAACCATTTCATTTCTGGGATTGAATGACATTCTATGTAATACGAAACGGTATCTGGTGCTGCTTATTACATTCTGTATCAGTTTTGTGCTGATCACAGTACCCCTAAATACACTGACAACAATGGAAAGCGACGAGATGGTATCCAAATTCAGCCTGAATCCTGATGCTGCAGTCTATATAGAAACAATAGAAGATGAGGGCGATGATCCGTATCATAACACGAAGGATTTGGAGAAAGCGCTGCGGCGGATAGAGCACGAGATGGCGGAGAAAGGCTATGATGCAAAACTGGGTGTTGGGGCGCTGATCTTCTGCCAGTTTACTTTAAATGATGAGGGCAAAACAGAAACGTTTCTGACCAATTATCCGATTGGTGAAAATGGCAGTTATTGTGAATATGCGGAAGGAGAAGCGCCAAAGCTGGAGAATGAGGTGGCGTTTTCCAAGAAAGTCATGGAGGATAATCATTTAAGGATTGGTGATACTGTAACCGCGCAGTTAAGCGAGGGAGAACATAAGTTTATTATTACGGGATATTACAGTGATTATATGCAGTTGGGAAAGAGCTGCAGACTGAATCCGGCGATTGACCTGAGCAATGAGGTCATGATGGGATATTGGAAAACAACAGTAGATATGGATACAGAGCTGACACAGAGACAGCTGGCGGATCAATTGAAACAAGAATTTCCGCAATATGAGTGGCTGACAGCACAGGAGGCTGTAAATGCCAATATAGGTTCTGTAAAGGAAACTATGCGCGCGATGCAGTTTCCGATGACGGTCATGCTGTGTGTATTGATCATGTTGATTGCCTTGCTGATGATGAAGCTTTTCGTTGTACAGGAGAAAGGGCAGCTTGCCATGCTGGGAAGCATTGGCTGGCGCAGTCATGATATTCGGATGTGGCTGATGATGCGGATGGTCTGGGTGGTCATTCTCTCGATGGTATTTGCGGTGCCATTATCCATGCTGTGCAATCGATTTATATTGACAAAGGTATTTGCGATCATGGGAGCGGAACTTCAGATCCAGGTGGAACCATTAAAGGCATATGTGCTTTATCCGGTTGTGCTGCTTGTGGGAATCATGGCCGCGACGTATTTTGCAACCGGAAGCGTGAGGAGAATCAACACCAGTGATATGAAGATTGCAGAGTGAAGGAATTAGTATATGATGTGGAAAAGATAGGAGAATTGTGGATATGAACGCATTGAAAGCAACAGATTTGTGTAAAACTTATATTGTGAACAAGAGACAGAATAATGTCCTTCGGAATGTTAATCTGGAGATTGAGGAGGGCGAAATGGTTGGGGTAATGGGACCTTCTGGCTCGGGGAAGACGACGCTGCTCTATACCATCAGCGGTATGGATACAGCTACGGCAGGGGAGATTCGGTTTTTTGGGGAGGAGATGACGAAGCTCTCCGCGAATCAAGTCAGCGACATGCGCTTAAAAAGGATGGGATTTGTATTTCAGCAGATGTATATGCTGAAAAATCTTTCCATCTATGATAATATAGTGTTGCCGGCATATCAATCAGCTTCCAGTAAGGCGCAGCGCAGGGAGATTAACGAGCGCGCGAAAGTATTGATGGCGAAGCTTGGTATCAGCGAAGTGGCGGATAATGATATCAGCGAGGTATCGGGCGGACAGCTGCAGAGAGCGTGCATTGCGAGGAGTATGATCAACAATCCGAAAATAATTTTTGCCGATGAGCCGACAGGGGCGTTGAATAAGCAGAATTCAAAGGAAGTCATGAAGGAGCTCAATAAGCTGAATGAGGAAGGAACGACCATTATGATGGTGACGCATGATGTGAAGGTTGCGTCTCGGTGTGAGCGTGTCTTTTATATAGAGGACGGCAATATCCGGGACGAGATGCATCTGGGGAAATATACAGAGGATATGGCTAGAGAGCGTGATCGGGAGTTGAACAACTGGCTGATGAAACTCGGCTGGTAAACAGAACGAAACTTAGAAGTTCTAATGCGGTAAAGGTCACCGCCTTAGAACCTCTAAGTTTCGTTCGGAAGAATGCCAGGGGCAGGCATTCTTCTTTAAAGCAGTTACATTTTTTTGGAGGGATTGGATTTGTATGATATTTTGATGGTTGAGGATGAGGAGGAGTTGGCGAAGCTGTTAAGTGTTTATATTGAAAGGGCAGGATATAAGGTACAAAGGGCTGCTTCGGGCGAAGAAGCACTCGCATGTCTGCAAAAAGAAACTGCAAAGCTCATTCTCTTGGATATCACACTGCCGGGAATGGATGGATTTGCAGTATGCCGTGAGATGCGCAAGGCTGGAAGTATGCCGATTCTCATGATCAGTGCGCGTGTGGGAAAAGAAGACCAGTTAAACGGATTTCGGCTCGGCGCGGACGATTATATCGAAAAGCCAGTAGATCCTGATTTACTGATGGCAAAGATAAACTCTCTGTTTGCGCGGATTTATGGCGCCATGGCAGAGAAGGATGTCCTGCAGTCCGGCAGTCTTATGATTGACAAATCCGCCCATAAAGTATACAAAAACAAATCACTTTTAGAACTCAATGTAAAAGAATATGAACTTCTCCTGCTATTGGCCGAAAATCCCGGAAAGACGTTGGACAAAGATTTTTTGTTCAATCAAATATGGGGTGCCGACAGCTTTAGCGAAAGTCAGACATTGACCGTTCATATCAACATGCTGCGCAATAAAATAGAAGAAAATCCAAAGAAGCCAGAGCGCATTAAAACCGTATGGGGAGTGGGCTATTGCTATGAAGAATTATAACAGGCTGATGATTCTGTCTCTTGTGGTGTATGCGGTGCTTGCCGTTTGTGTAGGAATGATAGGAAAGGAGCAACAGGATGAAAGCACGAAGTTTTACAAGGTTGAAATAAACCGTATTCTGGCAGATATAGAGGCGGAAGTAGGAAGAATCGATTTAGGAAAAACGGATATAAAAATGACAGATGTGTCAGAAAAAATAAAAAATATAGATCTGGACAGCTGTCATGAAGTACAATCAATTGTATTCCTTCCAGTATCTGAGACAGACAAAGATGTCATCACAAACTTTTACAGTGGGGTGAACGGAAAGGAAAGTATGGTTTATCCGCTTTATTTTATGCACACGCCGATGCAGATGAAATATGCCACTGGAGTGGCGCATCGGCGGCGCGCGAGTAGGGGAAAGGCTTTTCCCCTACTCGATTATGGAAATAAAGCCAGCGGACAGTTAGCCGGCTATCTCAGATTTGACTATCAGCAGGCAGTTTTTGGAAGACAGTTCTTTTTCTGGATACAGGGAGCATTGTTTTTGATGGAATTGTTTCTGTTAGGTGTCCTGTTTTATTTAAGAGCACATTTAATCCAGCCGTTTCACAGAATGCAGGATATTACTTATGAATTGTCAAAAGGAAATCTGCAGGGTGAGGTCAAGGCAGAAAAAAACCAATTTCTCGGAAAATTTTTGTGGGGATTAAATGAGTTGAAGGATGCGCTCTATGTGAGCCGCAAGCGGGAAATGGAACTGCAGAGAGAGAAAAAAATGCTGCTGCTTTCCCTTTCTCATGATATCAAAACGCCGCTGAACATGATCAAACTTTATGGGAAAGCATTGGAGGATGGCATGTATCCAACGGACGCTGAACGGGTAAAGGTGTATCACCAGATTAGGGAGAAAGCGATGCAGATTGAGAACTTTGTCAGTGAGATCATGAAGGCGTCAAAGGAAGATATTGTCCACATTGAAGTAGAGAAGGGCGAATTTTATTTAAAAGAGCTTGTGCAGTGGATCAGAATGTATTATGGGGAAAAGTGTGCACTGCGCAAGTGCAGTCTGACAATCGATGAATATCAAAATCGGATTTTGCAGGGGGATATACACCGCCTGTTTGAAGTCTTTGAGAACCTTTTTGCCAACGCTTTTAAATACGGAGATGGACGTTTGATCCATATCTCATTTTATGAGGAGGACTACTGCCAGCTCATCAGAGTGTTCAACACAGGTGAACCAGTTTCTGAGAAAGAGTTTGTACACTTGTTCGACAGTTTCTTCCGTGGAGAAAACACAAGAGGGCAGCAGGGAAACGGACTGGGACTCTACATCTGTAAGGAAATCATGTGCAAGATGGGCGGAGATATTTTTGCCGAGTGTGAGACGGATGGTATGGCTTTTGTTGTAGTGCTGCCAATATAAGGAACTGTAGAAAAATAACTGACGCATCTTGACTTGTCTATTTCTCCAATTACATATTGCAAAAGCAATTTGCTTTTGCAATTGGCAAAAAGCCTCGCCGTAGCCCGCTACGCCTACGTTTTTTGACATACATCCTTGAAGAAATATCCTGCGCAATCTGTATCACTTATTTTCCTACAGTTCCTAAAGAACTGGAAATGGAGAGAAAAGATGAAAAGAAAATGGAATGTCATTATGCGGTTTTTAGTCATAGCATATCTTTTGACTGGGTGTCAGAAAAAAGGCGCTGTAGAAATGGAAACGGAAATAGAATCAGAAATAGAACTGTCAGAGGAATCAACCAGTGCAATTACACAGGATATGTCAGAAACAGAAGTTGATGGCAGTGTGTACGGTTTGGGCGAGGACCGTTTTGAGACAAATACTTCTGAAGCCATTTCTGTCGAAGAAAGCATTTTGGATGTAGAGGACTGTTTTTATTACACGGCATTGACAGAGGAGATCAAGGAGCGCATCACTGGAAAATCCTATCCCGATACAGAGGAATCGCTGCAGATTTCCTATGAGGATTTGGCATATGTCCATGTACTTCACTATGATTTTCAGGCGCAGGTTCAGGAGGGCGAGCTGATCTGTAATCAATCGATTGCGCAGGATTTGGTGGACATTTTTCATGAGCTATATGAAAGTCAGTATCCAATTGAGAAAATACGTCTTATAGATGAATATGACGCGGACGATGAGGCGTCCATGGCGGACAACAACACTTCCTGCTTTAACTATAGGACAGTGCCCGGCCGGACTAAGCTTTCCAATCACTCATATGGCTGTGCCATAGACATCAACCCATTATATAATCCTTATGTGCGGACGAGTGACGGCAAAGAGCTGATCTCGCCGGATAACGCTGTTCCGTATGCGGACCGCAGTGCTGATTTTCCTTATAAAATCGACAAGAATGACTTATGCTACAGGATTTTTACAGAACATGGATTTCGTTGGGGAGGGGCATGGAACAGCAGCAAGGACTACCAGCATTTTGAAAAAGTTTCATAAAAAAATCTATTTTCTTAATTGAGTTTAGTGCGTATTTACGGTATAATATGTTTGTATCGCTATACAAATGTATTATGCAATATGGTGACAAGTCCGTATTGAGCGGGAGATGCGAGCAGGGCTGCTGCCATGTATTGGGTACGCTCGGCGTTTGACGTTTTTGAGAGTGCCTGGGTCTAATAAAGAGGATGGAAGCTATGGATTTTGATAGCATAATGAATGGGTATGATTCCAAGTTGTTTGATGTATTGGCACAGTCATCGAACAGAACATTTTTCTTTGCCAGCAATATGAAGGATAACACAGCAAGGTGGTCAAAGGGCGCGGTGGAGTATTTCGGCTTGAAGAGTGAGATTCTCTATCCGGCTGATCTCGAGTGGCTGAATCTGATTCACCCAGATGACAAGGCAGCGTATCTCAAGGATTTTGAGGATATGGCAAACCATATCAGCGCCTATCATGATGTGGAGTACCGGATACGCAACGCTGAGGGCGAGTATGTGTGGGTAAACTGCAAGGGGTATATGACCTATGATGATGAGGGCAGAATGGACTTTTTTGCAGGATTTGTCACGAATATGGGTGTTCGGAATAAGATTGATCCGGTCACAGGTCTGTGGACGCTCCAGGAGTTTCGCAAGGATACGGAGGATATGCTGTACAACAATAAGAGTGGTGCAGCGGTCATGATCGGGCTGAACAATTTTAAGCGGATCAATGACGAACGCGGCTATACATATGGTGACAAAACGCTTTATGCGATTGCTCATAAGATGCTGGAAGTCAGGTCGCCGGAAACGCGTGTTTACCGCATGGACGGTTCTGACTTTGCACTGCTTATAGAGAATGGAACCTGTGAGGATGCGGAAAGGGAGATCGAGAAGCTGCAACAGGCATTTGCATCACTGGATCAGTTTCATCTTGACTTTCATGCCGGTGCAGTGTTATTTCCGCAGGATGGCAAGTATATTGACCAGATCATGAGCAATATGCTCGTGGCACTGGAAAATGCCAAGAGTGTGCGAAAGAAAGGCGTCTCGCTCTATACAGAGGAGATGCATCTGAAAAAGACAAGACTGCTGCGTCTCAGGGATGCCATGCGCGAAAGTGTGAAGAATAATTTCGAGGGTTTTTCCATTGTGATGCAGCCGATCATAGATTCTAAGACTGGGAAAGGGACAAGCTGTGAGACACTTCTTCGATGGAGCGATGAGCGTTTTCCGGGAATCGGACCGATGGAGTTCGTGCCCATACTTGAGGACACTGCGTTTATCATTCCAGTGGGAAAGTGGATTATCGACCAAGTGCTGCGGGATCTCAGGGATTGGGATGATAGAGGCGAAAATCCGATTGAAAAGGTTCATGTAAATGTTTCCTATATTCAGCTCCATGACGATGAGCTCGTTGACTATACGGTCAGCAAGCTCAAGGAATATCAAATAGCGCCGGAGCGCCTCGTCCTAGAACTGACAGAGAGCTGTAGGATCGGGCGCATTGACGAGCTGACGGAGCGGCTGCAGAAATTTAAAGACCAGGGGATCAGCATCGCGCTTGATGATTTCGGCACTGGCTATTCGTCGCTTGCGGTATTAAAAGATATACCGACTGATATCGTGAAGCTGGATCATACAATGATCAAGTCAGTGGTTGGAACAGACAAGGAGCGAAAGCTGATTGAGTTCATCATTGCTTTCTGCAACAATGTGGGCATTATTGTCTGCGCGGAGGGGGTTGAGAATACAACTATTATGGGCATTGTGAATGAGGCCGGTGCAGGGCTGCTTCAGGGTTACTATTTTGATAAGCCCCTGCGTGTTGAAGATTTTTACAATAAATACGTAAAATTATAGTGATTTATTTGGAGGAGATTATGAAAAAATTGAAAACTTTATTGGCGTCATTGGTGCTGGGAGCAGTACTGATGACTGGGTGCGGTGCAAAGAAACAGGCACAAACTTCTGCGGAGTCAGTGACGGTCAACGTCGCTGCATTAAAGGGACCTACTGCTATGGGAATGGTTGATTTTATGGACAAGGCTGATTCCGGGGAGCTTACGGACAATAACTATCATTTTGAGATTGTGGCAGCGGTTGACGAGGTGACACCGAAACTGGTTCAAGGGCAGGTGGATATCGCGGCAGTTCCTGCAAACCTCGCATCGGTGCTGTATAACAATACCGAAGGCGGTGTAAAAGTACTTGCTGTCAATACACTGGGAGTGATCTACATTGTGGAAAGTGGAGATACAGTATCGGATATCAGCGGCTTAAAGGGGAAGACGATCTATGCCAGCGGAAAAGGCGCGACACCCGAGTACGCCTTGAACTATATTCTCATACAGAATGGCATTGACCCTGACAATGATCTGACGATCGAGTGGAAGAGTGAGCACGCGGAATGCCTGTCGGCGCTGATGGCAGAGGAGAATGCGATTGCGATGCTTCCACAGCCTTTTGTGACCACGGCGCAGACAAAGAGCGAGAATATCAGGGTTGCACTGGATCTCACTGAGGAGTGGGACAAGCTTGGCACGGATTCCGCACTTCTGACAGGTGTAGTCGTGGCAAGAAAGGAATTTGTCGAATCAAATCCAGCAGCAGTCAAGGCATTTATGGAGCATTATGAGGCTTCCGTTAAATTTGTCAATGAAAATATCGAGGATGCATCGGCATTGATTGAGAAGTATGACATTGTACCAGCGGCAGTGGCAGTCAGGGCAGTGCCGAACTGCAACATTGTGTGTATCACGGGAGATGAGATGAAGAAGAAGCTTTCAGGATATCTTGCAGTGCTGTTGGAGCAGAATCCGCAGTCCGTAGGAGGAGCGCTTCCGGCAGATGAATTTTATTACGGAAATTGATGTCTGTGGAACCGTTGAAGGAAAAACATAAGATCCGTCTCTGGGCGGTGTTGTTCTGGATGATTGTGTGGCAGCTTGCCAGCATATGGCTGGACAGTGACATATTGCTGGTTTCGCCTGTGAAAGTGGTATGCAGGCTTAGCCAGCTCATGATGACGGCGGCATTCTGGAAAGCTGTCTGTTTCACGCTGTCACGCATTGCATCGGGATTTTTTCTGGCAGTTGCGGCGGGAGTAACACTGGCAGCAGTGTCATCATATTTTACCAGGGTTCAAGAACTTTTGGCGCCCTTTATGCTGGCAGTCAAGTCTGTGCCAGTCGCATCGTTTATTATACTTGCACTGATTTGGTTTTCCTCAAGAAATCTTTCTATATTAATATCGTTTCTGATGGTTCTGCCAATCATCTACACAAGTGTGCTTAGCGGTATCCGAAGCGTGGACAGACAGCTGCTGGAGATGGCGTATGTGTTTCGGATTCCGAAGCTTCGTGTAGTGAGATATATTTATCTGCCACAGATTATGCCTTTTTTTTATTCGGCGTGCAGTGTAGCGCTTGGGATGAGCTGGAAGGCAGGGGCTGCCGCAGAGGTCATCGGGATTCCGAAGGGGTCGATTGGAGAGCGGCTGCAGCAGGCAAAAGTGTATTTGGACACACCGGATTTGTTTGCGTGGACACTGGTGATCGTGGCAGCGAGCCTTTTTTTTGAGAAAATTGTATTGTATTTTATGAGCAAAGTCGTAGAAAAGTGCAGCGCGATGTGCATGGGGAAAGATGAATAATATTTGTGTGAAACATTTGTCAAAGTCGTTTGACGGCAAAATGGTTTTTGACAATCTAAACATGTCCATAAGCGGCAGGGAGATGACCTGCATTATGGCGCCTTCCGGCGCTGGAAAGACAACGCTGCTCCGGATCCTGATGGGGTTGGAAAGCGCGGATTGCGGCAGTGTTTCCGGACTGGAAAATAAGCGGTTTAGTGCTGTATTTCAGGAAGAGCGGTTGTGCGAGGGCATGACAGCACAGGACAATATCAGGCTGGTCATGCCGACACTCGGAAATCAGGCTGTCATACGGGAAATGGCAAGACTTGGTCTTGGGGATTGTTATAATCAACCAGTCTCTGAACTTTCGGGTGGGATGCGCAGGCGGGTGAGTATTCTCAGGGCATTGCTGGCAGAATACGATGTGCTGTTTCTTGATGAACCTTTTAAGGGAATCGATGATACGCTCAAAGAGCAGGTTATCGCTTATGTGAAGGAAAAGACAAGAGGCAAGACGGTGGTTTTTGTCACGCATGACAGAAAGGAAGCCTTTGACATGGGGGCAGGGATTATTGAGCTTTTGTAATACAGATACATAAAAAAGACCGCTGATGCGGTCCTTTTTATGTATAAGCTATGGCGGCAAAATAGATGATTGTCACGACAATTGCGAGCAACAGGGCAATGATTGATGTGACCAGACCACCGATTGCCATACCAGACCTTCCCTTGTGGGCAAGTCCAATGGCTGAGCATACGATGCCGGCAACCGACAAGATCAGGTTCCAGAAAGGAACCCAGCACCCCAGGAGTGAAAAAATACCAATGATCAGTCCGGCAATTGCCACATTATTATTTTTCATTGGCATCGTATCATATACGACAGCCCTTGCGGGCTGGGGAGGATACGGTTGTTGATACGGCTGTCCCTGGTTATATGTCTGGTTTGTTCCATATGCCTGATTTTGATTATATTGTTGGTTTTGCCCATATAATTCTTTATCTTCCATGGAATCTACAGCCTCCAAATTATGCATTAAGTAATGGTGCTACCAAAAACATGATGATGACCGAGATCACAAGGGAAAGCACCAGAAGTCCGACAGCAAGCCCTGTTTTCTTGTCTAGAACAGCCTTTACGGCAAACATACTGCAGATAACCCCGATACACATACCGATGAGTCCTGCGAAGAACCAGCCTCCGAGACAGCTGATCGCCACCAAGACCCAGATCCACACGGGAACGTTGCTTACTGGTTCATATTTTTTCCCGTCATCCAGGTAAACACCATTTACGGCAAGTCTGATATTGTTTCCTATAATTACAAGGTTACATACGGCGCCGGGCAGGTTGATCTGATAATCGACCACGACTATGAACCAATTGCTTGATTTCAGTTTGTAGCTGTCGTTGTCAACAATTACTTTGTTTCCACCAAAGCCGCCCATTTTGCACTGTACTTTATGGACATTTCCTGAGCTGTCGGTTACATTCCATTCTTTTTTCATTTGATCCCCTCCATATGCAATCTTTTGCTTGAAAAACGATTATTTTTTAGATAAAAAACTTAAAGAATCGTTTTTTGTTACTGTAATATAATATAGTATATTTGGATATTTTGCAAGTACTTGTTGCTTGTTTTTGTTTATTGGGCAAATTGACCATTGCATGAAGATGGGAGGTACTGTATAATTGTACAGTGAGTGTATATTGACACATGGAATATGAGAATCAGTTTGGAAAGTCTTAAAATGAATGATATATAATTATTATAAGAAAGGATTGGTGTACGAAATGATTCAATTATTGGAGACAGGAGCTTATCTTGTGAATGGCACGGAGCTGATTGCGGACAGCGCGGAAGCAGCGGCAGCCATCAAGGCAAAGACCGGCAGAGAAGTGGACAAGGCAGAGGCTTCTAAGGAGACGATTGCCTATGGTATCTTAGAAAGTCATAACACTTCCGACCGCATGGACAAGCTCAAAATCAAATTTGATAAATTGACATCGCATGATATCACATTTGTGGGTATCATACAGACAGCACGCGCATCGGGACTGACAAAGTTTCCTGTGCCGTATGTGCTGACAAATTGTCACAATTCGCTCTGTGCGGTGGGTGGTACGATCAATGAAGATGATCATATGTTTGGCTTAACTTGTGCAAAGAGATACGGTGGAGTCTATGTACCGCCTCATCAGGCAGTCATTCATCAGTTTGCGAGGGAAATGCTTGCGGGTGGCGGCAGAATGATCCTTGGTTCGGATTCCCATACACGCTATGGTGCTCTTGGCACAATGGCGATGGGCGAGGGAGGACCAGAGCTTGTAAAGCAGCTCTTGAACCAGACATACGATATCAATATGCCAGGTGTTGTGGCAGTTTACTTAGAGGGAGAACCAGTGAAGGGCGTAGGTCCCCAGGACGTGGCGCTTGCGATCATCGGCGCAGTGTTCAAGAATGGATATGTCAAAAATAAAGTGATGGAGTTTGTGGGACCTGGAGTATCCGCGCTCTCTGCTGATTTCAGGATTGGCATCGATGTCATGACAACCGAGACGACATGTCTTTCTTCTATATGGAGAACGGACGATATCATCAGGGAATTTTATGATATACACGGCAGAAGTGAGGATTTTGCAGAATTGAATCCAGGTGAGGTTGCCTACTATGACGGCTGTATCAAAGTTGATCTAAGCAAAGTAAAACCGATGATTGCCATGCCGTTTCACCCAAGCAATACCTACACGATTGAGGAATTAAATGCGAATGTCATGGATATTCTTGATGACTGTGAGAAGAAAGCGCTTGTCAGCTTAGACGGAGCCGTTGATTTTACGCTCAAGGATAAGGTGAGGAACGGAAAACTGTATGTAGAGCAGGGAATTATCGCAGGCTGTGCCGGCGGCGGGTTTGAGAATATCTGTGCTGCTGCGGATATCCTTGACAATGCGAGCATCGGACCAGACGAGTTTACACTGAGTGTGTACCCGGCGTCCATGCCAGTCTATATGGAACTGGTGAAAAATGGCTGTGCAGCGAAACTGATGCAGACGGGTGCCGTGTTAAAGACTGCATTTTGTGGTCCGTGCTTTGGTGCAGGGGATACCCCCGCAAACAATGCGTTCTCAATCCGTCACTCTACGAGAAACTTCCCGAACCGCGAAGGTTCCAAGCTTCAGAGCGGACAGATTGCGTCCGTTGCACTGATGGATGCGCGTTCCATCGCAGCGACAGCGGCAAACAAGGGATATCTCACACCGGCTACCGATTTTGACGGAGACTTTGTGAAGTACAAATATTTCTTTGACAAGAAGATTTATGAAAACCGCGTGTTTGACTCAAAAGGTGTTGCGGATGAATCGGTTGAGATCAAGTTTGGCCCGAATATCAAGGACTGGCCGGCTATGGTTGCGCTGACAGACAACCTTATGTTGAAGGTCGTTTCGGAGATTCACGATCCGGTGACGACAACGGACGAGTTGATTCCTTCCGGAGAGACCTCTTCCTATCGTTCGAATCCCCTGGGACTGGCTGAGTTTACACTCTCGCGCAAGGATCCGAACTATGTAAGGCTTGCCAAGGAGATTCAGGCCGCAGAGAAAGCACGGGAGGAGAATGCTTGTCCTGTACAGAAGTTCCCGGAGCTGGATGAGGCATGGCGCGTGATGAAGACGATTACGCCGGATGCAGACCGCAGCAATACTGGGATCGGCAGCACGATCTTTGCAGTGAAGCCGGGTGATGGTTCTGCCAGGGAGCAGGCGGCGAGCTGCCAGAAGGTACTTGGCGGCTGGGCAAACATTGCGCACGAGTATGCGACCAAGAGATACCGCTCGAACTTGATCAACTGGGGGATGCTTCCTTTTATCATCAAGGAAGGCGAGCTTCCGTTTAAGAATCTGGACTACATTTACATTCCGGGCATCAGAAAGGCAGTGGAGGAGAAAGCGGAAACGGTCAAGGCTTATGTGGTAGGCGGAACCTCTAATGAGGAGAAGAAGACAGAGTTTGAGATGACTTTGGGAGAACTTACTGACGAGGAGAGACAGATCATTCTGAAAGGATGTCTGATCAATTACAATAGGGTTTAAGGTTTGGAAAAGTCCTGTACGGTTGTGCAGGGCTTTTTTTATGCACAGGGAAAAGGTTTTTCCCTACTCGATTGCACATGTCACCCAGAGGAAATATGTCCTTACATTGGATAGTGCAAGGAAAAATGACGAAAAAAGTCGAATATTTAACCAAGCGGAAGTGGCAGAATGAATAACAAACAAATTATACACAAAAATTTTATGAATAAAATAAACAAAACACTACCATTTTTTAGAAATTTATAGTATAATTGTAACTATTCAGAGCATGGTTATGGATTGCCATCTCAGATGCTGATTTATAATCAGCAAGAACGTGTAACTATATCGGACAGAATAGTTACAGGAAAACATAAATTGAGCAGACAATTTGAATAGATCTTATGTGTAGACATTGAGCATGCTCAAAATAAGATTGGAGGTATTTTATGGCAAAAGAAATGATTGCAATGCTGCTTGCCGGCGGTCAGGGTTCGCGCCTTTACACATTGACGCAGAAGCTGGCAAAACCTGCAGTTCCGTTTGGTGGAAAGTATCGAATTATTGATTTCCCACTATCCAACTGCGTTAATTCAGGTATCGATACGGTAGGTATCCTTACCCAGTACCAGCCGCTTGTATTGAATGAATACATCGGAAACGGACAGCCTTGGGATTTGGACAGGCTGCATGGCGGTGTCCATGTACTGCCACCCTATC
The DNA here is from genome assembly GCA_947175175.1 of uncultured Lachnospiraceae bacterium. Lineage (GTDB taxonomy): Bacteria > Bacillota > Clostridia > Lachnospirales > Lachnospiraceae > COE1. The sequence goes on from CAMWLV010000032.1 coordinate 20,436, forward strand.
AGCAGGCAACCGGCTCAGACTGGTACAAAGGTACAGCAAACGCGATTTATCAGAACATCAACTTTATCGAGAGATATGATCCGGAATATGTGATCATACTGTCAGGTGATCAGATCTGCAAGCAGGATTACAGCGATTTCCTCAGGTTCCACAAGGAAAAGGGCGCTGAGTTCAGCGTGGCGGTTATGGAAGTTCCATGGGACGAGGCAAGCCGCTTTGGACTGATGGTTACAGATGAAAATGACAAGATCACGGAATTCCAGGAGAAGCCAAAGGAGCCGAAGTCTAACCTGGCTTCCATGGGTATCTATATTTTCAACTGGGATATTCTAAAGAAATATCTGATCGAGGATGAAAATGATCCAGAGTCCGAGAATGACTTTGGTAAGAATATTATCCCAAGCCTGCTCCGGGATCAGAGAGAAATGTATGCATACCGCTTTGCAGGCTATTGGAAGGATGTAGGAACCATTTCTTCCCTGTGGGAGGCAAATATGGAGGTTCTTGACCCGGAAAACAGCGGTATCAATTTGTTTGACGATGACTGGCGCATTTACAGCAGGAACAGCGGTATGACAGGACACCGCATCGGTGAGGAAGCAGTGCTCGAAAACTGCATGATTACTGATGGATGCAGCATTGACGGCGAAGTAAGGCACTCAATCCTTTTTGCGGGTGTCAAGGTTGAGAAAGGCGCTGTGATCGAGGACGCCGTGATCATGGGCGGCAGTACGATCAAGGAAGGTGCCCAGATCAAGCACTGTATCATCGCGGAGAATGTAGTGATAGAGAAGAATGCTGTTGTAGGGGAAATGCCTGAAGGAAATAAGAAGGGCGTTGCGACAGTGGGCTCCAATGTGACAATCGGCGAGGGTGCGATCGTAGGACCTGACGCGATGGTGTCAGCAGATGTAAAGGGAGGTGACAAGGCATGATCAATTCAAACGCAGATTCAGCAATGGGCATTTTGTTCCCAAACAGCTATGATTCCTTAGTGCCAGAGCTTGTTACTGAGAGACTGATGGCATCAATACCGTTTGCGAGCCGTTACAGGTTGGTAGATTTCATGCTTTCAAGTATGGTAAACTGCGGTATTGACAATATATCTCTGATTGTAAAGAGAAATTATCATTCCTTGATGGATCATTTGGGATCCGGTAGAGAGTGGGATTTAACGCGCAAAAAAGGTGGTTTGAACATCATTCCTCCTTTCGCACAGAAGACAGTCAATATTTATAACGGCAGGGTTGAGGCGATTGCGAGCATTATTGATTATCTGAAACGCCAGAAGGAGAAATATGTCATCATGGCGGATACAAACGTTGCAGTCAATTTCAACTTCAGCAAACTTCTGCAGCAGCATATTGACAGTGGGGCAGATGTGACGATCGCATATACCAAGGAAGAGACTCCTAAGGCACTGCGCGATATTGATATGACCAAGAAAGATCTGTATTATACATTGGATATTGATGGAGAGGGCAGGGTACAGAAAATCGTGGTAAACAATAAGGAAGCCGGCGAAAGCAATGTTTCCATGAATATCTATGTCATTGAAAGGCAGCTTTTGATCGAACAGATCAGGGAGGCATATGTGAACGGGCTTACTTATTTTGAGCGCGATATCATATCACCACAGCTTGACAAGCTGAATGTAAGGGCTTATCAGCATGATGGGTACTATGCACGTATCCTTGACATCAACACTTATTTCACTGAAAATATGAAGATGTTAAAGGAAGAAAACATCAATGCGCTGTTTTCGCCGAATCCTGTGTACACAAAGATTCGTGACGACAATCCGACAAGATATGCGGCAGGTTCCCACGCAAAGAATGTGATGGCGGCAGACGGCTGCGTGATCGAGGGTGAAGTTGAGAACAGTGTTTTATTCCGAGGTGTCAAGATCGGCAAGGGCGCAAAGGTGAGAAACTGTGTGCTGATGCAGGATACAGTGATCGAGACCGGTGCAACGGTTGAGTATGCGATTACGGACAAGAATGTAAAGATTTCCGCGTACAAGGAGTTAAAGGGGACAGATTCCTTCCCTGTATTTGTGGAAAAGCACAAAAATGTCTAAGAAATACAAATAGGAGGGGAAACCCTCCTATTTCATTTTAATTCCCTGCTCAATTTTCTGGCGGAAAGTATTGTTAAGTCTTTTGGAAATTCTGCCGATAATAGTATCAAAGAAACAGAAAATAAAAGGAGAAAATGGTCTGGTGATATGGAGCAAGCGGAACAGGTTCTCCGCTGGCTGACTGGTTCGATGTACGGTTGGCTGGTGTGAAAGGGACGTAACTCTGGTGTATCAGACGGGAAAGGAAATGCGGGTAATCGTAAGAATGAGACTTCATAATGTGGGGTGAGAATAGCATCGGTTCGTGGATGAACGGGTGCTATTTTATGCACAGACCCGTGCAGAGGAAATGGAGGGATAGTTTGTTTCAGAAGAAGGAAGTAATATACAGCGAGACGATTGGAGTTTGTATTGTGGATGATATTGTAAAGCTTGCGGACAACAAAAAAGATACTTACAATTATTATCTACTGCGCTCTGTGTATGATAAGACGAAGAAAGCATACATACCAGTGGAAAATCATACAGTACAACTCAGGAGTCTGATCACGCTGCAGGAGGCATTGGCGCTTCGGGATGAGGAGCATTACGATGAAAAAAGCGAGCAGGAAAAGGGAGAAGTGGTGTATGTGACCGAAAGAGCGCAGAAATCACGGACACATCAACCACAATTGTCAGAAAATTCAGAAAACACTGTACAAAGTGACTGATAAAATATGGTAAATCCGACAGTATTTGACAAATTTAGATAAACCTATTGCAATTTCTGAATAGAAGTGTTACTATACAATTACACAAAGGAAAAAGAAAAAAGCAAGGTACAAAAGATTGTTACATAGGATAACATCGAAGGACAAGTACCAAAGATAAGAAGCAAGAATAACGAATCAAATTTACAAAAGAAAAAATGTAGGGATACCAAAGATAAAAGTATAACAATACAAAAAAGCTTTTGTAAAGCATTTGATAAAACAAATGTAGTATTCGGAAACCTGCAGGCAATCGGAATAGAGGGTAGGTATTAGAAAGGAGATGAGTCCCTTGGCAATCGCAGAGACCTAGCTCTGACGAGAAGAAATCCCTTAATAGATATGTGAAGGAAAAAGATGCAGCTGTATAAATGGAAAGGAAGATTAGGATGAGGTCTTGGTTGGAATGGAAAGGATGACAGCAGGGCAGGAAAATTAAGAAGCGTATTTCGGAATCAAGTTAGAGAGTAGGGAAACAAAAGAAAAATTTTAAGACATTAGAGAAAAAGACAGGTCAGCGAACAAAAGCAAGAGAATCAAAAAGAGTAACCAAAGAATAAGAGCGGACTGAGGAATCCGGGAAAGAGGAAAAAATTGAATACTGAATCGCATTAGGGCGGTCGTTATATCATTCAGATTGGAAGGTATGACGACCGCTTAATTTGTATATGAAAATGTTGAAATATGAAAAGACCTGTGTTATACTGCTTACAGTTTATATTTTTCTGGCGAACAGGGGAAATAACCAGTTTCCCTGTTCGGTTGAAGAAATATTTGCAAGAATACAGAGTCATAAATTGATGGCAAGAATGGAGGATTATTATGGAAAAATTGCGGCAGTTTTTAAGACGAAAGGATATCGAGATATCCGGAAAGCGTTATGGCATTGATGCGCTGGGGGCGATGGCACAGGGATTGTTTGCATCTCTTTTGATTGGAACGATCATCTCCACGATCGGGGAAAGGGCAGGGATGGAACTTCTGGTAACAATCGGGGGATACGCCAAGGCTGTGACGGGGGAAGCCATGGCCGCCGCAATCGGGTATTCGCTTCACTGTCCTCCACTGGTATTGTTTTCGCTGGTGGCAGTGGGTCATGCTGCGAACACGCTTGGTGGTGCGGGAGGCCCATTAGCGGTATTGCTGATCACGATTCTTGCCGCAGAGTTTGGCAAGGCAGTTTCCAAGGAAACCAAAATTGATATCATCGTGACGCCGCTTGTGACAATCCTGATCGGTTCCCTGCTCGCGACCTTGTGCGCACCAGCAATCGGCAGTGCGGCGAGTGCAGTCGGGAGGGCGATCATGTGGGCGACAGAGCTTCAGCCATTCTTGATGGGAGTGATCATATCGGTGATTGTCGGGATAGCACTCACGCTTCCGATCAGCAGCGCGGCAATCTGTGCGGCACTCAGCTTGACAGGTCTTGCCGGCGGTGCTGCGCTTGCGGGTTGTTGTGCGCAGATGGTTGGATTTGCGGTCATGAGCTTCAAGGAAAACGGAATCGGGGGACTGTTTGCGCAAGGGATTGGAACATCGATGCTGCAGATGGGAAATATTGTGAAAAAACCTCAAATCTGGCTTCCGCCGATTATCGCATCCGCAGTCACGGGACCGATTGCGACATGTGTATTTCAGCTGAAGATGAATGGCGCTGCGGTGGCATCAGGTATGGGAACTTGTGGATTGGTCGGTCAGATTGGTGTGTACACAGGATGGCTGAATGACATTGCAGCAGGTGCTAAGACAGCGGTTACGATGTGGGATTGGACAGGCTTGCTCTGCATCAGTTTCCTGCTTCCGGCAGTGATTACATATGTGGCAGGGATGGGATTTCGGAAGATGGGATGGATACTGGACAATGATTTAAAGCTGGATTTGTAGTATATTTCAGGGATTGGATCACAAAGGCAGGTTTTAGAATATGGCAAAAGTATATTTTACAAGACACGGACAGACACTATGGAATGTGGAAAATAGGATTTGCGGTGCGACGGATATTGCGTTGACAGAGCTTGGACATGAACAGGCGAGGGCACTTGGAAAAAAGATTTTGGACGAGGAACTGTGCATTGATGAAATTATGTATTCGCCGCTGGTCAGGGCAAGAGATACAGCGCTTGAAATTGCTGGAATCACAGGCATTCCAGTGCGGGAGGAGATGCGTCTCAAAGAGCAGAACTTTGGGAAATATGAGGCAACGCCGAGGAATGGAGCGGAGTTTCAGGAGGCGAAGAGAAGCTTTATCAATCACTTTGAAGGTGGGGAGACGATGCTTCATCTAGCACAGCGCATCTATAATCTGCTTGATGAAATAAGGGCAGAATCAGAAGAAAAAACATATCTTCTGGTGGCGCATAACGGTATCGCCAGAGTAGTGCATTCCTATTTTTATGATATGGAAAATGAGGAGTATTCCGCATTTGGCATCAGAAATTGCGAGATACGTGAATATAGATTCTAAAATAAAAAATGCTGCCTTCAGGCAGCATTTTTTATTTTAGTGGTTTGGCACCAGCTTTTTCCTGCATTCGTTCAACCCAGCTGCGGAATTTTCCTTTTTTCTTTGCCGGAGCGGTGTTCAGCTTGCCGCGGATACCCTTCACATCCGTGATATAAATACCGCTGACAGTAGCTTTGACTTCTTTCTTGACAGGAACAATGTCGAAGATAGCGGCATCGCAGATCAGTGACATGATCTGGGGACCTATCTTTGCCTTTACGATTGGAAATTTGGCACGGCGCATATACTTTGGCGTCTGCTCTAACACTGCGGCGGGAAGTCCGGCGTCTTTTAACTTGAGTTTCTTCTTGTCGATGATGAGCATTGTGACGGTCTGTTTGGCAGCCTCGATCTGAGCCTCCTGCTCAGCCTGTTTTTTCTGCAATTTTTTGCCGACAAAATAAAGTACCACCAAAAGTACAACCAAGATGATCAAGATCGCGATTATAATTTTTACTGCCATGTGAAATCATTACCTTTCTTTTTATCATTGAATGTCTGTCATGGAGTGTTTCTGCCAGTCTGACTGTGTCATATCTTATGTATCCGATTTGAATCCTGTCCTGGCAAAACGACTACATTATATTAAGGATTGTAACATTAAATACTGGAAAGTGCAAGAAAGTCTGTTGATTTCATTGTCTTTTTCGTGTGATAATGTTATGATATATTTCATGGGGGGGAAGAAACTGTAGTTTCTGGAATGAAAAAGTTTATATAAGGAAGGGTCACTATTTTATGAAAAAGAAATTGGCGTTGATATGCATAACGGGTGTTATGATTGCTGGTGTAAGTGCCTGCGGCGGTAAGAAATCCGGAGATGGTGCACAGGAGACGATGCAGACATCGGAAACAGAGGGAATCACCACAGCGGATGAAGGAACAGACAGCGATAACGCAACAGAGGTTGAGAAGGTAAGCGACAGGGAGGATTATGTAGGAATCCAGGATTTGGATATTGATGAATATATCACACTTGCAGATTACAGGAATATGCAGGTGAGTGTATCCAGGCCGGCAGTGGACGATGAGACGATTACAAAATATATTGACAGTGAGCTTTTGACAGGAATGATCACGGACAGGGCAGTCGTTGAAGGTGACGTGACAGACATCGATTTTGTGGGCAAGAAGGACGGTGTGGCTTTTGAAGGCGGTTCTGCATCAGGATCGAAGCTGGTGATTGGTTCGGGAAGTTTTATTCCGGGTTTTGAGGATGGACTTGTGGGCGTGATGCCCGGCGAGACGGTGGATTTGAATCTGACTTTTCCGGAACCGTATCGGCCAAACCCCGACCTTGCAGGACAGGAGGTTGTATTTACTGTCACAGTTAACGGCATAGAGGGCTCAGCGGAGTATGACACAGTGACGCCGGAGGATTTGAAGAGACTGGGGCTTCCCTACAAGACGAAAGAAGAAGTATGGGAAGCAGGGAAAAAAGATGTAGAGGAAAATGCTGAGGAAACTTTTGTGGCAAATGCAAAGAGTGCGGTTGTGCAGAAACTTGTTGCGGAAAGTACTGCGCAGTCAATACCGGAATATCTTGTTGAGGAGGAAGTGCAGGAATATAACCTCTATATGGAATCCGTTGCGGCTATGTATGGTATGGATCTGAAGACTTTTGTAAGCGCGGTGGCTGGTCTCACACAGGAAGAGTATGACAGTCAGACGAAGGAGATGTGTACTGCGATTGTGAAACAGTATCTGGTGATGGAGGCTGTGGCAAGGGCTGAGGAAATTGAGGTTACAGATGAGATGATACACAAAAAGGCAGACGCGGAAGCAGGAGGATATGGCTACGCTTCGGGTGACGAGCTGATCAAGGAGGTTGGATTTGCCACCTACAGAATGGCTCTCGTCCAGGACAAAGTGATTGAGCGGCTGATGGAAATTGTCTCTGTTGAAGAGGAAGGGATGCAGGAGGCATCGGAATCGTAACAAGGTTACTGTAAATATGCTTTTGATAAGGGGAAGATACACATGAAAAAAGGATGCAGGCGGCTGGTAATCATTGGATTGTGTGCGGCAGTATTTTTTGCGACATACGATTTTGGTGCCAATCAGGGTATTGATCAGGTACAGGCGACCAAAAAGGACGACTTGAAGCAGCAGAATAGAGAAGATCAGGAAAAGCTGGACAATATTGACGACCAGGTCAACGAGCTTGAAGATGAGCAGGAGGGCATTGACGCGGAGATACAGACACTCAGCGAAGAGATTGCAGAACTCATGGCGAGTATCAGTCTTTTGGAGGAAGAGATTGAGGCAAAAAAGGCGCAGATCGAGCAGGCAAAGATCGATCTTGCGGAGGCTCAGGATGTTGAGAAGGCGCAGTATGAGGCGATGAAAGTGAGGGTAAAGGCGATGTATGAGAGCGGGGAAACCTCCTTTCTTGATATCCTATTCAGCTCTTCCTCCATGCAGGATATGCTCAACAAGGCGGACTATGTCGAGAAGATACATGAGTATGACAGAAAGATGCTCACGAACTACAAGATCGCAAGACAGAACGTGGAGAATCTGAAGGAGAATCTTGAGATAGAGGAGTCAGAGCTTGAGGCGGCACAGGAAGGACTCGAGGAAGAGATGGACAGTGTCGAGGAGGCGAGGGCTGAACTTGAGGCGATCAGCGCGGATTACGCGGTACAGATCAGCAAGGCACGGCAGCAGGCGGAGATTTACAAATCCCAGATCAAGTCGAGAAATGCACAGATCAAACAGATCGAGGCAGAAGAGGAGCGCAAGCGAAAAGAGGAAGAGGAACGGAAGCGGAAGGAAGAGGAAGAACGCAGGAGAAAAGAGGAAGAGGCGAAGAAAAACAGCGCAAGCAGCAATGACAGTAACAGTAGTAGTGCGACGACGGAGAAACCGGCTGCTGCATCTGGTACCGACACATCTGCCATCACATCGGCAAAAGGAAGTGCAAAGGGCAAGGAAATTGCCGCTTACGCCTGTCAGTTTGTGGGGAATCCTTATGTGGCGGGAGGTACAAGCCTGACAAATGGGGCGGATTGCTCCGGATTTACACAGTCAGTCTTTAAGGCATATGGTTACAGCCTTCCACGAAATTCAACTTCCCAGAGAAGTGTTGGCAGAGCGGTAAGCTATGCGGAGGCGGAGCCAGGGGATATCATATGCTACCCAGGGCATGTAGCAATCTATATAGGAAACGGAAAAATTGTTCATGCAAGTTCTGCCAAGACAGGGATTAAGATCAGCAATGCGCTCTATCGCGATATTCTATGTGTGCGCAGGGTTGTCTGAGTTTCGGGGGCTGCAAATAACTGTATGATGGAAAAGAGCGAGTAGGAGGGAGGAAACCCCTCCTATTTCTTTTAGGTTACTCCTTATTGGAATGTGCATATTTTTCGCGGGTAGCAAGTCCGCCTCTGATGTGGCGCTCGGATTTGTTGACATCTAAAACTGTCCGTGCCTGCTTGGCAAGGGTAGGGTTTACCTGCATGAGCCGGGAGGTGACATCTTTATGTACAGTCGATTTACTTACTCCAAATGCTTTGGCGGTCTGCCTCACAGTGGCGTTATTGTCGATAATATAGACAGCAATATTGATCGCTCTTTCTTCAATATAATCTTTCATATTCTTGAAAAGGGTTCTCCTTCTGAGTCATTTGTACATTCTATGAAGGTGTGATAAAGATTATGAACAGTAATCAACATATACTTAGGTTTGCAATACTTGACATTTCTTGTGTATCCTATAAAATAGTGTCAGAAGAGGGAGGAAAAAAATTTGAAAGAAAGTCACTTTCAAACATTGATTGGTACGCGTGCCGGAGCACGCAGGGGGGTATGTATGATAGAAGTAAATCATATTTCGAAGGATTTTGTTGCACCGAAGAAATATCCAGGACTCAGTGGGGCCATCAAAGGTCTTTTTTCCATGGAGAAGGTCGTAAAAACGGCTGTTGACGATATTTCGTTTACGATCGATACAGGTGAGGTTGTCGGGTATATCGGAAGCAACGGTGCAGGAAAATCCACCACGATTAAGATGATGACAGGAATTTTGACGCCGACAAAGGGGACGTGCACTGTTGCCGGCATCAATCCAAGCAGGAACCGCAAGGAGAATGCGCAGAACATTGGTGTTGTATTTGGACAGAGAACACAGCTCTGGTGGGATCTGCCGCTGAGTGAATCCTTTACGATCCTGAAAGAAATCTACAATGTTTCTGATGTGGATTATGCCAGTCAGATGGAATTTTTGAACAGGGTGCTGGAGCTGTCCGATTTTTTTGACAGACCAGTGCGGACACTTTCGCTGGGACAGCGCATGCGGGCAGATCTGGGCGCCGCGCTTCTGCATAATCCTAAAGTGCTGTATCTGGATGAGCCTACGATCGGACTTGACCTGGTTGTCAAAGATAATATACGACAGGCAATCAGGGAAATTAATGAAAAGTATCAGACAACAGTTATTCTTACAACGCATGATATCGGGGATATCGAGGAACTCTGCAGCCGGATTATCATTATTGATGAGGGAAAGAAAATCTATGATGGTTCCCTGGCAGATTTGAAGGATACCTATGGGACGAAACGAAAAGTTTCGATGGAAGTCAAACAGCCTGAAAAACTAAGAGGGCTTTGTATTCATGAAATGCTGGGTGTGAAGAGTGATGAGTGCACTATGGAACTTGATTATAAAAATAGTATGCTCAGTGTAACTTTTGACAAACATAAACTGCAGGTTCCGCAAGTTCTCTCTGCTGTGATGGGTGTGGCAGAGGTAAAGGATGTGCAGATTCAGGAGACAGAGCTTGCTGAGATTGTGAAGGAGATCTACAATCATGGTCTGAGTGAGGGAATTGGGGGTAGGTCATGAGAAAAAGTCTGCGGATTTACCTTCCTTTTGCGGCAAACGAGCTGAAGCGGCAGCTTGCGTATAAAGGAGCCTTTTATCTGTTTATATTAGTGAAAATTTTTGGAGCCTTTATCAGCTATTATCTCTGGATGGCAATTTACGGGAGTTCTGGGCAGACGACACTTGGCGGGCTGACGCAGCAGGAAATGGTAGTCTATGTCTTTATGGTTTATGTCACGTCATCTGTCGTATTTTCTTCCATTTCCACTATCGTCAGTGATGATGTGGTGAAGGGTACTGTTGCGATGAATCTGATCAAACCGATTGATTACCGGATAAGCCTGGTCGCGATGGCGGCAGGGAATATGGTGTATCGCTTTCTGATACCATCTGTCTTTATCTGGGTTGGGTTAGAGCTATATAAGATAAAGGTACTTGGCCTGGCGCCTGTGACTGCTCTGGGAGTGCTTTTGTATCTGTTGAGCTGTATCATGAGTTTTTTGATCTATGTGTTGTTTGATTTTTGCTTTGGCATGATTGCGTTTTTTACGACATATATTTTTGGAATGCGTATGGCGAAGGAAGCACTGCTGAGCTTTTTGACGGGACAGTTGATCCCGATCAGCTTTTTTCCGGATGTGATTCAGAAGGTATTTGAGTTTCTGCCGTTTTCCTCGATGGTATATACGCCGGTTATGATTTATCTGGGAAAATATACGGGCAATGCTCTGGTTTATATGATGCTTCGCCAGGCGGTCTGGGTTGTGATACTATATGCCGCAGGAAGTCTGATCTGGAGAAAAGTTACCAAACGCTTGGTAGTGCTAGGAGGATAGTGTGAAAAAAATTTTCACCGTCCTGATTTGAATGCCCGCCGAAGTGGGCGAAGGGGAGTTAACGTGAAAAGATTTTCACCATCCTGATTTGAGTGCCCGCCGAAGCGGGCGAAGGGGAGTTAACGTGAAAAGATTTTCACCATCCTGATTTGAGTGCCCGC
>CAMWLV010000033.1 GCA_947175175.1 uncultured Lachnospiraceae bacterium
GTGACAAGGACGCCGTATAAATGTCCAGCTGCAAAGAAGAAAATCGCAGGCATAGAAGGCAAAGGCATAAAGGGCAATGCCTTATGTCAAGATTTTCTGATGCCGCAGATGGGCATTTAGATATGCCAGCTTCGCAGAAGCCGGCTTGGCATTGTCATGAGTAATTTATTAACAGTTCCTAATCTCAACCGAGCAGGGAGGGAATCGTATGCAATCGAGTAGGGGAATGCCCTTATCCACTACTCGCGCACCGGGCACCCATCAGCTCCAGCTGACATGTTTCCTTTGGGTGCCCGTGTGCATAATAAAAATTCCGAGACATTCATCTCGGAATTTTTATTATGCACCAATCTTTTCAAGAAAAAGTTTTCCATTTACTGGTTTGGAATAATAATACCCCTGGAAGAAATCGCACCCAAGCTCCGTCAGCAGACGGATTTGCTCCTCATTCTCCACGCCTTCTGCAACCAGCTCCATTCCCATCGCTTTCACCATCGCCATGGTATATTTCAGCGCATACATCGCCTTCTCGTCCTCCATGGCAGACCATACCATGGACTTGTCGATCTTGACAATGCGAAACGGATACTTGATCACAAACGTCGTGTTGGAAAATCCTGTCCCATAATCATCCAGAGAGAAATTCACCCCATGCTCAATCAGTTTGCTCATATTCCTCATAAGCGTCTCATGCGACATTACCGCCGCCGTCTCTGTAATCTCCAGATTAATGCATGGATAAGGCAGATGATATTCGTCCATGACACTCAGCAGATCCTGATACAATGACTCCTGCATGCACTGTACTACAGACAGATTTACTTCAATATACTCAATACCTCTCGAAAGAAGTTTCTCCTCTACAATAAACCGGCAGACTTCCCTGAATACAAACTCGCCTATTTCGAGAATCAGTCCGTTTTTCTCCGCAAGCGGTATAAATTCCTCCGGACTGATAAACCCAAGCTCATCATTCTGAAGGCGAATCAACGCCTCCGCGGAAGTAAAGCGCTGCTTTGCAACAGAAAAAATGGGCTGATAAAAAACGGAAAACTGATTCTCCTGCAGTGCCCGCTTCATGATCTGTATGATCTGGCTCTCACGTCTGTGTTTCTCAAGCAGACTTATATCCGCATAGATGACTTCCTCGTCAGAGCGCTGTTTCGCATCCGCAAGACAAAGACCTATCAACGCCTCAATATCTGCAAGCCGCACTGCGTCCTCGGGATAGTCCACCACACACAGCAGCGCAGTGATTGTAAGCGCGACGGACTCCGTATAAAATGGCTGCTTACAGCGGTCGCGTATCTTCCCGGTCAACTCCTCCCAGGTTTCCTTTCTGCTCTCAGATACAACGGCAAAACGATTTCCCGACAAATAAAAAACCTTTTTCTTTCCTGCTGCCGCAGTCATAAACTCTGCAAACTGCTTTAAAATCCTATTTGCGCTCTCTGTGCCAAGCGTCTCGCTCAGATACTGCATTCCGTCCAATTCCATGGCAAAAACGCTGAAATGTTTCTCATTTTCAATATTCGTTGTCAGTATTTTTTCAAATGCAGTCTGGTTGTAAGTACCAAGCTCCCTCTCTGCATAGTCAAGCGGATTTTCCAGGGACAGATAGATGAGCATGACTGCCATGCTGACCGCAAACTGCGCGATCATCAGGAACGGGAACATCATCTGTATCACAACCACGATAAAGCTTGTTATCGTATATGTATAAACTGCCACGCTCTGCCCCATTGTAAAGACTGCCCTGTACACGACAGAGTACACTTGTGACATCGCTACATAGAGCATTGCATTTACATACAGGATCAGGAAAAGGCTGCCATGAACATACTCATTCGCCTCTGTTATGGTGAATACCAGCCCAGTGACTGGCGTTGTGAGCGTCAACAGAACATCCACTGTGAATGGAACCATGATCAGCATCTTTTCAAACGGCTTAATTTTTCTCTTTTTTTTCACCACATTGATGATATAGGTAAAGTACACTGCCGATGTGGCATTAAAGGACAGCAGATATACCCCATTCAGCAGATAATGCCATCCCCTTGAGACAACATCCGGGTGTCCAATGGTGTAGATTGTCACCAGATCCAGTGCAGAGGAAACCAGCTCAAGCCATATCAATATTGAAAACAGCCGATTCTGGTAGGTATCAATATTCTTCTTATAAAAGAAATGTATTGCGATCGCCAATGTGATCATAAAAGCCGCTACATCATAATGAATAATATAGTCCATAGGAATCTCCTCCCTTTAATGCTATTATAACCATTTCCAAGTATATCTGCAATAAAAAATGCCACCCTATTGGATTATGGCAGCACCTTTTATAATTATTTGCTTATTTTGCATTTGCCGGCTCGATATTGATCGTCTTACCTTTAATCTTGACATTTTTCATTGCAGCAAGCACATCTGCTGCATTTTCCTTTGGAACCTCTACGAACGTGTACTTGTCATAAAGATCAATCGCCCCCACAAGCTTTCCGGGGATATTCGCCTCACCCGCTATGGCGCCCAAGATATCCTTTGCCTTGACTTTCTGCGCCTTTCCGATATTGATAAACAGACGCGCCATTCCTTCCTCTTCCGCGCCAGTGTTGTCAAACGTATACTCCACATTTGTCTCATTTCCCTCGTTCAGCTGTCCCATGTACATCTTTAAGAAAGCCGCCGCGATATCCATGGCAGTGTAATCGGATTCGTTGATCTGCTTCTCGATTGTGTTAATCATGGAAGTCAGATCTTCCTCCTCGATTACATTTCCGATTCTGTCCATCACCTTCTCGATCTTAATCTGGTTCACATCGTTGAGTGACGGTACTGGCATCGCGTAGATCTTGGTCTTGCAGTAGCGCATGATATCCTTTAGCTTATACACTTCCTTGCCTTTTACAAAAGTAAACGAACGCCCCGTGCGGCCTGCGCGCCCAGTACGGCCGATTCGGTGTACGTAGTACTCGTCGTCCTGTGGAATGTCATAGTTGAACACTGCCTCCACATCATCCACATCTATTCCGCGCGCGGCAACATCTGTCGCAATCAGAATATCCGTCTTGCCGTTCCGAAAACTTTTCATGACGCGGTCGCGCTGTGCCTGACTCATGTCCCCATGCAGTCCCTCTGCGAAATACCCTCTGCCCTTTAACACCTCTGTCAGATCGTCAACCATCTTCTTTGTGTTGCAGAATACAAGGGAAAGTTTCGGCTCATAGTAATCGAGCAGACGACAGAGCACTTCCACCTTGTCCCTGCGCTTCACGTCGAGATAATACTGTTCAATCTTCGGTACAGTCAGCTCCTTTTTCACTACTTTAATGAACTTTGCATCCGGTTTCTGGTAATTTTTCGTGATATCCAGTATGGGCTGCGGCATGGTTGCCGAGAAGAGAATCGTCTGCCTCTCCTCGTTTGGTATGTACTGCAGTACCGTCTCGATATCCTCACGAAAGCCCATGTTGAGCATCTCATCTGCCTCATCAAGAACGATCGTGTCCACATGATCACAGCGGATCGTCTTTCGGCGCAGGTGATCCATCACACGCCCTGGTGTGCCAATAATGATCTGTGTTCCCTTGAGCGCCCTGATCTGTTTCGTGATGTCCTGTCCCCCATAGATCGGGAGTACCTTCACACCATGCATGTACTTGGCAAGCCTGCGGATTTCCTCCGCCGCCTGCACCGCAAGCTCCCTTGTCGGACACAGAACCAATGTCTGCGGATGCTTGATCTCCTTCTTTACCTTCTCGAGTACTGGAATCCCAAAAGCCGCCGTCTTCCCCGTCCCTGTCTGCGCCTGACCGATCACGTCCGCGCCCGTCATGGCGATGGGAATCGCCTTACTCTGTATCGGTGATGCCTCCTCAAAACCCATTTCCTTTACTCCCCGGAGTATCTCAGGGCTCAGATTCAGTTCGTAAAATTTTAAAGTTTCCATATAATTATTTCCTTTCGTGCCTGTGCACTTTTCCCTTGCCACCGCGCCGAACACATATAACAAAACTGTCTGTATATCTTTATGTATTGCATCAGCGCACATAAAAGCGCATGCGTAAAAGCATGCGCTTTCTAATCAACTTATTCATTATATTTACAAATAGTACCAAAGTCAATAGTTTTCGTCGTTTATTCCATATTTATTCCGCAACCGTGTTACTGTTCACTCCGTTCCAGTAACAGGTAAAAATCCATGCAAAATTTGCTTCGCAAATGGATTTTTACTCACATGCGATACGTTTTCTCACGGACTTAGCAGTAAATGCTAAGTCCTGTCTGAACCGTAACGTAACCGTTACTGTTCCCACCCCTACTGTATTTTGCATATTTATACTTTTTTATCCTGCGCAATCTGCATCATTTATTTTTCTACAGTTCCTAAATACAGTTTAGACTCAAACCCTATTATTAGGATTAGGTAAGCATGATATCTTGGTTTCTTTTTACATATAAAAACTTGCACAATCTGCCCTGCTCCTATAAAATATTAACTATAAATTTTACAAGAGGTATAACCCCATGCTGATTAAACGAATTTCCATATTAAATGAATTTCAATGTACTGGCGCCAACTGTACCTTCAACTGCTGCCGCGGCTGGAAGGTTCCTATAGACCATGATATGTACATAAAATACCTGAATGAAAAAGGTCTCTTCGGAACCCTCCTTCGATGCTCCATCGAGAAAACGGAGGAGCTTGTCGCATTCCGCAGCACACCCCACGGCTGTCCCTTCTGGGGCTTTGACCACCTCTGCACGATGCAGAAAAAGCACGGAACAGACTACATGCCCGCCGTGTGCATTCAGTTTCCACGGCAGTTATACAACCTTGAATTTTTCTGTGAGGAAACGCTTTACCTTGCCTGTCCCGAATCCGCAAGGCTTTTTCTGGTGTCCGTATATGAAGATAAATCCTTTGATTTTACTGTATCAGAGGGCAGTGTCAATTATGAAGTCAACACGACAAATGATGACAGGGAATTTCTGGATTATCTGTTAAAGTCGAGAGATGAGCTGGTTTCCATGCTAAAAAATGGCACCCGCTTTGACAGCATGGCAATTATAGAATACGGTCGCGATGCACAGAATGCGTGCCTCGCGCAATCCCCGCTTCCTAACCCGTTGGATTATGCATCTGAGGAACAATATCAAATCAGCTTCAAAAGAATGAATACCCTGTTTTTCAATGGATTTTATCACCCAAGCCTTCGAACGATATCACCATTTTTATATCGATTGTGCAAAAAATATATCCATAAATTTGGTCCATTGCGTCACACAAATCCCACCGCTGGCAATAAAAAGCTCGCAGCCTTGAAAAAAAGCTTGTATCAAAAAATGCCAGACTTAGACAACCTCCTGAACCGATATTATGAGTATCATCTATATACAGATTTCCTTGACACTTTTGAGGATTACAGCTTTTCAAAGCACCTGCTTTACGGCATTGTCAAAGCACATATGCTGTGGCTCTTCCTCGCACTCTATGCGGAAAACAGGAAACTACTCAGCACAGATGAAATTGCAAAAATTATTGCCGTGTATGAGAGAAGGGCACCCCAGATTGAAGATGCCCTAAAAAAGTTATGACATGCCTACAGCATCAGCTGCCCCTCAATTCCATCAAAGTCGATCGTCCTTATCATTCCATCCTTGTGCGTGACCGTCACTGGTCCATATCCGCCTTTTGACTGCGGATCCGTATAAGTGATCTTCTGGATCGGGAATAGTTCGTCGTTCGTAAAGTCTGTTAGATCTTCTTTCGTGATCACCTGCGAGACAAGTATCGCCTGCTCATAATGGTTGTGATTGCGCCTTGCAGTCTCAGCATACACGACAACCGACCTCTCCGAATCGGGATTTGTTCCAGTGCTGTTCACTGTTTTCAGGCTGTCCCAGCCGTCGTAAATCGTCATGGCAAGCTGTTTCTCACACCCGGTAAAATCCTTACCTTTCAGAATGACAGCATATGCCTTTCCGCCCTCGTATTCCTGCTCTTTGGTGATAATCTCCGTACCATTGTCAGGAAAACCGTATGCCCCAAGTGTCAACTCAATCGGCTTCTTGAATAACCGAATCTTGTCCGCACGCACCACACCATAGGGAACAGTGTAATCCGCAAGATTCATCGCCTGTATCCAGTGACACTCCGTCTCCAGCTCATACTCGAAGAACTGTCTGCGATAGAGCACGCCGTCCTTCTCTCCATACCAGAACGTCACATTCGCCTTGTCATAGGTGTCCGTAGTGACATCATGAAGAACATACTGCTGTGACTCCACGCTCTCCGACGGCGCAGACTCCCATGGATATTTTGTGTTAAAGCATAGCTTGGAATAATTCCACATTCCATGCTCATCTTTCTTGTCTTTTACAACTTTACCGCTTCTGAGTATCGTCTCACCGTTTACCTTGTGGTTGCTAAAGCACAGCGCGGGACCATTCAGCACCGTTGTCTTAACTTCTTTTTCACCCAGTTTTTCCCATGTTCCGTTGTTTTCCTTCGCCGTCCAGAACGGGTGATCCGCGGGCAGATGCAGACACAGAAATGCTTTTCCAAGCCAGAAAGGTGACTCTGCGCATGAATACCCCTGCACTAACGGCGTGAACTGCCCGTAAAATCCAAGTGTCGGTATTCCCTTATACAAAAAGTCCTCGCGCCCCATAAACTGCATCAGCGATCCCGACGAAATACGTCTTGCAAGACCGGGATCCGCCTCATAATTTCGAAGCATCATATTTCCATCAAAAGCACTTGTCGCAGCATTGCGATAAATATTGCTTCTGCCCCACATATTTGTGAAGCCGTCCTCGTCAAAAAAGTCTGCATAGGTACGCATCAATGCATTAGAGTTCTCCTCAAATTTCTTTGCCAGATACGGCTCATGTTCATAGCCATACCACTGGTTCCAGAGCGGCGCATAGACATTAAACGCCCAGCAGGAATAATAGTCGAACGAATGCCCGTCACGATACCAGCCGTCCCCCGCGTAGTAGGCGAGAATCGCCTGCGCGTGCTCCCGCATGATATCCGCGTCGATCTCATAGCCCTCCATGTTCAGAAATGCCATGTCCAGCATATTGAAAAGACGCCAGTTCTGCGGCACTGTATTTCCATGTGCATACTCAAGTAAAAAGTCCGCAATAACATCCTTCTCCTGTTTCGTGTATGTATCCCAGATCTCCGCCTTGCTCATCCACAGACAAATAACCAGCGCACAGGTCTCAACTGTCTGCTGAAAGGCACGGAAAGGATTGGGGTCTTTTGACAGTTCTTTGCACTCCGCATAGCTTCCCACATACACGGTGTCCCCAGGTGTGCATGACCGCAGGATATGGCTCTTGTAATAATCTCTGATACGAATGTCATTTATTACCAGTTCTGGTTTAATATGTATGATCGGCGCTGCGATAAACAGCGAGCGCGCAAGCCCCTCAAAATACTCTGCCTTAAATTCCCATACTGCGTCCGCGCTGTGCGGATAAGTGACCTTTGTCTCCTTGCGCGGCATCACGACAGGGTCTTTGAAATCCTTGATATTTTGGAAAATACCATTTAATAAGTACTCAGCCGCCTCTATCCAGCTCTCCCTCGTCAGCCCGGTGTATGGGCTCAGATCATAATCTAAATGTTTTGGTTGGAATATATTTTTCACACTAACTCCCATTCGCCCGCTTTAGCGGGCACTCAAATCAAGATGGTGAAATTTTAATTTCACACTAACTCTTTCATTTTTTATATCAGTTACCAGATCGTTTCTCAACAGTTCCTTACCAGATAAAAAGCTCTTTACCCATCAACTTCCAGATTGCTTCTATAAAATAATAGTCGCCGTAGATAATCGAAAACTCATGCTCTGGGTCGTGATATGCAGCTGTACATTTTTCCACCAGATTGTCTACATTCTCATCCCAGCTGCAACGCTTGTCAGCGAGCGCCCTGAGCATCTCCAAAGCCGCATCTTCATATTTTGCCTTTTCATTATCAGGCACATATTTTGCAAGTTCCAACAGGCCGCAGGACACAATGGCCGCCGCTGTAGAATCCTCATACGCCGGTGCCTCTGGCTGCCTGAAATCAACTGGTATCAGCTTCGATTCAGGGATATTCGCAATAAAGTAATCCGCCACCTTCCTGGAGGTTTCAAGATAGCGCACCTCTTTTGTATGGATATAGCTCAGGATAAAACCATACACTGCCCACGCCTGCCCTCTTGTCCACGAGGAACCATGACCATAGCCCTGTCCGCCGACGGAGTGAAGATATTCGCCTGTCTCGGCATTAAACTCAATAATGTGCTTTGCTGAACCATCCTCGCGGATAAAATTTTTGATCGCAGTATCTGCATGCATCTTTGCAATGTGATAAAATCTCGGGTCATGCAGTTCATCACCAGCCCAGTACAAAAGCGGCAGGTTCATCATACAGTCAATGATCGCGCGTCCGGCAAAAGATCCGTCCTCATTTCCATCCCAGTTGTTCCATGCACGGATAAATTTCCCGACCGGATTAAAACGGCTCGCGAGACTGTCCGCTGCAAGAAGTGCCCTGTTCCTCGATGCCATGTCCCCTGTCAGATGATAGTGTGCAACTGCAGTCGGCATCCACTTGAAACCACTATCATGATCCATTCCCTGACGGTTCATGAGATTTTCGTCGAGCTTAATCTCTGTCCGCAGTGCATTTTCCAGATAGACTGGTTCCTTTGTCGCATGGTAGAGCTGCCACATCATACCGCCCCAGAAACCGTTTGTCCACCAGCAGATCTCTGTCGTTCCCCTGTCGTCGAACACGCCGTCCTTTGTCGTGTATGGGATTTTGTTCCGGCTCCGCTCTGCTACCTTTTTTTC
Source organism: uncultured Lachnospiraceae bacterium (assembly GCA_947175175.1). Classification (GTDB taxonomy): domain Bacteria; phylum Bacillota; class Clostridia; order Lachnospirales; family Lachnospiraceae; genus COE1. The sequence goes on from CAMWLV010000033.1 coordinate 8,860, forward strand.
CTTTGCGAGAATCTTATTGTAGACCTCGCTGATCCATTCTCTTTCCATATAACATCTTCCTTTCTAATGCAATATCATCTGCCATCAATGCCTCTCATGCTTCACTCCCATACGCGCCGCCTCCGCCTTTATTTAGGAACTGCAGAAAAATAACTGACACATCTTAACTTATCTGTATCACTTATTTTCCTACAGTTCCTTATGGGCAGTTCCATATTCTACAGGAACATATTTCCATCGATACGACTTGCCGCCGATTATTTTATGGGAATCCTGTGACTCGCACACAAACTCGTTCATATTGATATATTTATGCATGGCAGTCCTTACTTCTTCCTCCGTGAGTTCTACATCAGAACATGCACGAATCCCAGTAAAGCGAACCTCGCCTTCAAACGCAAACGGAACATCTTCCCCATACTCATCATTCCAGTATACATTCGCCGTTCCCGACCACCGCACCAAAAATACATTTCCGCGGCGCTCCAGAAATTCAATCTTCCCCTTTGTGACTGCCTCATGTTCGAACACGTATAAGAACCCTGCCTCCTCATCGTTTGCATTGTATTCGGATTCCCAGACCAGCGTCTGTCCCTCCAGCTCCTTCCACGAGGAGATATTCAATACAAATCCATTATTGTGATACAGACGCGGTGATACAGATTCGTAAAAGGGCTCCTCGTCCTCGTCAAGCTCCTCCAATTTCTCCTCGCTAAGCTCACAGACAAAATCACCTTCTTTCATGAAAATATCAATCGCCCAGTCAAACGTTTCCTCCGCCTTCATGCTCCCTGCACGCTGATTCACTTTGGGTTCCATATATGTCGCCCAGACCGTCGCGCTTTCCACCTCAAATTCTAACTTTCCTAACCGGAACATATCCGCACCTTCTCTTTCCTATAATGATACTTATCATAAAGAACATTACCATCCTTAAAACATTCTCAAGAACATGCCCACTGTGCCAAAACTCTGGAAAAATCCTGTTTCTTCAAATCCTCAGACCGAATAAGGAAATTCAGCGTTCCTCCATTCAAGGAAATAAATGCTTTCTCCCCAATATCCCCACATGGATAGGTAAAAGTGTCGCCGTCCAATTGAAAGAGAAGCGTATCCCATGCAGGTAATTCCTCGCCATATAGGCGTGGATCATCCTGCTCATACCGCGGATAGCCTCCCATTTTACAGCCGCCGCATTTCATCTGCTCTATGATCTGTTCCAATGCCTTTCGATTTGGGTGTTCCCGGTTCCCTGGTGTTTCATCATATATCTCATAAGGCATATATCTTTCTGGATCTTCCTCGGGCAGACGCTTTTTCAAAGCCTCCGCAAAAAGGATACCAAACCGAAAATCCTCATAGTTAACCCCTTCCTGTCCGATTGGCTGGAACGTCATTTTCAGCGGTTCATCAGGAACACGCCATAATCTTTCTTCAGTATTCCAAGGGTCGGGCATTTTAGCGATACACTCTGACTCAGTAACCGTGTTGTCCACCTCCGGATACCAGCATACTTTCCATTGACTCTGCACCGTCCAATCCTCTTCGCTGTACAAGCCAAAGCCGCCGTCATAGTCAAAATCCGACAGGAAAAACTGCAAAATACCTTTCTTGGGAAAATCCTCCATGGATGGCATTTGCGCAAAGTTGATTTGTGCACACAGCCATAGCATTTGACCATCATCTCCCATGGGATATTTCCCATCGTGGGGCAGATAAGGAACGCCGCCCAAATGACTGTCTGTGATGTCAAATGTCTCCTGACTAAATTGCAAATGGCATACTGACCGCCCGCTCTCTGTCTGAATTTCATCCACAATCTCCTGACAGAGACGGATTTTTTCCATGTTTGCCTTTTCTTCTTCAAAATGCATCGTTGACACCTCCACCATTTCATTCTGATTTCATATCTTGATTTTATCACTACTGGATATCGCCTTCAAGATACAATTGTTAAACTGATTTTGAATCTGTTCAAGCCATCCCGCCAAAGTAGTATAAAAGTGGATATTTCGTCTGCATCGGCGTGTGCATAAAAATCAAATGGGAAGCCGAAAAACTACACTTCCCACCCCTGCTGCTTAAAAATCTGCCGAAAAATTAACGACTGCAGATACGCTGTCAGACCGACACTCAGCAGCAGCAAAGGCCAGAATCCAAATACACCAACGGCAGCAATACATAAAAAAATGACCAGTCCAAGTACGGTCCAGCCAAAATAGCGGATCGCAAGGAAAAAAGCCACTTTGATGTAACCAACCGGCGACTGACTGATGCGTGCCACAACCGGAAATACATACAAGACTGTCATCAAATATACCAATGCAATCACAGCAAACGCGGACATCAGCGCAGCCGCCGCCGGACTTTTTAACTGCATACAGATATAAAAATCCCCCGCAAGCACCATACCTGCTGCCAGCACCATGAGCCACACTGTTGTAGCTTCCTTGAAAAACCGGACAAAATTCCTGAAATACATCTGTGTCAGATATTCCTCCTGATTATCCGCCATCTTTAATGTAATGTAGTAAATCGTGGTTGTCGATGCACCGATCGTTATAACCGGTATAGAGGTCACAGCCCACAGCAGAGTCAGATATGCAAAATCAATCAACCGTCCCATAAATTTCCACACAGGACTGTCATACGAAAAAACCTTACCCATGATACATCACCTTTTCCAGGAACTGTTCAAAAAACCTGACGGAGCACTTTCTGAACAGTTCCTTATTGCCATTGTGACACTATACCTCTAGCCTTTCAGTCCAGTTGCCGCAACACCTTCCACAAAATATTTCTGCAGGCACAGGAACACAACCAGTACCGGAATCAGTGACAGCACCGAACCTGCCATGATCAGGCCATAATCCGATGAATACTGACTGATAAACATTTTAAGACCAAGCTGTATTGTTTTCTTACTCTCACTCTTTAAATAAATCAAGGGGCCCAAATAATCATTCCATGTATTTACAAACGTAAAAATCGTCAGCGTTGCAAGGGACGGCTTGGAAAGCGGAAGCATAATGCTTGCATAAATCCTGTACTCACTCATGCCGTCAATTCTTGCCGCCTCACAGAGTTCATCGGGAATCCCCTCATAAAACTGTTTCATCATAAATACACCAAATGCCGAGAACGCCTGAAGGCAAATAATTGCCAGAAGCTTGTCATTTAACCCGAATTTACGCATCATGATAAACTGTGGAACCATATACACCTGCCAGGGCATTGCAATCGTTGCAATATAGGCAAAAAACAGCGAATTCTTATGCTTAAAATCGAGCTTTGCAAAAGAATATGCAGCAAAGCTGCTGGTCAAAAGCTGTAACAGGGTGACAACAATTGTCAGAAACACTGTGTTTTCCACGAATTTGAGCAGCGGAATCTTCACCCAGATATCATGATAGTTGCTCCATTTCGGCGTTTCCGGAATCAGAACGAACGGATTCATCTGGAACACCTGGCGGTCACTCTTGATGGAAGCCGAGAGCATCCACACAAACGGAATCACCATCAGTGCTGCTATGATAATCAGAATAATATATACAAGTGTCTTGCTCAATGCAGCTTTTCTTCTTGCAGACTTCATTCTACACACCTCCTTATGATAACAAAATTGTTATGACTGGTACTTCTTCTGTCCCCTAAACTGAATCATAGTGACCACAAATACCATCAGGAACAGAACCATGGCAACTGCGCTGGAATACCCGAGTTTCCAATCAATAAACGCTTTCTGGTAAATATAGTACACCAGTACGGTAGACGAGGTAGTCAGTTCACCGCTTCCACCGCCAGCAAGCATGATTGCCACGTCATAAACTTTAAAGCAGTTGATCGTCAGCATCACGACAACAAAAAATGTCGTGGAATGAAGCTGCGGCCATGTGATATACAGAAATTTCTGCCATGTATTTGCCCCGTCGAGCGATGCCGCCTCATACAACTCTGCTGAGATGCCCTGAAGTCCTGCAAGGTAGATAACCATATAGTACCCCATAAACCTCCACACGCTGAACAGGATCATGCTCAGAAGAACCAGACTTCCGCTGAACCATTGAGGTAATTGGTCAACAGGAACGTTAAAAACAGTGTGCAAAATATTATTAATGGGTCCCTTTGAAGGGTGGAACAGCATTTTCCATACAGAAGTCACTGCGACAAGCGATGCGACATATGGAAAAAAGGACAGCGTCCGGAAAACACCTCTCCCGATTACTTTCTGGTTTAACACGATCGCAAGAGCAAGCGATGCAATCATGGTGAGCGGAACTGTTCCAACACAGTAAATGATCGTATTTTTCAGCGCTGCCTTGAAAAAGATATCCTTTCCAAGCTGCTTAAAGTTACCAAGTCCCGCAAAGGTAATCGGATTGCTTCCGTCCCAGTTTAAAAATGCCAGGGCAAATGCAAATACAATAGGAACCAGCGTAAATACGGCAAACCCGATAAAGTTCGGCGCGATAAACGAATATGCCACCAAATCCCTTTTTGCCTGACGGCTCAGTCCTTTTGCCATAAGAATCCCTCCTTCGAAAATATAATTTTTGAAAAATAGAGCCGGCCATAAGCCGGCTCATGAAAAAATCACATTAATATGTTCAGATTATGGGTTAATAATTGCCTGAACTGCCTCGTTCATTGCTGCGATGCCATCGTCAATCGACATCTCGCCGCTCATAATAGAACCATGATAAGAATCAAGTGCACTGTTGATCTCAGATACATTCTCCGCATAGGGAACCTCGAGATACAGGTTGGATACTGTCAGCGCTTCCTTAGATGCATCGTCTGTCGGGAATCCGCTCAGACCTGTGATGATATCCATCGCCTCGTCTGTCATGATGGCAGGGAAGTTACCTGTCTCAGCCATAACTGCTGCGCCTTCCTCACCGCTTACCCACTTCACGAAAGCCCATGCTTCGTCAGGGGTATCTGTGACAGAGGTAACGGAAAGACCTGTGATCGTACCTAATGTAGAACCTGGCTCCACACCGTCAGCATGAGGATACTTTACCATACCCCAGTTGCCGCAAAGGCTGGAATCATACTCGCCGCTCTCAAGGTTGGAAAGCATGGTTGCGATAAACCAGGAACCCATGTTCATCATCGCCACGTCGCCGCCTGAAAATGCTGCGGAATAGTGGAGTCCCTCAGCCTTCAAGTCTGTGTACTTGCGGCATACACCGTCTTTCTCCTGATTCAGTACCATCTCATAATAAGGCTTCATGAACTCATACTCGCCATCGAGAATCGTGTGCTTTCCGTCAAGAACGGAAAACAGCTGCACAGCAGACCTCCATGTGTGATAATGTGTACCATAAATCTGCGAACCAAAAGTTGTGTCTGTCATTTCCTTTGCAAGCGCATCATACTGGTCAAAAGTCATATCGTTTGTGGGATAGTCCACGCCCTTCTCGTCAAACAGATCCTTGTTGTAGAACACAACCCAGAAATCGTTTCTGAACGGCAGCTCATAGAGGCTTCCATTCACTGTAATCTGGTCTGTAGTACCTGCATATTTGCTCAGGTCAATTCCATCCGCTGATATGTAGTCATCCAATGACATAATTGCGTTTTTCTGCACTAATGTCGCATATCCAGGTACATCCTTGATCGTTACAACATCAAAGTCGGAGCCATCGCCCGAAAGCTCTGTCGCAAGAACGGTCATATAATCTGTAGATCCAAGATCTACCATCTCGATGGTCACGTTTGGAGCCACTTTTTGATATGCGTCTGCAAGCGCCTGCCAATAAGATGTGGATTCCTTGTCCCATATTGCCCACTTCAATGTGACAGATGCCGCATCTGTGTCTGCTGCCGCCGGTGTATCTGTGGAAGCAGACGTCTCCGCCGGTGCCGCATCATTGTTGTCTGCCGCCTGTGTCTGTGGTGTCTGGTCTGTCGATGCAGAACTACCCGCATCAGAACCGGAACAGCCTGCAAGCGATGCAATCATCGATGCCGCCAATACTACACTCAAAAGTTTCTTTTTCATAATGATCCCTACCCTTCTTTTATTTTGGATATTTACATTATATTAATTTTAGAGAAAAATAAGAATGTTTTAATTATCTAAATAATGTAATATTTATTGATATGATTATAATTATGGCATGTAAAATATTACGATTTCATGTAATATTTTAAGAGAAATGCAAAGGACGTGTCCAAAATACGCCCTAAAATCCATATCTTTTACACTTTTTGACAGTTTTTTCCTGATACATACAAACAATTTATGCATTTTGACTTGTCTGCACAAGTTATTTTTCTACAATTCCTTTATTTTCATAGAAATGCTTCTATTATTATGGTATAATCAACCCAGAGCCCATCCCAAAAAGCGCGGGAGGATTATCATGTTTTCATGTACTGCCAAAAACACTTCAAATAAATTACAGAATCATCTGGTGATGCTCATTATCGGCATCACTTTTGGTATTGGAATCATATTCAGCGCCGTGTTCACTTCCCTCTACCGCGGATATCTGGAAAACTCTCTCGCCGCTGCTACTGGTACCAACATGAAGTTTTTGACGGACTCCATTGACCACAATCTGGACTCAGTAAACCAGCTAATCCGCTGGTCACAGGTAAACACAACCATTAGTAATTACGTCGAGGTCAAAAATAATCAAAGATACGGAATCCTCTCTGTAAATGCGCAGGAGCGTCTGACAGAGGAGCTGCAGAATAATCCGGCGTTCGACATGATACACCGTGTTGTGATCGGAAATGCCAACGGACGCTTCATTCAATATGTCCCTGCCACATACTCAACCACGATCAATCTCGGTGCCGCCATACCGGATCTTCCTTATTTTGATGCGCTGATTGCCGACTCCTCCAAACAGTTTTCCACAGGACTGATCACAGATCCTTTTTATCCTGCATCTGACAAAAAGGTTTTTCCAGTTATCCGCCCCATCTATGCAAAATTCCGCTCAAACAATGTGGGGTGGATTTTCATAGAACTCACGGAAAATATTTTCACAGAACCACTACAGTATTACAGTCATGCGGCAGATTCGGGAATTTTTCTGATCCTGGGTGAGCATACTTATGATTTGTCTGACGGCAGTATGACAGAATCCGACTTCACCTACACAATAAACCGCAATCTGTCCACTGCTGCCACCGACGAACAGAGTTACATTTATTATGTCACAACTTTTCCTGAAAATCAGGAATCCATCTTGATCAAACGCTGCCTGTCACAGGACGGCTGCTATCTGATCCAGACCTTGTCACAGCAGGAATTAAAAAAACAGAACCAGATGCTGGTGATCATATGGATCGTGATCCTGGTGATCATGTTTATCATCGCCGTATCCCTGAGCTATCTGCTGCATTTCATCATCGGAATACCGATACGGAAAATGCGTTTTCAGTTATCGCAGATTTCTGACGGTAATTTTGCCTCTAACAAGGAAATCGAGTGGAATAATGAGCTTGGCGATATTGGACGCGGCATCAATTCCCTCGCCGGAAATATCGAGCATCTGATTGAAAAACGCATTGCCGATGAGAAGGAAAAAAAGGATCTTGAATATAAGATGCTGCAGAATCAGATCAACCCGCATTTCCTGTACAATACCTTAAACTCCATCAAGTGGATGGCATCCATACAGGGCGCAACAGGAATTGCGGACATGACCACTTCCCTGTCAAGGCTGCTCAAAAGTATTTCAAAAGGCACAAAGCTTTTGATTCCGCTCTCCGAAGAAATTGCCCTTGTGACAGATTATTTCAATATACAAAACTATCGGTATGGCGGCACGATTCTATTTGAGGTATGCTGTGACGATGAGACGCTTCTCGACACACCGATCATCAAATTCACACTACAGCCGATTGTCGAAAATGCAATTTTTCACGGTCTGGAGCCCAAAGGCGGAAGCGGAACGATCCGCATCACCGTTCAGCCCCAAAATGACACAAGTGTCAGAAATATCGAGATTATCGTATGGGACAATGGTGTTGGAATGACTCCTGAAAAAATAGAGAACCTTTTGACTTCAAATGACGGCTCCACAGCTGAATTTTTCCGTAAAGTCGGTGTCTCCAATGTCCACAAGCGCCTTCAGTACGAATTCGGTGATGCCTACGGTATCCGCATTGAGAGTGTACTTGGCGAATATACCGAAATGCACATTGTAATACCTGCTTTATAAGGAATTAGAGAAGAAGGGATAAGGATTATTTATGTATAAACTTCTAATTATTGATGATGAGCCGTTAGTCCTCGCTGGTATCCGCTCCATGGTACGCTGGGAGGAGCTTCAGATCGAAATCTGTGGCGCTGCCTCCAACGGAAGCCAGGGCTGGGATATCATGATGCGGGAAATGCCGGATATTATTCTGACTGACATTAAGATGCCTGTCATGTCTGGTCTGGAACTCTTAAAAAAGACGCGCGACTTCTATCAGAACAACAATTATCCGGTGTTTGTGCTGCTGACAAGCTATGAGGACTTTCATATGGCAAAAGAGGCGATCACCTACCATGCCGTAGATTATCTGGTAAAACTTGAACTGACTGCGGACTCTCTTAAGAATTGCATACAGCGAATCACGGAAACACTCGACAAAAACAGCGACACTGCAGATCACAGACCACCCGACTTGTCCTTAAAGGAAATCCAGTCACTAAGAGACAAATTTTTTATCCGCCTGCTCCACAACCTGTATGACTCCGAACAGCAATTTGAAATACTGCGTCATGACCTGAACATCCCGTTTGAATCCGCTTGTTATCAGTGCTGCTATTTTGAGTTGAACAACGCCGATGTCGACAAGATGTCCATTGAGAAACAGGTTGCCCTGTACACAGCTTCCTATCAGCTTCTGCAGGATATTGCCGGCAAATATATCCGTGCTTATTTTGTCAATCTCGACAAAAAACATGGCGCTGTTATTATCCTGCTTGACGACACGCCGACCGGCGGCACCGATCTGATACAGATTATAAAGCAGACTGGAAATTCCTTGTATAACTATTACAAGACACGCCTGAAATGCGGCATTGGAGTCAAGGTAAATACACCGCTCTCTCTGTCAGACTCCTATCAGACAGCAAGAGCGTCCTTCTCAAACATTATAGATAATGACAGCGCCGTACTCGTTACTGACACAAGTGTCATAACTTCCGAGACACCCAATATATTTAATATCTCTATCTTCAAGGAAGATTTAAACTGCGCCTTTTCCGAGTATGACAGCGCACTGCTCGCCGATGTACTCACGCAGATGGCTGAACTTTTGGAGGAGAATCCAGACCACTATATCCAGTCCCTTGATGCTGCCTGTAATGTACTGTTTCTATCCATATCGCTGCTTCCCGACGGCGAGGAAGTTGTGTCCTCCTTATTTACAGATTATAGCGATGGCTACCGCTCGATTTACCGCATGAACACCACCGAACAGGTTGCGCAGTGGCTGCGGATTTTCTGCGAACGGCTTAGCAGCTATTTTGAGGGACAGAAAAAACGCCACCGACATCATGTAGTGGAAAATGTAAAAAAATATATTGCGTCGCATCTGTCGGACAAACTCACGCTGAATGAAGTGGCTGCAATTTATGGCATCTCACCGAACTATCTCAGTACACTTTTTAAGAAATATAATGACTGTGGCTTTTCGGAATACATCACGGAATGCAAGATCACACAGGCAAAAAAAATGATGAATGAAGGGAATCAGAAAATATATGAGATTGCCGATACGCTTGGTTTTGAAAGTGCCTTTTATTTCAGTAAGGTATTTAAGAAACTAGAGGGAATCTCACCGTCTGAGTACATTAACAAAATATAATCATTGTAAGAATTGTTGCAAATCAAATAAACTGCGCATAGGATTTTTTTGTGACTATGCATACCTGAAAGGAGTTGTAATTCTATGGAAACAATCACTGACACGCTGGCGATACCCCTTAACGATGCACGCTTTTATCTGGGTGATTCCCCCGATGCATGGCAGGCATGGTTTCAGGACGATGCATGGGAGTCCGTATCACTTCCCCACGACTGGTCTGTCCATATGCCCTTCTCAAAAGAGTATTCCAGCGGAACTGGATATCTCGCAGGCGGCATCGGCTGGTATCGCATCCATATTACCCCCGATGAAGCGTGGAAAGGAAAACATATCCGAATCCACTTCGACAGCGTATACAAAAACAGCCGCGTCTGGTGCAATTCCACTTACCTCGGCGAGCGTCCAAACGGATATATCTCTTTTGGATATGATGTGTCTGACTGTTTCCGTTTTGATGCCGACAATATCATCAGCGTGTATGTTGACAGGCGTGAGCTGTCTGACTCGCGCTGGTTTACAGGCTCTGGCATCACAGGCAGGGTTACACTGACCATATCAGAAAATATATATCCTGTTGACAACGGCTTCTTTTTCCATACACCGAAAGTTGACGATAACAGCGCCGACTATGAAATTGTCAGCGAACTGGTAAACGCAACAGACAAGAACAGCCTGATTACAGTCACAAACGTAATCTTTGACAATGAGGGAAAACTGGTAGGCGAATCCGTGTCTCAGACAACCATCATGGCACACGCTGCCATGCAGGTTACAAATACTGGAACCATACAGGAACCCAAACTCTGGTCCCCCGAAAGACCGAACCTGTACACTGTCAAAACATATATTTCCTACCAAAAATCATATCAGGTTCACGAGATGAAAGTCGGTATCCGAAGTTTTCGTTTTCACCCTGACAGGGGCTTTTTCCTCAACGGAAATCCTTACAAGTTCAAGGGCGTCTGTCTGCACCACGATGCAGGCTGCCTTGGCGCTGCTGTTCCCTATGAAGTATGGTACCGCAGACTCATAAAGCTCAAAAAAATGGGGTGCAATGCAATCCGCATGAGCCACAATCCCCATATGCCTGAGCTTTATACACTGTGCGATATCCTTGGATTTTTCGTTATGGATGAGGCATTTGACGAATGGGAAGGTCCGAAAAATAAATGGTGGCAGGGGCATAATGTATATCCTCCAAAGCACCAGGGATACTATACCAATTTTCCCGTATGGCACGAGCGTGATCTCACAGATATGATTCTGCGCGACCGCAATCACCCAAGCGTTATTCTGTGGAGTATTGGAAACGAGATTGATTATCCCAACGATCCTTACTGCCATCCAAGCTTTGTGTCTATGGCAGGCAACTGCGTTACCGGAAACAATGATGCCAACAAACCGGAGGCGGAACGCATGTACAATCCCGCACGCCCTAATGCCGAGCGGCTTGCTGTGTTGGCAGGACAACTATGCGGTATTGTAAAGAAAGCGGACACTACACACCCTGTAACCCTTGCCGCCGCTTTCCCGGAACTCTCCGCAAAACTTGGCTTTATCGATGCAATTGACGTTGTTGGATACAATTACAGAGAAAATCTGTATGCAGAGCATCATCTTGCCTTTCCCGACAAACCATTTCTCGGAAGTGAAAACGGACACCTTCTCAAGAACTGGCGTGCAGTGGTAGACAATGACTATATTTCTGGACAGTTTTTGTGGACAGGCATTGATTACCTCGGCGAAGCGCACGGCTGGCCGATCCATGGTTCTGGTGCAGGGCTGCTTACACTCGCAGGATTTGAAAAACCAGGATACTACCGCAGGCAGAGTTTCTGGGCAGACGAGCCTATGATACACCTGACCGCTGTGCGGAAAAATGACAGCTGTGTCACTTCTTGGGGAGAAGCTGCGGACGATGCATACGCATGTGAATTTGCAGCGTCAAGCGAAAACTGGAATTACTGCACTGGAGAACTGATAACTGTCAAATGTTACACGAATTTAAAATCCGTCGAACTGTTCCTTAACAATAAAAGTCAGGGCACTTATGAGAAGGAGGAGGATAAGGACTGCATTATCACAACTGTCAAATATGAGCCGGGAACTCTGATGGCAAAAGGCTCCGAAAATGACATAAATGTCAGTCACAGTCTGTACACGACCATGGCAGCATGCCAGATGAATATACAAGAATATAAGCTCAATGAAGAAGCGAGGGATATCATTACCAGTACAGTTGGATACCGCAGCCCTGTACATCAGCTTGAAGTTACTATGCTTGATGGGGATAACCGACGCGTATACCATGATTCCACGCTGCTCACTGTGACTGTCGATAACGGAACACTGCTCGGTCTTGAAAACGGCGACCTTGCTGATGTGACAGAGTACACTGCAAATTACCGCAGAGCGTATAGAGGACAACTCATTATTTATGTTGCTGATAACGAGACTCCTTCTTCCTCCACGCCTTTGACAGTGACCATTCGCGGTGATATGATTCGAACGGGAGTTATCATACTATAAATCAAAATCGAGCCGGAGAATACTTTTCTCCGGCTCGGTCTATTTTATGCACACGCCGATGCAGATGAAATATGCCACTGGAGTGGCGCATCGGCGGCGCGCGAGTAGGGGAAAGGCTTTTCCCCTACTCGATTAAATGCAGCTATGCACAATTTATTGTTCTATCCGATATCTGGCTCGTCCTTTAATTCTATGACTCCCGTCGCCTTCCCCTCTGTCTCAAATACAATAATCTCATTTTTCCCAGACTTTAAAAGCGGCGCTGGTATATATAAACGTTTCTGCGGTCCAATCTCCCAATACCTTCCGAGATTAAATCCATTCAGGAACACACAGCCCTTTCCCCAGCCGTCAAGCTCCAGAAACGTATCGCCTGCCTCATCCACCTCAAATACAAATTTGTAAAATGTTGGAAGCCCTTCCGTACAGTCTTTATCAAAATCAAGCTTGTCCGTATTGTCGAGCGGAAGCGGGTACATGGTCCAATTGTAGTGTATATGTCCATTGATCTGCACGCAGTCCTGTATTCCCTTCCTCTGACGCTCCATCATCGGGCCAAAATTCACGCGCCCCATATTTTCCATGAGAATATCAAGCGATGCATTTTCTGCAAAGGTGATTGGCTCGTTTTGAGGTTCTGCTGTTTCCTTAACAGCTGGCGCATTCGCATCCTCCGCCTCTTTCACCTTTCCTGCAATCACATCATACTCATAGGCAAGCTCCTTGTCATACAGAGTTATCACGCGTTTGTTGTCAGCAAAAATGTTTGCACGGTCGTTCGCCCCCCACAGGCGGATGCGCTCGATATTCTGCTCATGCTTTAATGTCGAGCGGTAGAGAATATAACCGTAATTTTGTCCGCATTTTTCCATGCAGATCGGGAAATGATCCACAATCGGTGTTGACAGATTCTCAAGATTCTGAAGCAGACCTGTTTGTGACACAACTGTCAGTTTTCCGTATGCCTTTTTCCTAATCTCTGTCGTGAACTCCACCTTCGGAATCTGGGCATATTTGCTGATCACTTTCTGAAATTTGTAATATTTCTCGGTAAAGTCACCCGCCTCTGTAAGCAGCGCATCATAGTCATACGAAGTCACATCCGGCGTCAGTGCATCATAGTAATTCGAACCGTTCATAAATCCGAAGTTTGTTCCGCCCTCAAACATATAGATATTGACATGCCCCATGTCCAACATATCGTCCAGATCCCGCGGGCTCTCTGGATTTCCGTGCATATGACCGCCATTTCCCCAGTGGTCAAACCATCCAACCCAGAACTCTGCACACATCAGCGGTCCGCCCTTTGCATAAGGTGACAGCACTGCAAAACGCTCCTTGGTGCGCGAACCAAAATTCCCAGTAGGGTGAATTCCATCAAGACATCCACACGAGAGTGCTTCCTCAATTGGACCATCTGATGTAATGAGCGGTACTGTCACACCCCGTTCCAGCATCATATCACGTATCGTCTCCATATAATGGGTATCATCTCCATAATACCCATACTCATTCTCAACCTGCATCAGAATCACTGGACCACCTTCTGTAATCTGAAGTGGTGATATTAATGGAAAAAGTCTGTCATAATACTCTCTGACGTGCTTTATAAACGACTCATGGCATGCGCGAAGACGCATCCCATCCTCCTGCAGAAGCCATGCGGGAAGTCCACCAAACTCCCACTCCGCACAGATATAGGGTGATGGTCTGAGTATCACATATAATCCAAGTTCCTGTGCGGTTTTTACAAACTTTACAAGATCATTTCTGCCGCTAAAATCAAATACTCCCTTTTGGGGCTCATGGACATTCCATGCAATATAAGTCTCTACCGTATTACAGCCCATCGCTTTCAGCTTTTCCAGTCTGTCACGCCAATACTCCGGCACTACGCGAAAATAATGGATGCTTCCAGATATGATCTGAAACGGCTTTCCGTCTAAATAAAAATTGTCCTTAATCTCAAATCGTCCCATACATCTACCCCACATTCACAAATTACATTGGTTCCTTTTTTACGAACTAAATATTATCACTTTCTCAAATAATAATCAATTCTATTATACGCATTAATGTATAATAATAGAGGGTATGACAGTAGTCATACCCTCCTAAGCTGCTAAACCGTCTCTGCAGATTCCTATTTATAAAGCTCGTCAAACTGTCTCTGTAATTCTGCTGTAACTTCGTCGATACCTGCTGACTTCAATGCTGACTGGTACTCTGCAACGATATCCTCTGCTGTTCCGGAATACTTACCAAATGCAATCTGCTTCATGTAGTTCGTGGTAATCTCATTGATATTGGAGATCTGTGAACGAATATTGTCAACTTCTGCTACGAACTGACCATACGGATATTCAATCTTGATCTTGTCGTACTCATCATACAGCGCGTTGATCTTATCCCAGTCGCGTGTTGCATCGGGAATCTCAAGGTCATCGTTACGTCCCCACCAGTAATTTGTTGTTCCGTTGATGTTATCTGTATCCTGATTGTAGCCTTCTGGTGTTGTTCTCAATCCATCTGCTGTGATCTCATAAGATACACCCTCAATACCATAGCAGAACAGCTTATAGCAGTCTGGGTCATTTCTCAGTAAGTCATATACCATCAATGCTCTCTCCGGATTCTTGCTGCCTGCAGAAACCGCCATTGCACCATGAGTGATAGAAAGCGCAGTCACGTTTCCTGTCTCCTGACCAAAGTAGAAGAAGCCAGTCTCTGCATTCGGGTCATCATCATAAATCGTATTTGCCGGCGTGTGGCTTACCAGATCAGTCCATGTCTGTGTATGGTGCTGCTCTGCTGCAACCTTGCCAATTCTGTAGTCATCACGGTTTGTTGAAGAAGTATTATTCAAAACGTCTGTCTGCCAAACACCAATCTCATCCCACTCCTTCATCATCTTTGCAAATTCTACAAGAGAATCTGTATCTGTCGCAAACGGAGAATATACAGTATAGAGATCACCTCTTGTGCCGCCCCACATAGCAGCGGAGTTGATACCGTCAATAGGTACATAATCAGAGTGAGAAGCAATCCAGCCGCCTGCCATCTGCGCATACTGTGTACCATCGGAATCCCATGGAGTGATATCTGGATAAGTTTCCTTTACATATCTAAAGTAAGTTGTCATATCCTCCCAGCTCTGTACGCCGTTGGAAAGTCCAGCTGCCTTAGCCCAGTCAAGACGATAGATAAATCCATGGTTCGTCCACTGCGCATAATTGTCCTCCGGAATCAGATAAATCTCTCCGTCATACTTGCATAACTCCCAATTGGAAGCTGGCACGCTCGCCCAAGTCTTAGGGGCATAAGTTTTCAACATATCCTCTGACAGCTCTAAGAATGCGCCATTCTTGGAATTTGGCCATGCATCCAGCCAGTCAGAAGCCGTTCCGACAAGATCCACTGTACCATCCATCTGTGCCAGTGTCAGATTGTAGTTAGACAGATAATCTGTCCAGCTGATAAAGTAGGTCTGCAGCTCTGCGTTACACTTCTCTGTCAGAATCTTGTTCAGCTCTGTCATCATTTGATCATACTTTTCCTTAGTTCCGGTTGGTGTCTCACCGGTTGTCATGTATGTAATGACAACATGCTCTGATGTGTCCACATTTGCCCATGGATCATCAGATGAAGCCGCTGCATCACCACCAGAAGCGTTATCCGTTGACGCATTGTTACTGGATGCGGATGAATCTGCCGTTGCCGATGTGTCATTTGCATTTGAGCCAGAATTTCCACCGCCGCAGCCTGTTGTAAGCCCAGCAATCATAGTGGTTGTCAATAGTAATGCCAATACTTTCTTTTTCATTTTTTGTCCTCCTATTATCTTTTATTTGCTTATCCCCGCTCCCCGCGGAGCTTCTGCCTATATAAATCAATTTATACCACCCAGAAGAACGCTGCCCTTGCGTTCTTCTAAAAACTTAGCAGGTCTTAGGCGGCGTACTTTGGCGCCTTAGAGCTGCTTAGTTTTTTAACCTTTAACAGCACCAACGGTGATACCGCTGATGAAATACTTCTGTACAAACGGATACAGCAAAACGATCGGTCCTGTTGCGAGCACAGCGTTTGCCATCTTAACGCTCTCCTGCGGGATATCTGCCAGATTGATAAACTGACCTGCAACGGAATTCTTCAGCGCGTCTGTCTTGTTTACGATCTCATACAATGTAAACTGCAATGGTTTCACTGCCACTCTTGAACTTAAGAACAGTGATGACTGATACCACTCATTCCAGTAACCTAATGCGAGAAACAGACCGATTGTCGCAAGTGCTGGCTTTAACATCGGCAAAATCAATGACACGAAAATCTTCATATCACCTGCACCGTCGATTTTGCCCGACTCTGTAATCTCATGCGGAATTGATTTGACGAAATTCTTCATCAATATAATCAGCCATGGTGACATCAACAGAGGCAGGAGCACTGCCAGATAGCTGTCCTTTAAATGATAGGTCTGTGTCATCAACAAGTAGTACGGCGCAAGTCCCGCCTGGAATAAACTTGTAAAGTAAATGAAGAATGATATCGCATTCCGGAATGGAAAATCCTTTCTCTGCAACGCATATCCAGTCATCGAGATGATGGATAACCCAACCAGTGTCCCAACTACTGTCAGGAGAATCGTCACCAGATAGGATAACCAGATTCCGCCACTCTTTGTGACCATGTTATACGCCGTCAAAGTAATGTCCTTTGGCAGGAACTGCACACCTTCCGCCCTGATCACGGATTCACTGGTGAAGGATGTGCTGACGATAATGATAAATGGTACGATACAACAGATGGAATAAAGTGTCAGGAATACATATCCAAATCCCCTGATAATTTTATCCGAAGTGCCAAGTTTCACCTTGGCTCCTGACTCCATTAGGTCTAGATCTTCTTTTTTTGCCATGTTGCTCCTCCTCTCCTAGAACAGTGAATAATCTGGTTCTATTTTCTTTACGATAAAGTTCACAGTCATAACAATGATAAACCCGATCACAGACTGGTACAGACCAACTGCTGATGCTGTAGAGAAGTTAAAATCTGTCATCGTCGCACGATATACATATGTCTCAATGATATCTGTCGTATTGTAAAGAATTGGATTCGTACCTACAATATTGTAGAACAGTCCGAAGTTACCTTTTACGATACCGCCGAGCGCAAACAGAAGCAGGATAACGATTGTCGGCTTGAGGCTCGGAAGGATTATATAGCGGATTCTTTGGAATCCGTTTGCACCGTCTACTTTCGCAGCTTCCATCATTTCACCATCAATACCCATGATCGCTGCAAAATATACAACGGAATTGTAACCGGTCTGCTGCCACAGATATACGATGATCATGATTGGCGGCCAGACATTCGGATTCGAGTATGGCTGCCACCGCTCCATGCCAAGGCTCGTCAGAATACCGTTTACAAAACCCGTGTCGTAATTGAGCAGGTTAAATACCAGAATACCAACCAAAACCTGTGAGATGAAGTACGGCAGAAACATGATCGTCTGGGAAATCTTCTTGAACCATTTACTGCGCATTTCGTTCAAAAGAATTGCCACAAATACTGCCAGGAAATTGCCAAGTATGATAAATGCCAGATTGTACAGGATCGTATTCTTGGTCAGACTTAACAGCTTTCCTGATGTGGCAAGAAACTTGAAGTTATCCAGTCCGATAAACTTACTTCCAAAAATTCCATCCCTGTAGTTGTACTTAACAAATGCAACCCAGATGCCAGGCATCGGCGCATAGCTGAATGCCAGGAAAAACAGAACAGCAGGAAGACACATCAGAAGCAGAACTCTGTATTTCTTTACTTTCTGAAAAAAGGTGAGGCTTGCATTGTAATTACTCTTCACCTTGGTTTTTGTTTTCCCCATAGTATTACCTCCCTCGTTTATAAATTGACTACTCGAAACCGATTTCATATTTAAATAATATTACTTATGTTGTTGAAAGTCAATATATTTTTATGTATCAAAAGGCATGTTCTATAGTTCTCACATTGTTAGAGGCTCATTTTTGTGCATATTGTATATAATGACTATCGGTCATTTATTTTTATGATACAAAAAAAGAGCGAAAATAAGACTTTCCATCTTATTTGCACTCTTTGTCATGAAATCGCATTCACTTTGTGTCCTGCCTCAAACTATTGGTGCTGGTCCGCTGCTCTCACGTATGACAAGACTTGGCATCACCATGCGCAGCGCGTCTTTTTTTCTACCCTCGATCAGAGCAATCGAAGTATCGATCAGCTTTCTTCCATACTCCTCATAATTATAGTCGATACTTGTGAGTCTCGGCATCGCCATCTCAGTTATATATGTATTGTCATAGCTTACAACAGACATATCCCGCGGTATACATATTCCATGTTCATTCAGGCATTTCATAACTCCCATCGCCGTAAAATCATTGACGGCGATCACCGCTGTCATATCTGTTCGTTTTGCCAGTATTTCATTCATCTGCCTGTATCCTGTCTCAAAATCGTAACTGCCCCCGTCATCCATGACCAGATCTGGATCATATGGTATCTTGTTTTCCTTGAGAATCTGCTTATACATCTGTGATTTTTCAAAGGTGGCCAGCACATCCTGTCTGCCACCAACCAAGGCAATTTTGCGATGCCCTAATCCCAACAGATGTTCCATCAACAGTTCCATAGCTTTCATGCTGTCAATGCGGACTACATGACACCGGGTGCCATCTAGTTTTCCTGTCACAATGACAGGTATTGTGGACATGATATCATTGATAAGCTCAACATACTCGATACTGGATGCCAGATCATCTACCCTGCCGCCAAGCTGTATGATCGCGTCAACCTTCTGTTCCTGAAGCTTCCCCAAAAGCTCCACTTCATTTTCTGTCTTTCCCAATGAATTATAGAGTACGACCGTATATCCTGCTTCTCTTGCCGCCTGTTCACAAGCGACAAAAAGAGCGGCATAATACGGATTTCTGATATCTGCAGCCAACACTCCAATTGTATGCGTTCTGGTATCGGCAAGTCCTTTCGCCAACACGTTTGGCTTAAAATTATACTTTGCGATCAACGCCTCCACTTTTTCCCGTTTTTCAGGACGTACTCTCGCTTTCCTAGTGAGTACTCTCGACACGGTCGCTGGAGATACGCCCGCCTCTTTCGCTATATCGTATATTGTTATCGCCTTGCTTTCACTGCCCTTTTGCATGGCATATAACACCTCCTTAGTAATTCCCCTCTATAATAACTATTCAGTCTCTTCATAATCAGTGGCTTCAAACCTACGAAATTTTTTCTAAATAGTTATCTCTATCACCTTAATACGAGTATACACTTTATCTTTTTTCACTGTCAACCGATTTCATGGAAATACCTACACACCTCTTGGCATAAAGATTTCTCTTCCCAGCTCCACCAGAATCAAAAGCGTCACTGGTCCCAGAATGACACCGCCAATACCATAGTATATTACACCTGCATATACAGAGATCAGTATTGCTACCGGTGAGAATTTCAGACCATTCCCCAGCAGACGAGGCTCCAAAAATTCCCGTATTATTACACACATAAAATACGTAAGAATGATGATCACTCCACTGCCAATATTCCCTTTTAGGAATCCCATTACCCCGATCGGAATGAGCACAATCCCTGTCCCGATGAACGGAAGAAAATCCATAAATCCGGCAAGAATTCCATAAAACCAGCCTTCCGTTGTTCCCCCAAGATACAGACCGATTGTCGCGGTAATACTAATGCATATGAGTATGATGGTCTGTGTCTTCAGATATGTCTTGATCATGTTTCCAAGCTTTTTTCCAATGCGCAGAATAATGGACAGAATATGGTCAATCGCTGGCTCTATTGCTGCAAGGTTCAGCAGTCCCTGCTGCCAGCTTTCAATTTCCCTCGCAAACAGGACAACACAAATAAAACTTACCACAACAAAAGTCCCTACACGCCCCGCCACAGACAAATAGCGAAGACTCCCTGTCAGCAGTCCATCGCCAGACCTTGTAAGACATTCCCCAAGCTCTGCAACTCTCTCTGATATCCAAAGTTCAACAGTCCCCCGCCGTAATTGAAAAAAATCCTCAATTTCCGCACTGAGACCTGCAATCAGTTGTGTGATATTGTCTGTCCAGAAGTCTGCGTTTTGCACAAGCGTCCTTGCCTTGCTGATCAGAAATGTGCCAAGCCCTACGATAATTAATGCCACTATTAAAATAATGCCAAACAAAATCCCTCCAGCCATAAATCCTTTTTGCCCAGACCTGCTTCTGTTTTTGTCATTTCCCCTTGTTCTATTGTTTTCTGTCTCCACAATCCCCGTACCAATAGTCCTCTCCCGCCGCTGACAAAACCGCTGTAATGGAACCACGATCAAGAATGCTATTAGCAATGGAAGAAAATATGGAAGAAGATACTTTAAAGCCAACAAAACTGACACTGATGTCAGAATGTACAGTACAACTCGCTGATAGTCACTTCTCGCTAAAAATTCCATGTATTTCCCCGCCTTTGTCGAGTACACCCCAGAATACCAAAGCTTCTGGCATCACTCAATATATATGACCAACATGAAAACTGTAAGTTATTTCATGTTTTAATCTATATTTCCTTCCTTTCATATTATCCATACTCCGTTCGTTTTTATACAACACAAAGCCGATTATGAACTAATTTTCTTGCAATTTTTTCACAAAATTCCACATCAGATTGGTTTGTGCGAATCGCTTTAATATATATAACCGAAAACACAAACAAATTTTTGTATATTATATTGACATACAAACTGCAGTTTGCTAATGTAGTAGCAGAGCATATGTTCATCTATCAATACGCTATGGCAAAATGATATAAGCTGTGTTACTATATATTAAGAGGAGTTTTGTAAATGGGTGTAAAAGACATTACAGAGAAAATACTGGCTGATTATAATGATGTATTTGCTGACATTATAAATGGTGTACTGTTTGACGGCGAACAAGTCGTTTCAGAAAATGAGCTTGAAAACGTCAAGGATAAAAGCCAGTACAAATTTAACAACAAGATTCATGAACAGGAGCGCGATGTGTCCAAACACTGGATTCCACACAGAATATGTTTTGCGCTGTATGGTTTAGAACACGAAACCGGTCCAGAACCTTATCTGCCGATTCGCATCTTCGGATATGATGGGGCTTCCTACCGTGGTCAATTGACCAAAAGTGAAAAAGACAAACCAAATTACCCAGTTGTCACCATCGTTCTGAAACACTGGGATAAACCCAAAAGCCTGTATGAATGCATGGATATACCAGAAAAACTGAAACCCTATGTAAACGATTATGAGATCAATCTTGTGGAAGTCGCTTTTCTGGATGACAAACTGGACAATTTCCACAGCGATTTCCGTATTATCGCTGAATATTTTGTTAACAAACGCAAGAATGTGGACTATGTACCAAGTCCACAGGAAATCAAACATGTAGACGAATTTCTGAAATTACTACAGGCTCTTACAGGCAATGACAGATATTATGAAGTATTGGATACACTGCAGAAGGAAGAGAAAAAGGAGGGAGTCAAAATGTGTGAAGTATTAGATAGAGTGGAAAACAGAGGCATTGCCATTGGGGAGAAACGCGGCATTACTATTGGGGAAAAGCGTGGCATTACCATCGGAGAACAACGCGGGGAAAAGCGCGGACGTGAAAAAATGGCTAATGAAATCAACCAGCTTACCTCTATTTTACTAGAGCAAAACCGAATCGATGACTTAAAG
>CAMWLV010000034.1 GCA_947175175.1 uncultured Lachnospiraceae bacterium
TCCGCTTTTGTGTTATAAATATATTGCTAGTCTTCAAAAAAACAGAAAAATCAAGGAATTCCCAAAATTCATAACATACCTAATTTGAAATCGTTACAGTTTAACTGATAATATGGGATTATCAATCACTTTTTCCCTATTGCCATACTTGACCATTATCAATATACACTTTTAAGGATCTGGTATCTCAAACTTGCCAAATATAAACAATATATCCCATCAAGTCAATATTCTTGTCATTTTGCACATGAATATTTTGTACTATTTTATCACTTTCTGCCCAAGGGAACAAGGGACAGAATTGACCAATACCGACTTAATCACTTAATCAACAGCCAATCCAATCCCATAATTTCATGAATATCAAAGTACTGTCAACACTCTCAGCCAAAACATAGCTGACGTAAGGATCAAGAACAAAATGCAAATAAACTAATGCGAGTTTCCAAGCTCACTCCGAGCAAATTACAAGAGATGCCAAAATATAGTTTTAAGATATCTATATATTTTTAAAATCAGCCCTCAGAAAATATATAGATACCTTAAACACTATACTTGGCACCTTAACACATTCGTATATTATTCAAAATAAATTTTATTGGCACAACAGTCCCAAATTATCCCCTGCTGTTTCCAATAGTCTGCACAGAAATTCTACCTGTTTCTCCGTTTTGTTTTCAAAATACTTCTGAAACCCACCTCCATGGCCTTTAGCTGAACCAAATAAAAGATAATCCGTTGTAACCTCTAATATCTGTGCTATCTCCATCAGCTTATCAACAGAACAGGAGGTTTCCCCATTCTCAATCCGCTGCAGCTGCCGTTCACCGGCATAATCCAGCCGCTCCGCGAGTTTACACTGCGTCATTCCCCGCAGATTCCTTATTTCCTTTATCCTGGCTCCTACCGCTTTCTTATCATAATACTGCATTCTGCACTCTTTTCCGACGTCTTTTTATTAGCTTAAGCTTTTCCTATTTTACAACAGACGCTCTATTTTTAAGAGTGACTAAACCCTGCATTTCGGGTGGAATATTGTACGACATTTTATAAATGAATGATGAATTATATTTCTACGCTGCTTGTCATGTCGAACAAATATTTTCGCGGTATCAGCGTATGCATAAAAAACATAAACAGAAAATCTACATACAGGGGATATTATGACTTGGTTATTTCTTCCTCTCTGGAGGTATAAAATCCAACAGGTCACTATTCGAACAGTTAAGTACAGTACATATCCTTGCCAGGACATCAATGTCCAGCCTGGTAATCTT
Source organism: uncultured Lachnospiraceae bacterium (assembly GCA_947175175.1). Classification (GTDB taxonomy): domain Bacteria; phylum Bacillota; class Clostridia; order Lachnospirales; family Lachnospiraceae; genus COE1. Next base: position 1,278 of record CAMWLV010000034.1, read on the forward strand.
ATTATTACAGTATTATTGATCCGGGTGCGCTGCATCTCCGCCTTGTGACTCAGTTTATTTTTACTCAGTCCGGCTTCTTTGATCATCTCACCCAGCTTGATATGAAGTGTCCCATATTTGACTTCTTGCACATATCGCATTATAGAAAGGAAAACTATCGATGAATGAGATCCGAAAACATCTGGTTGAAAATGCGCTGAAAGCCACTGTCTTAAAAGAAGACATCACCACGAAAGAAGTGAGGTAGGAAATAGGAAGAAGCAGTCGTCATAGCCTTAAAACGCAACAATCACAGGGTACAGCATTTCTGGATCAGCGTTCCCTGTGAAGGAGACCGCCCGACCGTTGATAAAACATAGAACATCTGTCACATGCCCTGTCAGAACCATAATAGAAATTAAACCAGATAAATTTCTTACCCCTGCACATAAAAGGGACAGGGCTGCTAATCACTAAGATAGCAGTCCTGTCCCTTTAGAAGCTGTTCCACCATGTGCAGGACAAATTCTATTTCACCCTCACTCCTCTGTTTCATCATAAAATTAAAACGCTCCGTGTACTTTTCTGACTGTTCCCTGTTCATGAGCGCATACGGGGAAGTTTCCAGGGCCTGCACGATGCCAAGATATGTATCAAGTGTCATTGCCCGCCTCCCGTATTCTATGCTCCTGACTGTATCCACGGATATGTCAGCCCTCTCCGCAAGCTCCGCCTGCGTAATCTGCAGTCTTTCACGCTCCCTTTTAATGTTACTGGCTATTATTTTGTATAAGTCTTTTCTGTTATCCATTGCATGTCCTTTCTGATTTTTTAGGAACTGCCAGAAAAAATTTGCAGCCATGGCATATACATATCTTCGTTCAGCTTCAAAGGGAAAAACGCAGACATTGCAACAACATCCACACACAGAATGTGTAAGATGAGCATTCAGACATGCCATAGCATAAAGTTGATTCCATACAGTTCCCAAACTGCATCTGCCAGTATAACAGAAAAAAACACGAAATTTTTCAAAGTGTAAAAATCAGACGTTTAGGTGTAATAATTTGCAGATTTTTAAAAAACTCTACAGCCCCCTTCATCATTTTATTGCAATGAGATACTCATACAACACTCTTCCTCATGCCCTACAATATTCTTGCCAGTCCCACAATCAGGTCAATACAGCGTTCTTCTCCCAATGCACTGCTGTCCAGTGACACATGATAATTTTCCGCCATGCCCCATGTCCTGTCTGTATAATATTTGTAATTCATAGCCCTTGTCTTATCTTTTTCCAGGAGACGTTTCTCCGGCGTTGCGTCTGTTTCCCCATACAGGCTCACGATCCGTTCCTTTTTCTTATCCATATCCGCATGTATAAATACATGCAGACAATCCACCCTGTTCCTGAGAATATAGTCCGCACAACGGCCTACAATCACACAGTTTCCTTTTTCTGCAATTTTTTCAATAATATCTCTCTGCGTCCTCCACAGATAGTCCCCCACTGAATTGCCGGATGCATCCCGTCCGACAAATGCATATGCAAAAATATTTCTGCTTGGCGAGCTTTCCCCATGCGCTTCAATATACTCTCTGGAAAGTCCGGATTCTTCTGCTATCTTTTCAATCAATTCCTTGTCATAGAATTCATACCCCAGTTTCTCGGCAGCACTCCTTCCAATCGTTCTTCCGCCACTGCCAAACTGGCGGCTGATCGTGATTACTTTCTTCATTACATTTTCCTCTCTTTCATTGGTCTGATTATTTTTTTATCTGCCCTGAACATTAATAATACTGCCACAACAATCGCTACAAGCTCTGCAATCGGAAATGTCCACCATATCATAAATGCCGCATTTTCAAGCCTTGCAAACAGCCACGCCAGAGGCAGCACAACGATACATAGCCGGAGCAGTGAAACGATCAAAGAGTCCAGGCCACAGCCCAGTGCCTGAAATACTCCCTGTACCGCAATATTTCCTCCAGCAAACAGAAAACCTGTCGCGATAATTCTGGACGCTGTAATACACAGCCTTTCAGTTTCTTCGGACATTGCAAACAATCCAATCAGGGGTTCCGCAAATAGTTCCAGCCCAGCCAGACCAACCAGCATGATCACCTCCGTGTACACGATCCCATAAAAGATCCCCTGTTTTACACGTTTCTGTACACCCATACCATAATTGAAAGACACAATAGGTGTGATCGCATCCCGCAATCCAAATCCCGCAAAAAATATAAACTGCTGAATCTTATAAAAAATACCATACGCGGTCACTGCTGCCTGTGATACTGTGCCAAAAATAATATTCACACCATAGGTCATAAATGACATTAACGCCTGCATAATGATAGCCGGAAGTCCGATCACATAGATTTCCTTTACAATGTCTTTTTCCATTTTCAGGTATCTTATCCCCGATCTTACCTCTGTATTTTTCCTGTAATGAAAATACATGGCAATCAGCATGGACACCATCTGTCCGATAACCGTAGCATACGCTGCACCGCAAATCCCCATTGCCGGAAGTCCGAAATAACCAAAAATCATTACCGGGTCCAGAACAATATTGACGACTGCCCCTGATATCTGCGCAATGGTGGAATATACGGTCATCCCCGTTGACTGCAGCAGCTTTTCGTAGATTGAAAACATGATAATGCCAAGCGATGCAATGGAACAGATCGAGAGATATGAACTGCCCATTCCAAGAATCACTGCATCTTTTGTCTGGCTTCCAATATAAGTTCCCACTCCAAACAGACCAAACAACAAAAACACTGCATAGATAATGACAGCTAACGATACGCCATTTCCTGCCACTTTTGCAACTTTTTCCGCATCACGCTGTCCCAGGCTTTTTGCCAACAGGGCATTCACACCCACACCTGTGCCAATCCCAAATGCTACGATCAGCATCTGGACAGGGAATGCCAGCGTCAAGGCATTTACTGCACACTCACCTGCATTTATGACACCATCTGTATCTGGTATCCTTGCCACAAACATGCTGTCCACAATATTGTAACAGGCCTGCAGTACCATCGACAAAATGATTGGTATCCCCATGCTTAACATGATCTTCGGGACTGCCCCGGTCCCCATTTTGTTTGTTGTTACCTCTTGATTCAATTTTCCTCCATTTCTGTTGAATACATAAAAATGCACTCTCAGGAGACTTTTTCGGAAAGCTGCCATAACCATATTTGTGCACGAAAAAAGCGCAAACCCAATATCTGGATTTACGCCTTTCGCTACACGACCATGTTTATTATAAATGCATTTCTTATTTTTGTCAAATTAAGTTTTTTCGTATACATTATCCCTTGCAAATATTTCCATAAGTCTGAATACTTACAAATCATGCTTGACCTTTGTATTCCTATAATACTCTTGAAGCCACCATCATTTACATTTATATAATATTTTTCCTGCCGCCATGAATACGGCCACTAATAAAAGGCTACTGTACCCAGCATAGAAATACCCCCTCCATTCCATGCCGTAGAGGACTGCAAGCATGCACACCTGCCACACTGCAATTCCACGGCTTATATTCCTGCAATATTTCCGTTCCCCATCATCAAGTGGTTTGTTGATGCTTTCCACTGGACTTAATATCAATATTACAACTAAAGAGGTAATCCCTCCAGCGATAACCACTGCTAGGGGGATTCTTACCGCCCAGTCACAGATATATGCTGGAATGAACAGGATCAGTATGGACACCAGAAAACACCCCGTCTTACTTTTACAATGCATACCGCCACTAAAACTCCTGAGCATCCCATAAAAAAACAGGAAGACCATAATATTCCCTAATCTCCCTGTAACCAAGCCGAATATGAGGGATGCCAGAAGGTTTCCTGCAATTGTTATGCCGCTCTCTATCCCGTACTTATATAAACAGGCGTCTTCTTCTATGATAATCCCCTCTCTTACAAACATGCCAGTGATCCTTTCTGCCAGTTCTGCTGTCATTCTCATATGCTGCCTCCCTTAAAACCTGCGGAGTTTTTTCGCGCCATCAGGCAGCCTGTCCTGCCCGAGTACAAACCAGCAGCATGTGTGCACATTTACCATCGTCATCATTATTGCCGCTGATGCCGCGCCGGATAATGCCCTGCTGCTTAACCTGTCTGTTCCATTCTTTACTTTTGAAATAATTTTTTTCATGATATGTATTCTCCTTTTTTATTTTTTGAAATCCATAAGAATATAACGACATTAATCAACTGGTTATTTTCTTATGTTTTCCTGCTCCCACAGTATAGCACACAAATCATGAAAAATTCCCAAAGTGTAATAATTTGCAGGTTAGATGTAATAATCTGCATTCTTCCCCTCTGTTTCGATTCCATACAGCATTACTGATACCTCAAAAATCTCACTTTTATCCGTAAACTTAACAACACCGTTATATTTTTCTACAACACGACGGACACTCGCTATCCCCCGCCCATGTATGTAGCTGTCCCCTTTTGTAGTCTTTAGCTCCTCATTGATTCCTCTTTCCTTGCTGTTTGTGACCACAAGAATCAGTTTCCCCGACAGATACCTGTTTTCCAGTCGTATAAAGCGCTCTTCCAGTACTACCTTTCGACAGGCTTCTATGGCATTGTCGAGAAGATTTCCATACAGCACGCCTATATCTCCATACTCCATTCCAATCCGTTCCGGAATCCGGATCATGATATCTGGCTTTATCCCCTCTGCTTTGGCAATACTAAACTTGGTGCGGAGCACTGAATCCACCACTGGGTTTTGCGAATAGCTGTCGGCGTCAATCTGTTCAAGTTCACTGCTGATATTTTTGACCTGCTGTGCCAGCGTTTTCATGTCCCCGGCTAGGATAAGGTGGCTGAGTCCCAGTAACCTGTTATTCAGGTCATGTTTTAAGTCATGCACATATTTATTCCGCTTTTCCGCCTCGGCATAATAAGTCTCTTTATGACGCATCTCCTCCATATAAAGCTCATCCTCATGCTGTTTCTGGACAAGGCCGCTGAACCGCTCAACCATATAAAGCATAAAATAGTAGGTCATTATGATGGAAACGATAATGCTCACACATATGATCTTGCTCTTTGCACTGTCCGTTTCTATTGAAAGGAGCGTGATAAAACAGCAGTTGGCCGCTGAAAGGGCAAAAACCAGTGCAAGCGTACATACAATTTCACGGGGAAGCTTTAAGAGATTTAGATTTTTTCGCGACATAAGCCTGCAGAACAAGTAAACGGCATTCCCCCTGATCAGCGCACAGACCGCCGTTATAAGGTAGTACTGGTATACTGTATTCTCTTCCATCGCATGGCGTATCCCATACAAAAGCAGTGTCCCAAGAGGCTCAATGACCATACCAGTCCCCACAAAAATAGCAATGCCTGCTATTCTTGCCCCTGCTTTTGCTTCAAAAAACAAAGATACCAGCGTTAGAAGTAATATCAGAATCAACAGATTCAGGTATGGTCTTTTACTTATACCAATCCGCGCCCAGGCAGCCGCCATAATTATGAGTGCGGATGCACAAGCCAACTCTGGGATTTTTTTCTTTTTTCTGAAAGTAACCAGATAGTGCCAGAACACGCCGAGATCAAACAGACTGATGCAGAACTGAATCATAAATTCCATCGTTATACCATCCTCCTCACGAACTCCATGTGCCTCTCCTTGAGCCCCTGCTTATGAGAACGGGAGATTAGGAGACGGTCTCCATTGTCCATGACTGCCTCGTCACCTTCTATTGAACGGAGATGTTCCATGTTGACAATGTAGGATGCATGAATCTGGACAAATACCCGTTCATCAAGCTGTTCCAATATCTCACTGACTGTCATATTCATTTTAAAATCTTCCGGGATTGTATGGATGACTGCCTGGCGTCCTTTCTTTTCGAAATAAAGAATATCGACACAACTTACCCTGAACTGCTTCTTGCAGAACTGAAAGACAAAATCCTGTTTTACCATGTCAAGATAATCCATGGCTTTTATGATTACCGATTCTAATTTTTCTATCGTAGCCGGTTTTGGTATAAAGTCAAACGTAAAAACGTCAAATGCCTCCATGACATACTGGGTATATCCCGTCAAAAATACGAACAATGCCTTCACACCACTTTCCCGCATTTTCTTTGCAAGCTCCAGTCCTGTCATTCCTGGCATTTCGATGTCAAAAATATATAAATGATACAATTCCCTGTTAAGGGAAATGCATTTCAGCAGTTCTTCCGCACTGAAATACACGTCGTAACTGACTGGATAACAGCTGAGCTTATCAAATATAGCTTCTAACCGCTCCACATCCATTCTGCTGTCATCACATACAGCAACCTTTAGCATTTATGTTCCCCCTTCCAAAAGCAGCAAAAAATGACGAGAGACAACTTTTTATTTCTTGAGCACACGTGATATGTACGCAATCACTTCGTCAGTAAAGGCACTTTTCTGTTCCTTACTGCAGTTTGCCAGATAATAATCCACATTAAAACCATTTTTCATACTGTCCCCAGTGATCAGATAAGTCGGATCAATCCCATATTCATGATATAGAACCAACAGTTTGTCTGCTGACAGTCCTGTTGCACCAGATTCATATTTCCTGTAGTGCTCCTCTGATACTCCGAAAGATACTGCAATTTCTGACTGAGTCCGTCCGAGATTTTCCCTTGCTTCCCTCAATCTTCTTCCAATCTGAATATTCGCGTTTTTCCTGTATTCATCCATGATTTTACCTCCACATGGCAAAATCATAGCAATACACGAGTAAAACAAACAGAATATAAAATAACCAAAGTGGAATTATTTTTTAACCGAATAGTGGTTATTTTGTGATTTCATATAAAACGTAGAAATGGGATGGCAAAACTTATCATTTACCATCCACATTTTAAAACCAAGTTGCTGCCAGAACAATTCTGTGCATCTTTTGATTTGCTCATTTATCGTCGGTTCCCTACAAAAAAAACAGGCGAATTTTCCATCTGATTATACCTTCGCTATAAATGCCTCATATGGTCTCAACGCCACCTGAAGCTCATTCTTCTCAGTCTCCTGATAATTTGACAGCAGAACTTCCTTTATTGCCTCTGGAAGAACGACAATTCTCTCAACTTCATGAAAGTTTCCAACCACATAGAGTTTCTTTTCTCCCAGTACACGCGCATAGACAAAAACGTCCTCGTCCTCGTCCATAAAAGGGACATATTCACCGTCCGTAAAAACGTCCTTCCACTCCTCGCTTTTCCTGAGCGCTATCAGTTTTTTATAATAATGAAGCACTGAATTTTCATCTTCCAGCTCTGCTTTTGCATTGATCTCCCGATAATTCGGATTCACTTCGATCCATGGCGTTCCTGTTGTAAATCCGGCGTTCTCGGTATCATCCCACTGCATCGGCGTCCTTGCATTGTCACGTCCTGCGCCATTGATTGCTGCCATCAGCTGTTCGTGGGTCCATCCCTTCTGCCTGAGCTCTTCATAGATATTCAGAGATTCAATATCCCTGATCTGTGATACGTCCTTCATGCTGATATTAGTCATCCCCAGTTCTTCACCCTCGTAGATATAGGGAGTTCCCTGCATGCCATGCAGGAAAGTTGCAAGCGCCTTTGCGGATTCCACCCTGTATCTGCCATCATCACCGAAGCTGGACACGACGCGCGGCAGGTCATGGTTATTCCAGAAAAGACTGTTCCAGCCCTTTCCCCAGAGTTCCTTCTGCCACCTTGAAAAAATCTTTTTTAATTTTACAAAATCTTTCTTTTCCTGTTTCCATTTGCCATACTCCGACCAGCTCGCGCAGATATGTTCAAACTGGAATATCATGGAGAACTCGGACCCGTCTGGATTGCTGTATAATTTCGCGTTATCCACATTTGCCCCCCATGTCTCCCCGACTGTCATGATATCATAATTCTGAAAGGTCTCCCTGCTCAGCTCCTGGATATATTCATGCAGTTTCGGTCCGTTTGTAGTGATCATCTGGTCTGGTACTTTTCCGATCGTGTCAATCACGTCCAGACGGAATCCGCCGATCCCCTTATCCAGCCACCAGTTTATCATCTGGTACATATCCCGGCGCATGTCCGCATTTTCCCAGTTCAGATCTGGCTGTTTCCTGGAATAAAGATGCAGATAGTACGCGCCTGACCCTTCATCCCACTCCCATGCGGAACCGCTGAAAACAGATGTCAGTTCGTTGGGGGGCTGGTTCTTCTCCCCTTCCCTCCATATATAATATTCGCGGTACTTGCTATCTTTGCTTTTCCTTGCCTCCACAAACCACGGATGCTCATCAGATGAATGATTCGCCACTAGATCCATCACGATTCGGATCCCTCTTTTCTCCGCCTCCCGGATAAGCGCCTCCATATCCTCCATTGTTCCAAATTCATGGTAAATGGCATAATAATCACTGATATCATAACCATTGTCATCCTGAGGCGACTCATATACCGGAGAGAGCCAGATGACATCTATGCCCAGATCCGCTAAATAATCCAGCCTGCTGATCACTCCGGGAATATCCCCGATCCCGTCTCCGTTAGAATCCTGAAAGCTCCTCGGATAAATCTGATACACAACTGCATTTTTCCACCACTTTGTCTGTTTCATCGTTTTATTTCCTTTCTCGAACAATCACATATTTTATAGATGAATAACTCATGCATCCTGACTTGTCTATTTTTCGACAGTTCCTTTTCATTCCTCACAGGAGGCGAGCACTTCCATGACCGGACCCAAAATCTCTTCGCGCAGTCCCATTCTCTGTAACTGGCTGATGATATAAACCATATTTTTCCCATGGTCAGCCTGCTGGACGATATCATAGATGCTGTTCTTCAGGTCAAAGGACATCTCGGCACGGTTCAAAAACTGAAAGACTCTGTTCTTTTTCTGATTCTGGTGCATCTGCATATTTGTGAGCTTCACAACAATGTCTTTATTTACCGCGATATAAGGAAGCCCAATGATCGTCGCTCCCTTTTCCTCATCATACGAGCAGGATACTTCCTTGACTTCGGTTTGCGCCGCATATACTTTTGGCACGATCCCCCTGTCTGTCCCCATGACCACCAGACGGTATTTTCTCGCATCCGGCAGTACTTCCGAGTTCCCGCACACTGCATTGACCTGGAACTCGGCGGTTTCGCCCGGAATGTATTTCATCTTCGTATCCGCCCAGTCTTCCTCGCGGAACTCCGCCGCATTTCCATTGTCTTCCCACAGGGCGAATCCGCCCTCCGCATCGCCTGCACAGAGATATATCTCCAGAAAATCAGGGTTGTCAATATTGTTACCTTCCCCACGGCCATCCAGTACAACGATGCCTCCGCATTTCACCAGCACTGGTATTTTGTCCAGCCCCCTGTAAAGATCAAGTGTCCTGCCGCCTTCATAGATCATTCCCGTGAACAGGTCAATCCATTTCCCTTCCGGGAGCCATGCACTGCATTTTGCCATTCCGGATTCATTATCTGTCGGTACTGTAACAGGGCAGACAACCATTTCCGAGCCAAAGTAATACTCATTTGGAACCGTATATGCTTCATAATGATGCGGGTAATGATAATACATAGGCTGTAGCAGGGGGATGCTTTCCCGGTTTGCCCGTAGGTTCATTGTATAGACATAGGGAATCATTTTATGACGCAGTCTTAGAAAGTCCTTCATGATCTTTTCCGCAATCATGTTATATCTCCATGGTTCCTTGCCATTAAATTCACTGCAGGAACTATGCAGGCGCATAATCGGTGAAAAAACTCCAAACTGCAGCCATCTTACGGCCAGCTCATCGTCCTTCACGCCCCTCATATGCCCCCCGATATCATGACTCCACCATCCATATCCGATATTGGAAGCATTTGCCGTAAAATACGGCTGAAACTGCAGGCTATCCCACGAGATGATGGTGTCCCCTGAAAATCCGACAGGATACCTGTGGCTTCCAGGACCTGCGTATCTGGAAAAGATAAGCCCCCTGTTCCCATTCCTGCAATTGTCCAGATAGTGATAATGGTTCAGCATCCACAATGGGTCCAAGTCTTTCACGCCGGAATTGCTTCCCTGCTGCCAATCGATCCACCAGAAGTCCACTCCCAGTTCCTCCAATGGATGATGCACATATTCAAAATATCCTTTCATAAATTTCGGATCGCCCACGTTAAAGGAAACAGGATCCTCCTGCTGTGTAGCTACCCCCATATATTCCGCAAATTCTGTGTAGCAATCCTCAAATGCCCTTACACCATCCGCCGGATGCACATTCAAGGTAACCTTCATATTCCTGTCATGCAGATTCTTCATAAACCTTTCCGGATCGGGAAATAAATCCCTGTTCCAAGTGTAACCGGTCCATCCTGTGCCGTATTTTGGCTCCACATCCGTAATATGCCAATCCATATCAATGACAGCAACCGTAAACGGTAAATTTTCCTTCTGAAAGCGGTCCATCAGTTCCAGATAGGATTCTTCTGAGTATCTGTAATACCGGCTCCACCAGTTTCCCAGCGCATATCGCGGGAGCAGCGGAACATTTCCTGTCAGGTGATGAAAGTCCTCCAGGCATTTCAGATAATCCCTTCCATATCCAAAAAAGTAAATGTCTTTTGCTTCTTCATCCCGTCTTTGCCCGATCCACCCCTTTTCATCCAGAAGCAATGTAGTGCTGTCATCCAGAAGCGACCAGCCATCTGCGGATAGTATCCCACTCTCCAGCGGGATACTTCCGTCTGCCCCATCAAGGGTTCTTGCAGTACCTTTTAAGTCATTCGGTTCATCCCCGTAATTCCATATTGCGGAATAAGCGCCGTACTGACCATTTACCTTGACCTGCAGTCCTGTCGGGGAAAATTCCTTCTTATCATATTTTAGTCTCAGACAATCAGTTATAATCTGTATCTCTTTTCCTGTCTCCTCAATCCGAAATGCAGGCACCTGAAAATCCCGTTTCATGACGACCTGTGTCGAACAATCGACAAATTCACCCTTTTTGCTGTATTCCATCCGTATCAGTCTGGAAGTTAGAACAGTGAATCGATACTCTGTGCCTCTTATTATTGCTGTATTTCTTTCCATGATAGCGCCCTCCGCAAATATTTTATTCTCCGGTGATTCCGGATTTCTCAATGCTCTCCACAAACTGCTTCTGCAGGATTAAATAAAATATCAATAACGGCAGTATGGACAACAGCGTCCCTGCCAAACTGACAGCCTCATTTACGCTGCTAAAGCTCACATCCGCAGCATACAGCGACTTGTACGAGTCGGCAAAACTCCCCAGTTTGATCGGCAGCGTCTTGATTACTGAACCAAACATCAGCGAAGCCTGCGTCGTTTCATTCCAGTACCATACAAATGAGAACAAAAAACTGACAACATGCGCCGGCACCGCAAGAGGCAGCGCCACCTTAAAGAACACGGTCAAACGTCCTGCTCCCTCCAGGTAAGCGGACTCATCCAATGATTTGGGGTAAGTACTGAAAAAATTGAAATATACAAGTATGAACACGCTGCTTTTTAATCCCTGCCCGAACAGTGCGGGCAGGAACTGCGGCATAAGCGTATTGACCATTCCGTATTGGTTAAACATCAGATATCTTGGAATCAGCATGATCTGAGACGGTATGATAAACACCGCAACCATCAGCGCCATCCAGAGCTTTTTCCCCGGAATGGAAAACCGCGCCAGCGCGTATCCTGTGACAGCACAGGAAAAGCTTTGCAAAACAGCCGGAATCAGGGAAGCCAGCAAAGAATTGACGAAGGCCGTTCCAAAATTCAGCGTCACAAAAGCCTTGCTGAAATTGTCAAAGCATATGCTCCGCGGCAGCCACTCGATCGCCGGATCAACCAGATCCTCCACGGATTTCAGGCTGTTTACGACCATATAGAGCACTGGGTACAGAAATACAAAACCAATCCCGATCAGTATGACATAGCGCGCCAGAGAACTGGCAATCTGTGATTTATTGTTTGCAAGCCTCACTGCCAAATTCTTCACATTTCCCTTTTTTCTTATTCTATCTACATTATACATCGTTTTTCCCCTTCCTGCCAAACAAAAGAAAAATCACCAGCAGTATCATTGCAATGACAAGGAAATAAATCCACGACATGGCAGCCGAAAAGCTATATGGGCGTGTGACTTCAAACATATGGCTGCTGATCTTTTCGAGCACTTCATTGTTTGAGTAATTGGCGATTTCCATCACTGTATATACCGCATTTACCAGAATCATTGACTTGATATGCGGAAGTGTTATCTTCCAAAACTTCTCCCAGCTGCCCGCGCCATCAACTTCCGCCGCTTCATAAACCTCACGTCCGACCTTCTGCAGGGCCGCCAGGAACAACAGGATCTGTACACCGCAGAACCAGAGTATCAGCACCAGATTATTCAGCGCGAAAAAAATCGGTTTCTGCAAAATTCCGGGAAGACTGTTCAGGAAATTATATACCACGCCGCTCATCTGTGAAAAATCTAACGTATAACTGCCAAGCAGCTCTGAGATAACCGAACCGCTCATGATGATCACCGGGAAGAAAAACAGTACCCGGAAAAATGTGCGTCCCAGAAATTCGTGATTCAGCAAAATCGCAATCACAAGGGAAAAGACCAGTATGATCGGTGTCGCAAAACAGATGAACGTGACACTTTCCCCCAGTATGGTCAGGAAAGAGGTATCCACACGGAGCGCCTCATAGTAGTACTGCACTCCTTTCCACGTAAACGTCACGCCCTCTGTGCTCGTAATGTGGACTTCGTTGAGACTCAGCATGACAGAATAAATGATAGGGTACAGGGAAAAGACAAAAAACCCGATCAGCCATGGAAGCAAGAACATATATCCCGCCGCGATCTCCTTTCCCCGCATTGATAACTTATTCTTTTTCATCGGCGCCTCCTTTCACCAGACATCCCAATGCCGGAACGGTCTCACCTTCGCAGACAACTTCCTCTGCATTATAATTTACCAGTATTGTGACTCCGTTGTCATAGAAAACCCTAGCGACTCCCGAAGCCACCATATCGTGTTTCGTAATCTTTGCTCCCTGTACTTCATTCAATACTTTTCCGATGCGCATATAAGCATCTGCAATGTTGTCACTCCAGTCTTCATAGTGGACAGAGAACATATTTTCTAGCGGTGTGTCCGCCAGTTCATGGCTTTGTGCCTCGGCAACGATAAAGGAAGGGTATGCCCCATACTCTATCGTTTTCAAGATTGTATAGTCCGAATAAAATCCAAGGTTCATATATGGAACATAATAATCGACTGCACCTTTGAGCACCATCTGCAAAAAGGGAACAGAATCTGTCTCAAAAATATACTGGCTATTGCTCATTGGCATATCCAGATATGCATCAACAGCATTCCACATATACAAGGAAGGTCCAAACGCTGCCGTTGGTCTGTCCCCAATCGAGCCCAGCGCATCCGCAAACAGCTCCATTGTCTCTTTTCTTGTCACGGTTTCTCCTCGCGTGTAATCACTGAGCGGTGCATTCCCCACATGGTCCATTGCAAATGAAAACTCTCCCAGTTTTTGATCCATCTTCTGTATTACTTTTGCCGCTGTCTTTGGTTTGACGACATAAGAATCCGGATACATCAGGTCAGAATTGTCTGTCGAGTAAGCAACATAGGCATTTGACATATTGATCGCCGCCTGTACTCTCTTGTTGATCTGGTCTGCGTTGGCCTGACCGACATTTTTATACAGATATAACGTGCCTCCGCCAGCCTCTATCATATTTTTCCAATCCCGCAGATCCGACTTGCTCCCCAGTTTGCGCTCGATAGAAGTCTCACCATAATCTGAACCGTTGAGTCCGCCTTTCTCCCATCCATACAATGCAGCTGACAGATTAGTAATCCCGCGCTGCGACAGATCGCTCGTAATCGCCTGTGCCTCATCTACTGTTGTAAATACCTTCATGCTGTCAAACAGGATTCCCTGCTGTATCTCCGCGCCGATCACGGACACCCACAGAGGAATATCATCCGACACCTTGTCGGCTCCTGACAGAATCCCCTGCTCGTAGAGCTGCTCGCGATACCGCACGGCCATGGCAGAATATCCAGCCTCCTCGCCAGTCAGGAACGTATAGGTGATCCCAGGGATGATATCGTTGCGCTCCTCCTGGGCGGTGAAAATTCCTGTACCTGCTTTATTGATCGGCTTCATGTAAGATGTCCTGTAAGCGAACTTTGCAGTGACCCAGTTGTATTTCGTCACATATCCACCTGCGCTGGCTGTGATATATGCCTGCTCTGCTCCCGAATCAATGACTGCCATGATGCCGTTCTGCCCCTCTCCGTGCACGATGCCGAATAGCGGAAGTGTCATGACATTTTCCTCTACCATATAGTCATTTCCTCTGCTCGCCATTAGGTTTGCCGCTTCCATCAGCGAATCAATACCAGGGTCTTTTCCATACACACGGCTCTCAATCCCAGAGGTGTAACTGACAGCTTTCTGGAACCGTATCAGAGCGCCACAGCCGTCCGGAACAAAGAAATACCCGGGAATTTCATCCTCCAGTGTACTTCCGAGAAATGGAAGGAAATACAACTCCTTGACCATACAGTCCCCTGTCTCTGTCATGCTGCCTTCCACTACGTTCAGCGACAAACGGTCTTTATCCAGCGACATCTGAACAGTGAAGGAGATCCCTATCTCCTTCATGTTGATGCCGCATTCCATAGTATTACCCTGAAATGCAAAGTCCAGATCCACATCCGGACTTTCTGTCGATATCTGGTTTTCCTTGCCAGATTTGTCATAATATATTATAGTACAAAGAGAAGAAGCCCTCTGATACCATGTCTTGTTCAAGCCCTCCGGCTGTTCGTCCTGGGACAATCCCCAGATATATCCATTGCGTTTATCCACAATGCGCATCTGTCCGCTGCCGTTCTTCATCAGTACCTGCAGGTACTCCGACTCCATGCGTGCAGTATATCCATCCAAGCCATAGGGGCTGACTGCTGTCTGTTTTTCTGGAATATACTGTGTGTGCCTGTTTGAGCGGGACTCTGACTGACTTGTCTTTTCTGTTATCGCGGAGTCCGACAATTCGCCAGTGCGTTCCTCTGCAGCAGAACACTGCAAAAATTCTGCTGGTACTACTGACGCAAGCGTCAGTGTCAAAGCGGCAATTCCAGCTATCTTCCTAAACTTATTATTGAATAACACGATATTTCACCTCCCCGGCAATCTGTACCACATAATCCCACACGCTCAGCCAAATCAGATACAATATGATGCAGGCAAGCACGGCCATGATGATAAAGAACAATGTGATCAGTATATTGACCACTGTTTCCTTTATGGAATAATTGTGAACCTCCATTGTGGCAATAAACAGATTGATCACACACCACACCAGCAGTACAGTATGGAAAAATGTAAACACAAACGCTTCATTTTGCGTCAATACATAAGTGGCCAGAAGGACAAGCGGCCCATAGAGCAGATAGGGACTTACGGCATATGCCGTGGATATGTAAATCTTTCTGAAAGATCCCTCGCCATCCCTGATCGTTCCGATCAGATAACTTCCTATCAGCCATAAAACCAGCGGAATCAGCAGAACTGCCAGTATGACGGGCACAGAGACATCTGATCCGATCACAGTCTGGAAAATGAATCCGCGTCCCAGATAATCCCACATATAGATGACCACCAATGCCACATACAGAACAGTCGCCACCAGTACACTGTTTTTCCTGTTAGACCGGATTTCATAAGAACCATCGATCGGATGCCGGATAAACCATGTCATAAAGTGTCCTTCGTACTTCAATTGCCCTAAAAAAGGCATCTTGGGCAGTGTGACCCCTTTCAGCAGGCGCTTTCCTGCCTTCCAGAGGAGCCATAGGAAAATCACTGCCACCAGGGCATATCCTCCATACTGATGGATTGCCTGATCCCTAATCTCCCAATATACCTCCGAGTAATCTTTTTTATTTTCTGCCAGATAAAAATGCTCTTTTGCCTCCTCATATCTCCCACTGAAATACAAGGTTTTTCCATACCCGTTATGTGCGACACGCGACATACCGTTTATCGTCAGGAGCTGTTCCCAGAGCGCGCCCGCCTGTTCATAATCCCCTTCTTCTGTCAGGGCAACTGCATCATGTGTCATCATGGCAAACTCTGTCGGATAAAAGACCTGTACGATTCCCTTTTCCCTGTCGAGTACATAGAGAAAACCATTTTCATCACATTCAATAGCAGTCGCATAGGAAAACAGACCGCCTTTTTCACTTGACACTGCGCGTCCCCCAAAGGAAAACAGCAGATTTCCATTCAGGTCATACTCATTGATCAGACCTGCATAAGTCAATGCATAGCATCCTCCGTCTGCCCGGGAGGCAACGTCCACAAAATTCCACTCATCAATCATTTCTTCATCATAGAAAATGTCGTTGCCGGCAAAATTGTGCAGTTTTACATTATTATCTGAACTCGCCTCCAGCGCCATCCATGCCAGGCTTGTGTCGACATCCTGTGTCACAGAGAAAAGCAGATCCCTGTCCGTGATGTCAATATTGTAAATCGCCCTCGGTGTACGGTTGAACAGCCTCTCCAACTGTTCCTCGGAAAAGACAGCCTCCTCCACTTTTTCCAGAAAGGACATCGGCGTGGTGTTGGCCGCGTAATATCCCTCAAATTCACCTTCCTGGCTAAACTGCATGATACCCTCATAGGAACCTTCACCTACCATATAAATGGTGCCGGAAGAAGTCAATACCACGTTTTTGGGTTTATAGCGACTGCTCTCGCTAAACAGATAAGACTGTGGTCGTTCAATCGTCAGAAACACTGTCCCATCCGTCTGTGCGCCATAGATACATTCCGCACCATAATCGGCAATATACAGGCGCTCCTCATCATCCACAAAAATGCCTGTCGGCTTTTTTAAACCTTCTATCTCATACCATTCCAACTCGGCATTGTCCGTGTGGTAGCACCCGATCCGCCTATTGCCGGAATCCACGATGTACAATGTTCCATCCTTGTAAAAAATGTCTTCCGGCTGCAGAAGCCCGTCATTCTGAAACAGGATACCTCCTGGCAGATATGCGTCCTGCGTCCGCACCCAGCTACCATCCACGGAAGTTGTATAGGTATACGTCGTACTCTCACCCGCATAAGCCACGATTGGCATATTGAGGAGCAGAATCATTGATAATAACAAACAAAATACTTTCTTCATTCCCTACCTCCCGCTATTTGATGCCTGAGTGTGTCATTGTGTTCATTACCTGTGACTGCATGAAGATAAACAGAATCAGATTCGGCAGAAACAGTAACAAACTGCCCGCCGCTGCAATTCCCTGTCCGGCCACAGTATTACCGGTAGCGTTGGACAAAGTGGATATATAAAATGCAAATGTTTTCAGGTTGCTGCTCTCTATGTACTGTGTCGAAGCCTCGGTCGCCGTCCATGCAGTCTGGAACGCCATGATCGCGACGGTCGACAATGCCGGTTTGATCAGTGGGATGATCACTTTAAATAAAATCTGAAAATCGGTCGCACCGTCTATGACTGCTGCCTCAACAAGTGCATCCGGCAGCTGGTCAATGAACTGTTTTACCAGAAACAGACCTACTGGCATGGCAAGCAGCGGAATGACATTTGCCCAGAAGCTGTTCTTGAGTCCAAGAAATATAATGATATAATATCTTGGAATCGCCACGGCAACCCCAACGAACATCAGCGCCATATTATTGATCTCCAACAGTGTGTTCTTTCCCCGGAAGTGTTTCTTGGACAGCACATAACCTGTTGCCGCCGAGAAGATAACAGACAAAACGACCACACAGACTGTCGTGATCAGACTGTTGACCAGATAGCGCGATGCCGGAACCGCCGTATCCGAAGAAACCTGAAACAGGTTCACGAAGTTATTCAGCGTAGGATTGCGCACAAACAGTTTCGGAGGAAAAGCATACAGCTCCTCCGCGGGTTTAAATGCCGTCATGATGATATAGAGAATCGGAATCAGCATCACAACTGCCATTGGTAACAGATATGCATAGAATTTCAATTGACTCCGATGAAAATAACGCGGATTGATCCCTGTTCCCCACATCTTTCTCTGATTCCTTTTCTTTGCACCTGTTTTCATACTTTTCTTAGCCAACTCAATCCCCCCTCTCTCCAAACAACCTGTTTACAACATTGGAACACAGGCGGATAGCGATCAGCAGCGCGACTGCGATTGCTGAGGCATAGCCCATTTCCATACGTATAAAAGCATAATCTTCCATATGGTTTACTATCAGCTGACCCGCATAGCCCGGTGTCGGGTTCGAACCGCTCAGCACGGTACCGACACCGCTCGATGTAAAAGTACCTGTGATCGCCATGATCGCACCAAACAGCATCTGGGGCATTACCTGTGGTATCGTAATATAGATGACCTCCTGGAACCTGTTTTTGATCCCGTCGATCCTTCCGGCCTCATAGACCTCCTCGTCCGCATTCAGGATGCCCGCCAGCATGGAGAGGAAACCAACGCCCAGGCTGCTCCAAAGAGACACGATAATCATGATCGGCAGAAGATATTTTTCTGACTGCAGCCACAGGATCGGTGTCTCGATCCAATTCCATTTTAACAGCAGTGCATTCAGATACCCATTGGCATCCCCACTAAAGATAACGCCCCATACAATGCTGAGCAGCACGCCGCCTGTAAGGGACGGCGAATACAAGATCACAGCAAGGATCGTACGGGGAACTCTGGTGATCTGTGCCAGGCTCCACGCCATGATAAAGCTCAGTACATATCCTCCCACACCCACAAACAATCCATAGATCAAAGTGTTTGGCAGTACCTTCTGCATAAAAATATCATCGTTCGTGATCAGCTGGATATAGTTGCTCAGTCCTGTAAACTTTGGCATTTCCACTGAATTAAAATATGTGAATGACAATCCCACAGAGACGACTACAGGGATCAGGATAAATATGGAAAACATCAGAACATACGGCGCCATCAAAACGATATAGGAATGTTTTTTGAACCATTTTTGCATATCATTCTTCCCCCTTTTGTACATTCAGCCACTCACGCACATCCTCTGTCGTATATGGCATGATCAGGTTCCCGTCAGAATCCATAAAACCAAACTCCTTTAATTTGCGCTGGATCTCACGCTCCGAGGCGATCACCGCCCGGTCTGTAGACTCCGTCAGCCCTTTGCCGTTGACTACCACGTTATTCCAGATATTGCTGACTTCCCGCTCCACCATGTAGCCCGCAGGATGTCTTGCTGTCTCTGTCTGATAAGAAAGTTCCTCGAGGATGATCGCTTTGTGCTCGTCAGGATATGGCAGATTTTCAAAAGCAGTCAGATTAGCGGTATTCCATCGGTAAGCATCGCCATAAGTGGTTTCCAGACGGTTGGAGAACTCTGTCTGTATATCTGCTGACAGCCACCATTTCAAGAATTCCCATGCCTCCTCCGGCTTGTCGGTGTTGTCAAAGATCATGGAAGCCGTACTGTTTGCAGAATGCGCCCTCAGAACCGTTCCGTCTTCCTGCCTCTCACCGGGCACCAGCGCAATCCCCCACTGTCCTTCCAGCTCCGGCGCTGCTGTCTGCAGCTGCAGATAGGTAGAAAAATTTCCGACACCAATCGGGATATCTCCGTAGCGGAAACTGTTAAAGAAATTTGCCACGTATTCCGACAATGAGTACACACGGAACAACTCTGTCATTTCTCTCAGACCTGTCACAGACTCTTTTGAATTAAACGCAACCGTCGCCCCGTCCTCGGAATAAAAGCCTCCTCCATTCTGGTACAGGAACGGTCCTGTCATATTAAAGTCCTTAAAGCTTGAACTGGACGCCATGTTGGAGTAAAAATTCATGGAATAGCGCAGCAGTACCGGCATCATTGCCTCCACATCATCCCACGTTTCCGGCACTTCCAATCCTAGACTGTCCAGGATGTCCTTGCGGTAAAACAAGATTTGGTAATTAAAACTGTCAACCACACCATAGATACCGCCATTATAAGCTAACGGTGTCAGCCCGGCGATATTGTATTCCTTCTGGTAATATTCCGCAAAATCGTCATATTCCAGCAGATTCTTGACCGCGCCACGTATAGCAAGATCATACGGCGTTGTATACCCTACTCCTAATACCACATCAGGATTGCTGTTGGTGGCATTGGAAAGTATCAGTTTCTGGGAATTTGGCATCAGTGCAAGCTGGATATCTGTCCCATGTACCGGATTGAAATATTCATCGATCAGCTGCTGTAAGACTTCGGCGTAAGAGATCGACATGCTCACCCAGACCTGTAGTTCTTCGGAATTCGTATCTGCGGCTGTGTAATCCGAGGACTCCGCACCTGGCAGATATGTGTACAACAGACGCTTCCATGATTCTGACATGCGCACCCACAGATTGCTGGACGCCTTTGGCAGCTCCACATCCTGATAAAAATAAATGCGGTCAAGGCTGAGCGGCTGTTTCACGAGTTTTTCCAACACCCCGCCAAGAGAGCTGTTCACCGATCCGTCGCCCTCGCTCAGGAGTCCGTATTTGTTTGGAATTAGACGGATATCAGACAGTATATTGTCCAATTGCTGTACTGCGTACAAAAGCTGGCTCGCATAGGATGGCTTTTTCCCTTCCATATCCCATAATTTCTGATATACTGCATCTATGCGCTGCCTGCAGTCCTCCAACTGTGAGGGGACTTCCGGCAAATAGGTCTCCATATCCCATGTACGGTTTGCATCTGCGGAACCAGCTGACATTTTTCGTAAATCCATGGAAATTCTGTTGACTTCGTCCATGAGCTCCAGAATTTCATTGTAGATATCGAGCGTCGGGTCCATGACCGCCTCCATGGATACGGTATGCGGTCCCTTGTCCAGATAAACCCAGCAGTCCTGTCCGTCTTGGGATACTGTCAGATTTGTGTAGGAATTCATCGCTGTACTTTCAAATATAACAGGATGTTCACGGTCAGCCACATACCTGCCGTCAATCGCCAGCGTGCGGTAGCTCGATTTATCCGCATCGGAATACTGCGAGTACCGAAATCCGATACGGTACCACCCGGCTTCATCTACCTGTGCTGTCCACAGTATCTTCTGTCCGACATCAGACCATGAAGAAGCATCAATGACATTGATCTTGTTCTGTTTCGTCTCATAGGGTGTAAGCGCAGGGTTCTTCACATTTTTCCCGCGGATATCCGAATCAGACTTCAGGATGCTGTTTTCCGCCTCTATCATTACGATATTGTTTCCTGTTGTCTTACTGCCTGTATCCACCTCTGCCGGAAGCACCCCACTTTTTGTGAGATACATTCCATATATGCGGACATCATGGTTTCCAGTGACCGCAAAATCATATGTCCCCGGTTCTAACTGCAATATAAGCCTGCGTCTCCCCACATCATTCTTCTGGAGCAGATAGCTGCCTACTTCATCCTTCACCATCCGGGGCTGCAGGTTTAATTCATTTCCATAACGGTTTACAAGACGCTCTCCGCCTTCATCATACCAGAGGATTGGAAGCTGGGCAGTGTATTGTGTCTGCCCGATCGTCCAGTCCATCTGAAATTCCGTAGTGGCCTCGTCCGCTATTGCATAATCAATCCTGACTTCCCAGTCTGCCCCTTCTTCAACCGCGAAGGATCCCTTCCATTCGGTGTCCTTCTGCAGCAGAAAACCGCCCTTGTCATAATAGAGTTCCACGCCGGCCTCCCCCTGGCTCCAGTTGTCAATCGCCAGCTTTACGGAATCCTGTACGGATCTATCTACAAGCCCGTCATCTTTTAAATGTCCAAACAGAAGAACTGCCGCCGCATAAGCGGCTGCAGCCCCCACTGCACAGCAGGAAAATAATTTTTTCTTTTCCATCCTTTTCTTCCTTTCAGTGATCGCTGTTATTAAATGCTTCCTGAACTGCTGTCAATTTCTCTGTAAAATCATCCCAGTATGTCTGCACGGACTTGGTTGCCACTGTATCCAATTCCGCCGCAACAGAAGCTGCATCTGTGGCCCCGTCACGAACCTCATCACCGCGCGGGCTCAAATATTCGCTGTTCACCTGTGACCATCCAGGTATGATCTTACTCAAATCTGCGCGGAAGGAAGATCCCATGCTGTCATGCATATACGCAACTGCTTCAGTCACTCCTGAAAGCGCCTCCCAGCGCTCTTTCACTGCCGGCAGGTTTGTAGACGGAATGTAGTATGGGCTGCCCAGAGTGTAGTCATCTGTACTGCCCTGCTCATACACAGCAACACGCTCGAGATTGCCTTCCTTACTGTATGACATAAAACGGACCACTTCAAATGCCGCTTGTGGGTTCTGGGCAGTCGATACCACAAAAGAGCAGTTTACATGCATTGGAAGCTTTGCTTTCCCTTTCCCTGCGCCATTGCTCGGCCATGGCCACATACACCAGTTGAAATTGCAGTCTGTTGTCAGCCAGCTGATATCCCATGTCCCCCTGGGCTCAGACAAGGTCTTGCCGAGTTTCAGCGCCATATGGGTATCCCCTGTCTCACCGTTTCCAAACTTGGCAACATAGTCGCTGCTCTCTATATCCGGGCTGGTATTTCGCAGTGACCATGCCTCCAGACCAGGGTATGCACGCAGTTCGATCATCACATTTACGGCATCAACCCAGCTTTCAGACATATGGAACGTCCTTGTAGAAGGATCAAAACCATAAAAACCATAATCAGACATGGATCCTGCCAGATACTCATCCATACTGAACAGAGTCTCCGTTCCTGAGTATTGGGCTGTTGTGCCGGCTTTGAGCAAATCCTTGTAATCGTCCGTACTCCAGTTCAACTCCGGCACATCCAGATTCAGTGTCTCCAAAAGGTCCAGATTCAAGAAAACACAGTTGAAGTGCACTTCCTCCGGAACAGCATACAGTTCATCCAGATAGGTATAGGATTCAATAATATTTTCAGGAATGTAGGTAAATTCCTCATCATCCTTAACAAACTCTGTTAATGGATATACCCATCCCTGAGATACATAATAGTAAAACGTGTCTGCATCATCCAGGATCACGTCCGGCATCTGGCCGGTAGATGCCTGTGCTGTCAGATATTCACTGGTACTCGTCTCGTACTCGACCACCTCAAGTTCAATATTGGGATAGTATGTAGGAAACTTTTCGATCAGCTGCCTGTAATCCGGCCCTATGCCTGAGTTGACAGCAACCACCACCTTTCCTGATGTCTGGTAGCGCTCATCTGACGATCCATCTGTACTGGCCGCCTCCTGTCCTGTTGACGCACTATTGTCTGCCTGCTGGCCGCCGGATGGTGTCGGCGCTGGATTGGTTGCAGCGGGCTGTTCCGCACATCCTGCCAGTATTCCTGCGCAGAGCGCTGTCGCAAGTAACTTTGTAAATAATTTCTTTCTCATTGTTTTTCCTCCTGATTTTTTATTATAAAAACATTAAGTTTCTATTTTATGACTACCATGTTCCAATAATTTAATTCCGGCATGGTAAACGTGACATATGTCCCTTCCGAATCCTCCCCCGTCTCAAAAGACAATTCTGTCATAATGCCCTCCTGTATATCGGGGGAGGCCAGATATATGTGCTCCGGCGTAAACGTTATATGTTGAAGCACTGTCAGGTTTTCCTGCTTTTCCGGTTCTTTCTGTTCCCCATGGTTATCCACCCACTCCAGGGAATCCACACCTTTCAGGTTGATGAAGCTGACCACCTGTTCTCCTGCATCGTTCTCTTTCGTTGTCACCCAGATGGCATTCTGCTTTGCGTCCATTGCAGCTGCCTTATCATTGATATAGGTGCGGAGCAGGACATCCTTCCACGAGGCGTCACGCAGATAATTCTCATATGCGACAAAAAAGGAATAGTAATTGCGGAGCGCTGCCGTGAGCGTATCATTGATCCGCAGGGTATCACCGGGATAATATTCACTCTTCAGCATGCCTGTGTCCCCAATCTCCAGATGCGCCGCTCCGGCTGACATCAATGCTGCATCTGTCAGGAGAACACCCGGTGTATTGAACACCCCATCCCTTTTCTGATAATCCATGTATGCGGCAATCACGATGCCTGTGTCATCATTCATGCGCCCCCGGAGATAATCCACTTCTGCCTTCAGGGAGCCATATGTCCCTGTTTCCCACGGCCAGACTTCCTCATACACAATATCATAGTCGGTATCGTTCAAGGTTTCCATCATGCCATATCCTGATACCGGATTAAAGATCACCCTTGTATCAAGCTCATCTGTGATCCTGTTTAAGAGAGAGGTATAAGTATCCTTTAATTCCACCGCCGTGCCATCATAATCATACAGCACTCCCCGTCCGCCAAGGGAATCCACTTGGATCCCGTCATATGGAAAGATTGTCAGCGCTTCTTCTGTCACACCCAGATAATAGTCCTGCCATTCCCGATCCGCTGGATTAAACAGGTACAGCCGCTTTGTCGCCCAGCTGTCAACGAAATCTCCGTGATAGTCCTGCTCCTCATGGGATGCATCCCTGTATAATCCCCACTCGGGCTTCACGCCGGATTCCTCATAATCTTCATAAGCGCCAAAGATCAGATTATATAAATAAGAATTCATATGATATGTATGCCCATAATCGATTAACTTTGAAACTGTCTCATAGGAAGCATAGCTGTTTGCCAAGGTATGCCACCCGGCAGCTGGCTCTTCTGCTGTGCCAGCTGCCGGCTTTTCATGACGGTTCAGTACGTCATAAAAAAACAGACCTGTAATATGATGCTTGTTCAACCGTTCCAGTGTTTCTTGGATTTCCTCATCCGTCTGCTCCCCATAGCGTGTAAGGTATGCGTATCTTGGAAATTTTGACCAGTCCGATGCAACCTCAATTGCTGACATTTCATAATCTACAACCTTGCCGTCACGCAGCGCATATACCTCCAGGGAATAACCTTTAAAATCATCTGCCGGCATGGGAATCTGAATGGTCTGCGTGCTCTCGCTGTCACTGGCTGACAGATTTAAGTCTGTGTGATAAACCTCCTCTGTCAGGTGGCGGACTGATATTTCCATCACAAGCTCCGTGTCCGATGACTCCAGTTCCACATACGCTTCTACCATTTCACCTATATCATATCGTGCCTTATCCGTGTATACATCCTTAATAATCTGTTCCATGATCCCATCCTCCTCCGTTTTCGTATCTGTCCCGGAAGTATTATTGTCAGCGCTGTTCCCGTCCGGCCTCACCGGCTGTGTGCTGTCCGTCTCCATTGTTACTGCTTCTGTTTTTATTTCTGTCATTATTTCTTCTTGTTTGTTGTCAGCCGCCTCGTGTTGTTCCCTCCCACAGCCATTCAGGGAAACCAACAGGAGCGTACTTATGATGACCAGTCTCTTTTTCATCTCCACCTCGGTTTTTCTTTATATTTTTTTTCTACTATCACTTTAATCTTCACCTCAGACATGACTGAAAAATCTGTCTGCCATTTGTATGTTGTTGTTATCGGTAACCGTTATCGATAACTGTTACCGATAACAATAGTATATAAAATGTCCTTTGCATTGTCAATATACATTTGACTTTTCAGCAATGTGCCTAAAATCGCACTTTATTTTCTATGCATATGTTACTTGTGTTTTTCCAGTAATTGTTATAAAATACTGTTAGCGTTAACAGAAAGGAGGCATCGCTATGGTTACGATAAAAGACATTGCACAGGAAGCGGGGGTAAGCACCATGATGGTCTCACGGGTCATCAACAAACGCTACAATCAGGTATCTGCGGAAAATATTGAACGGATTGAAAAGATCATCAAAAAATATAATTACATCCCAAACTCGGCTGCCCAGAGTCTCTCTTCAAAGACTTCTAAAATTATCGCAATCTTCATACAGGGAGATGCTAATTCACTGGAGCACCCTTACAATGCTGTTATGCTGGGATATCTGATACAAAATATCCAGGCGCGTGGTTATGATACTATGGTACATTTTATCTCCAATTATTCAGATGTCTGTAACAAACTGCAGTCCTGGAAAGCATCCGGAGCAGTCTTTTTTGGCATGTTTGAAAAAGACTTTCTGCAGTTCCAAACTAATGAAAAGATTCCTTTTGTGTTTACTGATTGTTACAGCAGCTCCATACCGATCGCCAATATCGGCATTGACAATTATAAGGGCGGCTCACTGGCAGCGCAGCATCTGCTTGACTACGGGCATGACAATTTCGCAATTGTGGGGGAATATTTCAATGAAAGCCTTTTGAACCAACAGCGGCTGAAAGGGTTTTGTGATACTCTAAGCAAAGCGGGGATAAACATCGAGCAGAACCACATCATCAATTTTGATTCCTCTACTGCCACAAAGCTAATTGAAATACAGCAAGCGCATCTCGCTGTTTTCGCTTTCTCAGATATCCTTTCACTGAAGGTCATAAAACAGCTGAACGAGCACGGTTATCGTGTTCCCGACGATTTTTCCATTATCGGTTTCGATGATCTGTTTATCTGTCATCTGACAAGTCCTGAACTAACTACGGTTTCACAAAACCTGTCAAAGAAGGCAGAAGCTGCGGTGGATTTACTTTTTCAGTATTTGAATTACCCGGATATGCCACTGCAGAACATTGTATTAGACGTGGAACTAGTGAGCCGGGATACTGTAAAAAATTTGTTATAATAATATTTTATATGGAGGACATCATTTATGGACTTAAAGGATTTCAACTGGACAAGGGAACCGCAGGAATACAAGATAGCAAATGACAGGATTGAAATAATCACCAAGCCGCATACAGACTTATGGCAGAGGACGTATTACCATTTTCAAAACGACAATGCCCCCGTCCTGCAAATGGAAACTGAAGAAAAATATTTCAGTTTTTTAGTTAAAACAGAATTTGATGAAAGTCACCACAGGTTTGATCAATGCGGCATCGTAATGTATCTGGACAGCGAGAACTGGCTGAAGGGCTCTGTGGAATATGAAAATGACCAATACCAGCATCTGGGAAGCGTGGTGACAAATAACGGTTATTCAGACTGGGCAACTACCGTCATAGACGCTTCCGTAAAATCAATGTGGTATCGGTTCAGCCGGCGGGAAGATGATTACTGTATCGAATGTTCTACAGATGGGATTACTTTCAACCAAATGCGTATCTGTCATATGCACAGAGGAAATGGTAAGATACAGTTTGGCATCTATGCCTGTTCACCCGAAGAATCTTCTTTTAAAGCAGTATTTTCAAATATGCAAATAATGGATTGCCAGTGGAAAGCGCATGACGGGCAGCGGCCGGATTGAGTATTTCTGACTCCCCAGCACAGGAAAGGCAACTTAAGAACAACAAAAGAAAGGAACTTATAAAATGTTAAAGAAATGGTGGCACAATACGATTGGATACCAAATTTATCCCAAGAGTTTCCAGGACACAAACGGAGACGGTATAGGGGATTTAAAAGGTATCACTGCGCATCTGGATGACTTGGCCGACTTGGGAATCAATGTCATCTGGATCTGCCCTATCAACAAATCGCCAATGAAAGACCATGGATATGATATCTCTGATTACGAGGAGATCGATCCCATGTTTGGATGCAAAAGCGACCTCCTGGAACTGATTCAGGAAGCGGACCAGCGTGGGATCAGAATACTCATGGATCTGGTCGTAAATCATACTTCCATAGAGCATCCCTGGTTCCAGAAAGCTTTGGAAGATCCCTATGGGGAATATGGAAAGTATTATATCATTCGGGAAGGACAAAACGGACAGGAACCCAACAACTGGCGCTCTATCTTTGGCGGCAGCGCATGGGAACCAATCGCCAATACCAACCTTTATTACCTGCACCTCTTCACCAAATGGCAGCCAGACCTGAATTGGGAAAATCCCGCCCTGCGAAAAAATATCTATGATATGGTAAGCAGATGGCTTGACATGGGAATCAGAGGATTTCGTATTGATGCGATCAGTCATTTAAAAAAGGACTTTTCTTACCGGAATCTGCCTGCTGACGGCGCAGACGGATATGTGAACGGTTTTCCTTATTTCAGCAATGTCAATGGAATCGGTGTTTTTCTAAAAGAATTAAAAGAAAATACTTTTCAACGCTATGACGCCATGACAATCGGCGAGGTAGACGAGGGTCTGCCATCAGAAATACTCACAGACTTTATCGGGGAAAATGGTTACTTTTCAACCATCTTTGACTTCTGCCATTCCGAGTTTCATGTCAACTCTGCAAAATGGAAGGACAAACCTGTGGAGATGATTAGTGCATTGCGTGAATGCCTGTTTACAAAACAAAAAACTCTCAAAGGAAGCGGAATGCTGTGTAATTATCTGGAAAATCACGATCTTTCCCGCGCAGTAGAACGTTTTATTCCAAAAGAAGATATTGACTTTTACAGCAGCTCCATGGTGGGAGGAATCAACTTCTTCATGCCGGGAATCGTATTTCTCTATCAGGGACAGGCTACTGGCATGATGGACTACCAAAAAGAGCACATAGAAGATTTCAAAGATCCGACTACATTCAGTCAGTACAACGAGTATCTCAAAAAAGGAATGTCAGAAACGGAAGCGCTTGCCCAAATTAACCTAGAAACGCGTGAGCATGCAAGAACACCCATGCAATGGAACGACGAGCCATATGCCGGATTCTCCAAGTCTGAGCCATGGTTCGCAGTCAATCCGAATTATGGACAGATAAATTATGCCTCCC
>CAMWLV010000035.1 GCA_947175175.1 uncultured Lachnospiraceae bacterium
TCTCGTGGGCTCGGAGATGTGAATAAGAGACATGGATTATTATATAGAGTGTAGGCCGTTTTTCCATCACCTGAGAGAATCATGGCTCCATGAACCAGGTAATTGCAGTTCGATAGTGCGGCAAGCTCATCCTGCACCATACCTTTTGCGGTAAGGTAGGAATTATCACTCTGGTACAAGTATTCCACATCCGATTTAAAGTCTTCGGTGCCGCAGGTGAGCACAAAGCGTTCAATAATGTCCGTATAATTCACATAGAGTGTATTTGCTGCGCTGACAGTTGCCGTTTTGACACTGCCAAGCAGCCGTTCAGAAAAAATATAGCGGTAATAGATAATTGCTGTCAATGTAATGATGCTGCTAAGAGCGAGAGCAAGACCACACATGACAAAACTGATTTTGGAAAAAAGGGAAAGGTTCTTGTACTTTCTGAGCATGGTGTCACTCCTTTAGGGTTCGATCTGTATATTTTGCCTGAAAATCCGAAGGAGTAATGCCATGGATATTTTTAAATGCCCGTGAAAAGGAGCGGTAATAACCATATCCCACAGTGTAGCTTACCTCATTGATGGATGTATTGGGATTCATCAGAGCCCTGCGGGCATATTCCATTTTTTCCGTTAGCAAATAGTCTCTCAGGTTTATATTTGTCTTATTTTTAAAGTAAATAGCAAAATAAGAAGGGCTTAAATGTACCTGTTGGGCAATGTCCTCGATTTTGATGTGGCAAGTAATATTTTTGTGTATAAATTCTTTGGCCGTTCGTATGATGGAGTCTTCCGGTTCTGCACAATTTGGGGGAGTTTTCGTATATTTATTTCCACCATAGCCATACACTGCATCAATAAATTCGGAGAGATGACAGAAAGAGTTAATCATCCATTCCCGAATTTGGGAAAGTTTTGTAAGGTGGTATAAATCCTGGGCGTTCACTTCCGATAATATTTCTTGGTCGGAAAAGGAAGAGAACTCCTGTTCAATCATGTGAAACAAGGAATAGCACATGCTGAAAACATAATTAGGAGGAGGCATCGGCACATAGAGCAGACGGTCAATAAAGTCGTTGCAAAAGGCGCGGATGCCC
Source organism: uncultured Lachnospiraceae bacterium (assembly GCA_947175175.1). Classification (GTDB taxonomy): domain Bacteria; phylum Bacillota; class Clostridia; order Lachnospirales; family Lachnospiraceae; genus COE1. Next base: position 1,085 of record CAMWLV010000035.1, read on the forward strand.
TCTAAATCCTTTCGGACAATAAACTGCACCAGAGGAAGACAGTCGATATCTGTCAGCTTCAGGACTGGCTGAACGGAGCAGAGTATCTCATAAGTGAAGATTCCTGAAGTGTCATCATACAGCCGATAGGTGATGGAAGCCAGTGCACGGTTGTAGGAATAAGAGCATTCCATCAAGCCAGAAACCATGTCTCCAATGCCTATCAGAGGCATCGGAAGATGATTTTTTTGAATGGCTGTCTGACATCTTATGGCATTTTGGAAAGGAAGACTGTCGGAGGCATTGAAAATACCAACAATCTGATTTTCGCGGTGCTGCCAGAGGATATGCTTTTCCTGAGAAAATTCTTGATCCAGACTGGTGATTAGCTGCTGGTATGGAATTTGTTGGTTCTTTTGTTCATAAAGCAGGACGCAGACATAGCAGGAACTGTCGCTGAGGGCAATTCTTGTATTCTGCAATAGCTGTTCTATCATACTTTGTTCCAAAATTTTGCTGTCCAGCAGTCGGTTGAGAAAATTTAGGTTCAGTTTTTCTTGGTACAGCCTGTTGTGATTGCCCATGTTCTGTCTGCTGCGGTCCAGACAGGTTCTGTAGATGGCATCATACAGTTCAGAGTTGTCTAAAGGTTTTAAGAGATAGGCTTTTGCACCATACCGGATGGCATCCTTGGCATAGGAAAAACTGTCATAGCCACTTAAAATAATAAAGTCGGTCAAAATATTAAGCTTTCTGGTTTTCTGGATTACCTCAATGCCGTCCAGATCCGGCATTTTAATGTCGATAATGGCAAAATCCGGGCGCAATTCCAATATGGCGCTGAGGGTATCCTGTCCGTTGGTGGCAAGACGGACTAATTGGATTCCCAGCTCTTCCCAGTCAACAGCATTTTCCAGTTCTCTTAATATACTAATTTCATCGTCTGCCAGAATGGCAGTAAAATATGTGTTTTTGGCTACCATTTTTGTCCCTTCCTGCATTCTTCACAAAAGCATTTTAATATTATGATGCCCTAATTAACGCCAGATAAACAATAAAAGTTTATCACATGGAATACTATAAAACAAGAGGGTTTTTTAGGAATGACTGTACGAGAAAGCAGTCATGATTTGCGACAATTAAAAGCCCGAACCCGGCCGCAACGGATAAAATTGATATTAATGTGGAAATGTATAGTTAGAATACTAAAATTGGTTTTGATTCCCTTTGCATTGTCTGTATTGACCTTAATAATATAGAAATTCATTATTCTTTTGGGCATTCAGTACAAAAAAACATGGAATTTGTTACATGGTAAGTGAAAAGTGTCCTTTGGTTTTGCTGAAAGAAATATTAAAATTAAAAATGTAATATACGTGTGCAAAATTTTACATAAAAAGGAGGATACCATGAAAAAGAAATTAATTAGTATGATGTTAACAGCAGCGATGGTTGCCAGCCTGTGCGCATGTGGTGGAGACAATTCCGCTTCCTCGAATACAGACAGCGGACAAAGTTCAGGGAATGCATCAACAGCAAACAGTGACACGCAGTCTGGTGACGGGCAGCAGACTCAGGCACCAGAGGGGACAACTACCATTGAAGTGTGGACGAATGACCGCCATGACTTGGAATATGTAGAGTCTATGATTGAACAGTATAATCAGAGCAACTCTGATGGAATTTTCATTAATCTGAGTGTTATTACCGAAGATTATCAGAATATGCTGGCTCTGGCTTACAACGGCGGCACAGCGCCGGATGTGGTTGGAGCGAATTCACTTCCATTAAACACCTTTGCGGATACCGGTATTTTGATTCCTTTAAATGATTATATTGACGCGGATGAGACATTCCAGACAGTCAATGAGCCGTATGAGCACGCTTATGAGGGCTTGAATTTAAGAAACGGAAATATTTATGGTGTGTACAGCGGCATGCGTTCCGGCGTGCGTGTGGAATATAATAAAGATGTGGTTGAAGCAGCAGGTTATTCGGAAATTCCTGCAAAATTAGAGGATTACATTAATATGGCAAAGACCATTACAGAGCAGAACGGCGGCAGCTGTTATGGTATTGGATTTACCTCATCTTCACCTTTTGAGCGTCTATTGGAAATGTCTGCACAGGTTTCCGGCATTTTCTATTATGACTATGTAAACGGTAAATATGATTTCAGCGGTTACAAGGAAATCCTTGAGCTTGGACAGCGATTTATCAGTGAAGATATCGCATATCCTGACCAGCAGGCTGTTGATAATATGAGGGCTTTATTTGCAGAAGGACAGTTTGCACTTTGGAGCAATGCATCCCAGGAGGCTTCTGTGTTCACAGACCAGATTCCTGTGAATGGTTTTGAGTGGGGTGTTGCACCAGTGCCTTCTATAACAGGTGAAATCAAAGGTGCACTGCAGACCACACCTTCCAAATCCTATGGCATTGTATCTTCTTCAAAGAATAAGGATCAGGCATGGAAAGTAATCCAGTTTTTCCAGTCTGAGGAATTTATAAAGGGCTATCTGGAAAATGGTTATTGTCTGCCAATCAGCACTTACATGGATGGCGTGATTGACAAGTCCAAGATTGGCCGACTGGCTGATTTCTCCATGCTGGAGTATGAATCTGTATATCCTCAGCCGCCTATCATCAACCTGACGGGTGATGATTATCGTATTGTCCTTTGGAATGCGGTGATGGATTATGTGGATATCGATGATGCTATTGAAGATTTGAATACCCGCTACAATGAGGCGCTGGACGCGGACGTTGCTTCTGGTGCTACCAAGAGGCTGGTAATTTCTGATTACGATCCGCTTCATCCCAACGATGGAACAATGACTTATCTTGAAGAGTAATTTGCGGGAATAAAGAACAGTGCAGTATTGATGCACAGTTTCTATGGAGAAGGGGGGCCGGAGGATGGTTCCCCTTCCTGTTTGCTATATCGTGTAAAGATTGGCAAGGTGGTATCAGGATAGATGTAGCGCGGTATCAAATTCCCATAAATGAGTGGGGGATAAGGAGGATTTAATGCAAAAAACAAACAAAGAGAAAACAAAGTTTAGTAGAGATGATCTGGTGGCAGGGCTGATGCTGACACCTGCCATTGTGTTTCTGATTGTGTGTTCTATATATCCGTTTATCTGGATTTTCCGGTACATTTGTTATGATTATAACGGATTTACAGCCACTTTTACAGGAACACGTAATATTACCAGAATGTTGAGTGACAAAACTTTCTGGAACAGTGTGGGGCATACCTTTGAGTATGCTGCATACAAACTCATTTTTATTATTCCATTATCATTATTGATGGCGGTCCTGCTGAATATGCGTATGAAATTGGCAAATCTTTTTCGAGGGATGTATTTTATGCCCACTATTATCAGTACCTCTATTTCAGGTATGATATTTGCGTTTATTTTTGCAACACAAAATGGTATTGCGAACAGTATTCTGCAGGGTATGGGTATTATTGACTCTCCTATAAAATGGCTTATGAGTCGGGACTGGGTTATGGTGACGGTCACGATCATGGCGATATGGGGTGGTTTGGGTAATTATATGCTGTATTTTACTACTGGAATGAATGGTTTGTCTGAGGATGTGTATGAATCGGCAAAGATTGACGGGGCAAACGGTGTGCAGACCTTTTTCAGAATTACGCTGCCTATGCTTGCGCCTGTATTGAAGGTCGTGCTGATGCTCGCAATCACGAGTGCATTCAAAGATTATGAGGCGATTATGGTATTGTCAAAGGGTGGTCCGGGCAACCGTTCCATGGTAATGTTCCTCTACATATATAATCTGATATTTGGCTCTACGGACTCAACGAGTCAGGCTCAGATTGGTTACGGTGCTCTGCTTAGTATTGTAGCGGCTGTTATTGTAGGTGCTGTGACAATTATTTACAATATTGTAGCGAAAAAATTGGATGACGTTGTATAGGAGGCGGTATAGATGGAAAAAGGGCATGCGGTTTATTCGACACAGACAAAAATACTGAGGGGTCTGATATGGGTATTTATGCTGTTTATGGCAGTGCTGATGATCTTTCCAGTAATATATATTGTTTTTGGCTCCTTTAAAGGAAACTCTGAGCTCCTGGTAGGAGGAACCAATATTTTCCCGAAAAAATGGGTGTTTTCTAACTATTCCAATGCATGGCAGCAGGCAAATTTCGCCAGATACACAGTCAACAGTATTTTCCTGGCTTTGGGAGTAATGTTTGTATCACTAATCAATTCCACTATGGCGGGATATGTTTTTTCGAGAAGGAAATTTAAAGGAAAAGAGATACTATACGGCGTTTTCGTTATGTTCATGTTTATCAATGTAGGTTCTGTATCATTGAGACCTCTGTTTGAGTTGTCCGTAAAATTACATATGAATAAAAGTCTCATCAGTGTTATTCTGATTTCAGCAGGCGGTGGTCAGGCGACATATCTGTTTTTGAGTCGTGGTTTTGTGAACGCTCTTCCAATGGAGCTGGATGAGGCGGCAAAGATTGACGGATGTACTTTCTTCCAGATCTACAGACTGGTAATCCTGCCGCTGTTAAAGCCGGTAATGGCGACAATCGCCCTTCTCTCTTTCAGACAGGGCTGGAATGAGTATATTCTTCCTCTTGTATTTACGATGACAAATGAAAATTTAAGACCCCTTACTGTGGGCGTTAACATGTTGAAAAATGCCGGAGACGGTGCGGCAGCATGGGACATTATGTTTGCCGGAGCCAGCATAGCGATTATCCCTATGCTTGTGATCTATTGTATCTTCAGCAGGAATTTTATGAGCGGTATGACAGCGGGAGCTGTAAAAGGATAATTGGGAAAAGAAAAGCCACTTTGTTAAAAGTGGCTTTTGTATCAATATGAGAAATTGCAAGGACATAATATTGTGCAGATCAATGTGCGGAAGTGAGGAATAAAATGCAGAGATGGAAACTGGGAATTGATGGTTATGTGATGCAGTATATGATTGCAGGACCTGTGATCAGGGAATATTCTTCCGAGACCAGAGCTTCGGAGCAGCTTGCCCTGGAGGCAAAGCTGCGGGCAGAGATTGTTACACCCAAGAGAAAAGCGGTAAATCCCCAGATTAAGCTGGGGGACAGGGGAGAGCACGGCGCTCCGTGGACAGTATATGCTGCTTATGGGAATTGTTTCATAGATGTGTCTTCTTTTTACTCCACTTTGCAGAAAATCCGTCTGGAGGCGGCTACGGTTCTGTATGTCCCAAAAGAAGGGCAGGCTGTAGTCAGGATATGGACATATATGGCAGTTGGCGTATATTTAAACGGTGTCCTTGTGGGCGAAGTGGAAAGACCGGTATACAAGCCGATTCAGTATCTGGATGTGGTGCTGCCCTTAAAGACCGGAAACAATCTTTTATATTTTGATTGTGAAAATCTGGGTGTGCGGGATACCAGAGATATGCTTGCGGTTCAGGTCAGGGAGTGTGGGAGTGAGATTGAGGTTGCCCTTCCGGATGAGGATGTCCAGGACAGGGTTTATGAGGAAGTGGAAATTCTTTCAAAACTGCAGCTGAAAGGCGGAAAAGTGATTTTTCCCAGACAGGTGCCAGGGAATTTCTCGTATTGTAGACTCAGGGAAAGTCCGGATTATGAGGTGATGTGTAAAGCTCCTGTGTGGGAGCAGCCCGTTGAGGGGACACAGATGGAAATTCCCGAGGAAACGGTGTGTGTGATGATGCGCATCCGGGGAAATGGATATGAGCTGTCAAGGACTTTGGAATTTTCCGAGAGGCGAAAACCGGAATATAGGGATCAGAATCTGCCTCAGGAAGAAAATTTTAAGGCAGTTATAGAGAAAATCGCTTCTGTGGGCAGCCTGAACCGGGGAAAGTTTGGGTTTGCCATATTCAATATACTGGCAAGAAAGTATCTTGGCAGAGAGTGCCCTGAGGACAGGGACAGGCTGCTTGGAGATTTGGAGCTGATTCATAAGCGGGTGGATTGTTCGGATTTTTTGCTCTGTGGCCTGCTTCGTTATATGCATCATTATGAGCTGGATCAGGAAATGGCAGGGCGGGTGCGTGACGTTCTGTTGGATTACCGCTACTGGATGGATATGGAAGGGGCGGATGCCATGTGTTTTTGGAGTGAAAACCATGCGCTGATGTTCTATTCCTCGGCTATGGATGTGGGAAACTTTTATCCGGAAGATTTTTTTCCAAGAGCGGGCATGAATGGACGGGAACTTTCCCTTTTTGGAAAGCAGAAGGTACTGGAATGGCTCGAGGACGTGGAAGACAATGGCTTTGAAGAATTCCTAAGTACAGTGTATATGTGTGTCACACTTGCAGCGCTGTTAAATGTGGTGGATTTTGCTGAACCTGCTCTTTCCGGCAGGGCAAGGGCGCTGACAGACCGCATGGTGCGGGAGTTGTGTCTGCAGACTTTTCAGGGCAGCGTTATTGCGCCTATGGGACGGGTGTATCGGGAAGTGATTTATCCGTTTGAACAGGGAGCGCAGTCTATTATTCATTTGTTGAATCCTAAGGCTCCGGATGTTTACGGGGAGGGCTGGCTGGCATTTTTGATTAACAGTACTTATCGGTTTCCGAAAGGGCTAGCAGAGCTGATGGAGGAGGAAACAACGTGTACTTACACCTCAGGAAATGCGCTGATTAAGCTGGAGAAAAATGGTGATTACTGTCTGACCTCCGTGCAGTCGCCGCGGGAAGATGCATTTGAGCGATGGGCGAATATCCGGGGAAAAGCAGGTCAGGATGCAGCTTCTCATGCATACACCCGTTCCCTAAATGAGTGTTTTCATGGGACGACCTGTTTTCAGCCTGGAGTTTATGGTTATCAGCAGCATATGTGGTATGGAGCACTTTCACCGGAAGCGGTGGTGTTTGTAAATCATCCGGGGACGTCAGCAGAATACTCCAGTATGAGGCCTGGATATTGGTTTGGCAATGGTGTGATGCCAGCTATTAAGCAGGTTTCTGGCATGCTGGGGGCAGTGTATGACATTCCGGATTGTCATCCGATTGGATTTACACATATATATTGTCCTCTTAGCCGTTTTGATGAAACCGCTGTGGATTCCCATTGGCTAATCCTCAAAAAAAATGGCGGTTATCTGGCACTGTGGAGCAGCGGGGAGATGCAGTCCTATAATGACATGGTATTTGGCTGTGAATTTCGGGTTTATGAGAGCAGTGCCGCATATTTGTGTGTATGTGGAAGAGAGAGGGACTATGGCAGTCTGGCATCTTTTGCGGATTACGTCAGAGGTCTAAGCCCGGTTTATGACAGAGAATTAAAAAGGCTTTCAGCAGGAGCGGACTTTTCACTTTTGTATTGTGCTGGGAAGGATGAAACGCAGTTTGTGGATTAGCCTATGTATGAGAGAATTGATAGAAAGGCGGGAGAACGTTTAAAGATGGAGACAGGAAAAAAAATTACTCTAATGAATACGCCTCTGGTTTTTCCGGAGGGCGGCGAAAGAGCATGGGAAGGATTGTGTGCTTTTTGCCGGGATGGAGTGCATTATCTGATTGTTTCTGGAAAGGATGGCAAGGAGATCAGCAGCAGCAGGGATTTAAGGCGCTGGCAGGAGTTCAGACTGCTGTCGGCAGAAGATTTGACGTTTTGTGGAAGTAAGGATTGGGATCAAAGGTTATCAGACTGTTCCGCAGTATGGGATGAAGAGTTGGCTCTTCATGTAAAATATGAGCTGATCCAGAATGGTACGCAAATCGGTCTGTCGGTCAGCCGGGATTTGAAGCATTGGCAGCGGTTTGAGCGAGATAAAGCTACAGCCCCGGAAAGAGGCATTATATACGATGGGGACTATTACAGAGCACTTCCATTTGGAGAATATATTGATAAAGAATCTTTGCCGGAGGGTATTTCAGTATTTGATATACGGGATTATGGAGCGATTGCAGACGGTGCAACCTTGTGTACAGAGCCTTTTATGGCGGCTGCGGAAGCTGCCAGAGATGCAGGAGGAGGCATTGTACTGGTCACAGGGGGACATTATTGTGTGGGATCTGTCTGGATTTACGACAATACTACTTTGTGGATTGACACAGATTCCGCTTTGTGTGCTTCCAAGAACCTCTCGAATTATGAGAATGCACTGCTGACTTGTATGGATGTCAAAAATGTGAGCATCAGAGGCGGAGGGAAAATTATAGGTAATGGCGAATACTTTGCCTATCTGCCTTTGAAACGCCCATTGTTAGAGCCGCTTGAAAAGACGAAACTTCCGCCCCGGCTGTTTGATCCGATGGGGTATCCGGTGGATACGATTCGGTATGCTTACCGATCTAGAATCCGATATGCGGAAGATAAGTATGCGGAAGGACTGCTTCCGATTGAGCGGCCTATGTACACTGTGTGGATTTGCGGATGTGAGGAAGTAACAATCGAAAATGTTGTCATTGAGGGTGCTTTGGACTGGACGCTGGTACTTGACTGCAGTCAAAAAGTACAGATCAGGGATTTGGTGATCAATGGAAACCGTCATGTGGCAAACACGGATGGAATAGACATTATGGGGTGCAGACAGGTAGAGATAGAGCATAGCTTTATTTCCTGTGCAGATGACGGAATCTGCATCAAGTCACCCAGAAGGCGAGAGCATGACGGAATTGAAATAAAAGGCTGTCAAACCAAAATGAGAGGGACGAAAGATATCCATATCAGGGACTGTACGGTGGTATCTGTTATGAACGCTTTCAAAATAGGTACAGAGACCTATTTTGACATTGAAGATGTTACATTAGAACACTGCACGTTTATGCTGCCCGATATTTTCCCGGGAACCGTATCCGGAATATCGATTGAATCCGCAGACGGAGGCTATGTGCGGAATATACAGATTCAGGATGTTGAGATGAGCCGGGTGTGCTGTCCATTGTTTATCTGTCTGAATAAAAGGAACAAATATGGTATGGGAGATGACAGGGAGAAGAGAGCGTGCGGGAAGATTGAAAATGTTAAAATTGAGCGTGTCAATGCACAGGAGATTGAGCTGCCGGGAATCATCACTGGATTCCGAGATACGGAAGAAGAAAAAGCGGTGGAAGGAAACGTCAAAGATATCCATATTCAGGAGCTTTACGCAGTATATAGGGACAATAAGGAAGAGCTGCATCCAGAGAAAACAGTGTATGAGAATGTGCGGGATTATCCAGAGAACAATGCTTTTGGAGATGTTCCAGCCTATGGACTGTATATCCGCCATGGAGAAAATGTGACAGTTGAGGATTGCTGCATCGTTCCGCGCAGCATGAATCAGAGGGAATGTTTTGTGTGGGAGGAATCGTGCTGAGTGCAACAATGGAGAAGTAATCATAAGGAGGTATTATATGTTTGTTTACAATGAGGAGTGTGACGTTACAAGCTGTGAGCCGGGCGTTACAAGGAAAGTGATGGGTTATAACGATGCTGTGATGATGTGTGAGATTACATTTGAGACAGGGGCAAAAGGCAATGTCCATACACATCCTCACACACAGGTTACTTACGTTGCGGAGGGTCAGTTTGAATTTACGGTTGGCGATGAGAAGAAAGTAGTCTCAAAGGGGGACTGCGTTCTGATGCCCCCGGATACACTTCATGGAACGGTATGCCTGGAGGCAGGGAAACTGGTGGATGTATTTTCACCGAAAAGGGAAGATTTTCTGAATTAAAAAAGAAAGGCATGGTATTTTATGGAAGATTATATTTGCAATAAAATAGCACCAAGAATTCGTGGAGATGGCGGATGGGTTGAATTTGTTTCTTATAAGGACGGGCAGCTTACGCTGATTTTTAGGGGAGAGTGCTCCAAATGCATCATTTTGGACAGGTGTCTTGACTGGATTTGCCAGGAAGTAAAGAAGGACTTAAAGGAAGATATCACTATTAAGCCTCTTTGCGTCAAGCCCTTTTTCTGGGATAACTAAGGGAGGGAAATTATGGCTTTTGTAGAAGTAATCAGAAGAAGTATGCGGCCAGAAGAGTGGACGGATCTGCGCTATGCATGGATTAAGAGAAGCCTGATTGGCAGACAGCATGAGATAACAAGTCTTGAAATCAGGGATGCAGTACAGACAGGAGAAAACGAATATGAATTTGTATCGGATTACCGTCCTTTACAGAAGGGAGACTTGTATTTTACTCCAGACGGAACTGTATTTATAAGAGGAAAGGTGACGATTCCAGAGGATTTTCGTGAGGGGGAAATCTGGTTTATGCTTCATACGGCAGCAGAGATGATGGTAAAGATCAACGGCAAGTATGCCGGAGGGATTGACCCGAACAGGAACCGAATTTTATTAAATCCCTGGCTGCAAGAGGGAAGCTGTGAGTTTACTGTTGAGATAGAGGGCTACAACCGCTCTAAGCCGGATGATGAGAGAAATGTGGATTCCATGCATTTAAGAGGGTGCAGACAGATTTTTGAAGGAGCTTTTGTGTCGGTGGTCAATCAGGATTTGCAGGACTTATACTATGATTTGACATTGCTGCTGGACATTGCAAAATCTACTCACTTTGACGAAGATTACCGTCAATTTCTAAATCGTGAATTAAATCAGGCTTTGAACAAGATTGATTTTGATACCTTTGAGGGTGCCGGGGAAGCATTAAAATACATAGAGGAGCATATTTACCAGAATCAGGATTTCCACACCAGCGGAAATGTCGCGCTTGTCGGTCATTCTCATCTGGACATTGCCTATTATTGGAGGCGGATGCATGTGGTGCAGAAAAATGCCAGAACGATTCTGATTCAGATGCGTCTTATGGATCAGTATCCGGAATTTAAATATGCACACACGCAGCCGTATACCTATGAGCTTCTGGCAAAGTATTATCCAGAGCTTTTTACGGAATTGAAGGAGAAAATTAAGGCAGGGCAGTTTGAACCCGTGGGCGCTATGTATGTGGAGCCGGACTGCAATGTGCCGAGTGCGGAGAGCCTGATTCGCCAGTGTCTGTATGGTCAGCATTATTACAGGGAAGCCTTTGGCGTCACGGTGGACAATGCCTGGCTTCCGGACGTGTTTGGGAACAGCTGGATTCTGCCCCAGATATTGAAGAAATCAGGTGTGGATTATTTTGTGTCCAATAAGATGTCCACATGGAACGACACCAACCGTTTCCCGCACAACAATTTCCTGTGGAAAGGAATCGACGGCAGCCAGGTGTACGCCTGCGTGCCTCCTACACATTTTATTACATGGAATATGCCTAGTCAGATTCAGGAGAACTGGGATGCTTATCAAGATAAGGAGACTGGAGGTCAGACACTGTCCATGTTTGGTTATGGGGATGGCGGAAGCGGAGTCACAGAGGAAATGCTGGAGCTGATGAAGCGGTTTGACAAGCTGAGCATTATGCCCAAAACAGAGCATATGAGGGCAGATGAATTTCTCCACCGCAATCTGAAGGACAATGAACAGCTGGAAACGTGGGACGGGGAACTCTATCTGGAAATGCACAGAGGGACATTCACGACCAAATCAAACCTGAAAGCAGCCAATCGCCGTCTGGAGTTTAAGCTGCGGAATGCCGAGCTTTTGTGGACACTGCGGATGCGGGATGGGAGAAAATATCCTAAAGAGGAATTAAGGGATTGCTATAAAAAGCTTCTGCTGAATCAGTTCCATGACATTCTTCCGGGAAGCCATATCAATCCCGTTTATGAGGATGCCATGAGGGATTATGAAGAGTTGGAAAACCGTCTGGATGCGCTGATGGAAGAGGGCGGGGAGTGCTATTTTAACACCCTGAACCAGAAGCGGGAAGAAGTGACTTTTATCCCGTGGAAGGAAGGTCCTGTGACAAGGAAAGGAGTCAAGGGATATTATATTGATCCTGAGATGGAGGCGCTTTCTGGAAAAGAGCTGAGTTGGGATGGCGATACAGATATTTCCTGGTTCCATGCAGAGGGGCTGAATGTGGAGACACCCCTATACCGGATTCGCTTTGGTGAAGACGGCTCTATAGAGAGTCTTTTTGACAAGGAAATGTCCAGAGAGTGGACAGGCGGAAACTTTAATAAGCTTCACATATATCAGGACACGCCAGGTATGTATGATGCGTGGGATATTCTGCCTAATTACAAAGATGTGGAATATGCTTTTACTGTGGAGGAGAGTCTTCATTTTGCCTACGGCGATGGAAAGGTGGCAGAATTTACAGCCAGTTTAAAGACACCGAAGGAAAAGAGTACATGGAAGATGATTATCCGCATGTTTAAGGATTCTCCGGCGATCGAAGTGGAACATATTGTGGACTGGGATGAGAAACACAAGATGGTGAAAGCGGAATTTGCCTGCAATGTCTTGTCAAGGGAGTTAGTGTGCGATACAAGCGCAGGCTATATCAGGCGGGAAACACATAAGAATACGAGCTGGCAGAAGGCACGGTTTGAAGTGTGTCATCATAAGTGGTGTGATTTTGCCGAAAAAGGCGGCGGTATTGCCATTATCAACGAGGGCAAGTATGGACTTGGAGTAGAGGAAAACGGCATGTCTTTAAGCCTGATCCGGTCTAATATCCGCCCGGATATTTTGTCTGATATTGGTCATCATGATTTCTGCTATATGATTTTACCTCATAAGGGGGATGCAGTGGAAGCACAGATTAACCGCAAAGCGTTTGCCTATAATGTTCCGCTGGTAAAGGCGGCGGTTAAAGGTTCTGACCTTGATTTCGGACCACTGTATCTTCAGGCAGCAAAACTGTCTGAGAACGGAAAATACGTGGTATTTCGGTTGAGCGAACAGGATGGCTTCAGAGGCGTGGTAAAGCTGCCTTTCAAAGGCTGTCTAATGAATATGCTGGAAGATATAGAAGAAGAGAAAATGGTAGAAAACATTTCTTATAAACCTTTTGAAATACTGACAGTCGGAGTACCTGTGGAGGAGTACTTGAAGGCATAGTTATTTGAATAAACAGGATATGTTTCATGGAAGGTTTTCCAAGGTATAAAACTTTGGAAAACCTTTTTGCCATCAGATACACTTTACAGGCACTAATTTATTTTTTTCGTCCAGGGGTATTACCAGTGGTGTCATACAGACAACTGCGCCTTCACCGATTGTCTCTGGCAGATTGTCAAGCACACTGAAATTTTTTAATGCATTTTTGCCGGGGTCTGCGCTTTTCTTGATCTCAATGGGATATAATTTCCCATTTTCCAGGATGATCAGGTCGATTTCCATGCCGTTGTTATCCCGGTAATAGCAGAGACGGCTGCGGGTATCGATTCCCTGATTGGCATATCCTTTGATGATCTCTGATAGCACATAGTTTTCAAACATTGCCCCTGCCATGGCAGACAGTTCCAGGGCTCTGGGATTATTCCACATGGAAAGGTAACACGCAAGACCAGTATCCATAAAATATAATTTGGGGCGCTTGACAATACGCTTGATGGTATTTCCCGAATAAGGGGGCAATAAATACACAAGACCGGAAGATACTAAGGTTGAAAGCCAGCTGTCGGCGGTCTTGCGGTCTATTTCGACATCTTTTGCAATATCGGCAAGGTTTACTTCCTGGCTTGTTCTCGCCGCGGTGCATGCCAGGAATTTCAGGAATCTGCCTTCATCTTTGATATGAACGAGGTCTCGGATATCGCGTTCTAGATAGGTCTGCATATAAGCGCCGAAATAGTCCTCAGGAAGCAGATCCTTGTCCGTTATCATACGTGGCATGCCGCCTCTGTATATTTTGTCGAAGATGTCTGTGATCGTATCGGCTGATTCTGTCATTGGAACTTGGTCAGGCAGAAATGGCGTCGATGTCCGCTGCTCGATTTCAGAGCGTGACAGGGAGTACATGGACAGGATTCCCACTCTGCCTGCAAGGGATTCACTTACATTGTGCATCATATGAAACATTTGTGAGCCAGTCAGATAATACAGACCATTCTGCCCGGCACGGTCAATGTGTATCTTGATGTAGGGCAGCAGCTCGGGGGCATATTGTATCTCGTCAATGATCAGAGGTGTTTGATATTGCTGTAAAAATAATTCAGGATCTTCCTTTGCAAGATTTCTTACGCGGGGATAATCAAGAGTTACATATTGGATTTGTCTGTTTTTCTCGTTTGCATGCTTTTCTTTTAGCTGGTTAAGCAAGGTCGTCTTTCCGACCTGTCTGGCACCGCAGACTATGACCACAGGGAAGTGCTCTGATAAATAGTTTAATTTTGGTTCCATGATACGATGGATATACATAAGAAGCCCTCCTTTCCTATTCAAAAAAATTATACAAAAAAGGAATAATAATCTCTTTTTGTATTATATATAAGATTATTATTTTTATCAAGTATTTTCGTTTTTGGCAGAATAAACTTTTCTTTTTGCGTGTTCAGAAATCGTGATATTTGTAATTAGAATCGAAAAGCTGAGCTGTTACTGGTTTTCTTCTGATTATACTACAAAGTAGTTTACAAGTTTGATATGATAGGGTAGGATTGATTTATGAATTAGTATAAGAATACAGGAAAGGGGAATTTTATGGAACAGTCTATTTTTGAGTTGATAAAAAGTGCAGTGACTGAGGAGGGAGGGCTTTCCGAAGCTTTTGCGCTGCCTGATGAAGCACCGGAAAATCAGTTAAAGTTTGCAGCGGGGGCAATGGATGGAATCCTGTTTTACCACATGGCAGGTGGGGAATCTGAGGAATCGGAGGGATATCCACTTCTCATAAATGCGATTGAGTTTGCAGCGGAGGGCAAAACAGAAGAGGCGGCTGGGTATGTGTATGATTTTGCCACAAAGCATAAGGTTTTGGGGTATATCGATCTGTTTCAGAAATATGTCATCGATAACGAGAGCAGGATTTCTTTTGGGAATGTTATAAGGTTTGCAGTCAGTCTTATGCTGGAGGGGACGAAGGTTGAGGCAGTAAAGTTTGGAATGTCCTTGTTAGAGCTGATCGACTGGGAGCAGCAGGATGTGCTCAAAGGCGATGTCAGGATTTTGGCGCTGGAGGATGAGTTTACCCTGTACGCGGCGTTTCTGATGCGCGATTGGGAGAATCCGAACAAAGAAATGTTTGATATTCTGAAAAAGGTGAAGGGCTGGGGGCGCGTTCATCTTGTCCGCATGATTGAGCCGGATTCAGACGAGATTGAGGAATGGCTTGTGCGAAATGGCATTCACAATGATGTTCTGCCCGCATACTCGGGGCTGGATTGTTTTGAAAAGGTGCATTATCTCGAGCGGATTCAGAGTGCGGATATGGATTTGGATACATACCGTGGGCTTGCAGATATTCTGGATGCGATGCTGGATGAGGGACCTGTTGCGGGGCTTTCGGCTCTGGAAAACAAGGAGGAAGTGATGCAGGCTTTTTTTGATGCGGCAATGGCGCGGACGGATTTGGAAGCGCAGGATTATGCCGTGCTGCTGAACTTGAAGGATTATGTAAAAGGAGCAGATCCAGATTCTGCCTCGGCGTTAGGTGCGGGTTTGATTGCATTTTTGCATTCAAGTAAAGTAAGGAATACGATACAGTCTGCGCTAAGGCAGGGAGAGGCATTTGAAATTGCGAGGCGGCTTGGAATGGATTATCAGGAATATGCATTTGAGGCTGTTTTGGAGGATTGCACGAAGAATGCATGGACTGCCTCACGCTTGATTGCGGACGGATATAAGGTTCAGGAAATCGTTGACTTGATGTATGACAGGCTGAATGTGGAAAGCCTGGCGACAGGCGCTGCGGACGAGATTGGACTGGGAGAGGCATATGAGGCGCATAATGCATTGACGATGATTTTGCAGGAACTGGGTGACAAAGCAGGGATAGGTGAAAAGCTAATCAAGCCCGCGTTGAAATCGCCAGTGGTCAGCAACCGGCATATGGCGCTGTCTGCGCTCGAGAAATGGCTGGACAGTTCCAAGGCACAGACAATACAGGAAATGTCCCCGGAACTTGGGGAATATCTTGCAAGTTTGCTGCCAGACGAAGTACGCGAGGATCTCCGCCAGAGGATGGAACAGATGCTGGACATAAAGTGAGAATCCCTGTCAGGGAATGAAACAGATGCTAAAAATGTATTGTGATTGAAAATGTCTTCCTGAATACTTGATGTATGAAGGGGGAAATGCAGCGCTTTGCGTTGTTATGTATGGTAAGGAACTGTCTTGAAATAACTTATGCATCTGGTTTGTCTAAATTCTCATATCCGTCGTTGTCATCAGTCACCGTAGCCCGCTACGGCTCCTTCTTCCGCCTAGTCTATGAGAATTTATCCTGCGCCATCTGCACAAGTTATTTTGCGACTATTTCTAAGTCTTTTGCGGCGGATATAGACAATGAAATTTTAAAAGCGGATATAGGCTCAGATTGTGCGGTGTGGGAAGCGCGCTATGGCAGGGAAAATACGCTGCCAGCAGAGGTTATAGAATGAATGTTATATTTTGAAAGGAAAACGGAAGAAAATTATGCGCAGTGAGAAAGAAATGTATCAGTTACTGTTGGATATCGCAAATGCAGACGAAAGGATTCTGGCGGTGTATATGAATGGTTCGAGGACAAATGTCAATGCGCCAAAGGACATTTTTCAAGATTACGATGTCGTATATGTGGTGCGGGAGACAAGGTCTTTTATTGAGGATAGAAACTGGATTTGTAATTTCGGAACTATTTTGTATATGCAGTATCCTGATGAGAGTCCTGACGAACCAAGTGATCAGGAAAATATTTATGGCTGGCTGATGCAGTTTGACGATGGGAATAGAATAGACCTTCATGTGGAGTCTGTCACACATGCAAAAGAGCATATTCAAGACGATAAGCTTTGCAGGATTTTGCTGGACAAGGATCACATGCTGCCTGAGATCCCAGAAGCGACGGATGAGGATTATCATGTGAAGAGACCGTCAGAAGCACAGTTTCAGGCTTGCACGAATGAATTCTGGTGGTGCAGCAATAATCTGGCGAAGGGCTTATGGCGGGAGGAAATACCGTATGTGCAGGATATGGCCAATTTTGTCGTCCGCAAGCAGCTCGAAAAGATGCTCTCGTGGAAGGTTGGCATCAAGACGGACTTTCAAGTCAGTGTCGGAAAGTCGGCAAAGTATTTGTACAAGTGGCTTGACACAGAGGAATATCAGGGTTATCTGGATACTTATTTTGGCGGAAATACTGAGGAGGCATGGGCGGCGATATTGAGAATGTGTGATTTGTTTGAATGTACGTCAAAGTATGTGGCCCGCGAAATGGGGTATTCATACAATGTTGAGGAGGGCAAGGCGGCGAGAGGATTTCTGGAGCATGTAAGGAAACTGCCGAAGAATGTCAGGTTTACTTTTGATGGAATAGACTGCATGGAAATAAAGCAGTATAGTTTATTTGAGGGAGAATAAGACCAATATGCTGGAAACGAGAGATTTAATATTGAGAAAAGGCTCTATGGAAGACTGGAGGGACATATACCTTAACCTATGGAGTCATGATGAAAGTGCAAAGTATATGATATGGCGTCCGATTCACTCGGAAGATGAGGCAAAGGAAAGAATGCAAAAAAATGTCAATTATATGATGAGGAATGATTTTGCATGGTTCATATATGAGAAATTGAGTGGACGGGCAATCGGATTTGCCGGAATGGAAAAGACGGATGACATGATATATAAAGATACTGGAATTGCCATCGGACCAGCGTTCACTGGAAAAGGATATGGAAAGCAGGTGCTCATGGCAATGATGGAAGAAGCATTTGAAAATCTTGGCGCCGCGAAATTTGTTGTATCATGTAGATCCAGCAATGAAGCTTCCAAGCGGCTCATAAGGACATGTGGCTTTTGTGAAACATACTCCGAAAATAAGACCGACCCAAGGACAGGGGAGCTGTATGTTTTGGATTATTATGAATTTACAAGAAAATGAGTTATGTGAGATACTTGAAAGAGTATCTCTTTTTATGCACAGGGGCGCAGTAAGGAAATTATGTGCTTACGCACAACTGCGCCCTGCGCAGCTAGTAGGGGGAGAAGTACATCCCCTACTCGATTGCACACACCGATACAATAACAGAGCAAAAAAAGTATGCCATAAAAGTGTGCATTCTGTTTCATTATCGCGACATCTCGAGGATACATCGCTGCAGTATACTATCCTAAAAGGAGGGCATTATGACATATCAAATTTTATTAATCGAGGACGATCTGCAGATCTGCGAAATCATCACAGACTATCTGACGGCGCAGAAGGAAAACGCATATCAGGTGCGCTGTGCCAACGACGGGGAGAAAGGATTGGAGCAGATTGTGGAGGGTCAGTATGACTTGGTGCTGCTGGATATTATGCTGCCGGAGATGGACGGGTTTGCGCTGTGCAGGGAACTTCGGAAAATCAGCGACGCACCGATTATTTTTATCACGGCAAGAGGGCGCGAGGAGGATAAGCTGCGCGGATATCATCTGGGCTGTGATGACTATCTGGTGAAACCATTTTCGCTGCCTATTTTACAGGCTAAAATGCTGGCACTTTTAAAGCGTTCCAAGGGCATGGTACAGAGCATAATATTGACGGCAGGTGAGATTGTGTTGGAGCCAGAGCGGTATCGGGTTTGTTGTGAAGGGAGAGAAATCAACTTTTCCTACAAGGAATATGAACTTTTGCGATACCTGATGGAACATAAGGAAAAGGTCTGCACGCGGGAGGAACTATTGACACACATTTGGGGTTATGATTTTGGGGGAAATGACAGGGTGGTGGACAACCATGTCAAAAAGCTGCGGAAAAAGTTGGGGACACAGGGTAGACAAATCAAGACTGTTATCAGGAAAGGTTATCAACTGAAGGAGGATAGCGATGAAAGTAAATATTAAAAGGAATCATAAGAAAACAAACAGGAAAGAAAACAAGCATATGTTTTTAAAAATATGGATGAGAATAGGGATTCTGATTCTGGCAATAACAATCATAGCACTTTATTTTTTCCTGAATCTTTCTTTAATCAGTGTGGAATTACTGAGAGGTAGCAGGGTGGAGCATATAAGTGTTGAGCTGGCATTGGAATTGTCAAATATGGATTTGACGGACGAGGCGGCAGTAGAAAAGCAGCTTGATCTGTCAATATATGACATGGTGGGTGTTCTGTTTGACCCTGACGGGAGGGAAGTAGCAAGGTCAAATTTGTATCGTTACATTGACATGGAAGAGGAGCTTACTGCAAGATATCAGGAGATGGAAGAAACGATATTTAAGATGCATGCAGGAAAAGAAATAATCGTCAATAATCAAGTCAATGCGTTTGATTATAACTACTGGTATGCACAAGGGCCAGTTTCAACACCGCAGGGGGAGTATGCGCTGTATTGCGCTGGAATATCGGCGACGTGGCCCAATCATTATGATCAGCTGATCGCAACAGGATTGGGAATTTTTGCAGTGATGGTCGTTTTAACACTTTTCATTGCCCTGAGTTATTATAAGCTTCACAAAAGGCAGCAGGCGATGGAGTCAGCTTACAGTCAGAAGGTCAATGCGCTTGCGCATAATCTGAAAACTCCAATGATGGTGATTTCCGGCTATTCGGAGAATTTTCTGGCGGAGATACAGACGGAGAAAAGGATGCACTACGCGGAAAAGATACTGGAAAATGTCAATAAAATGAATGCGATCGTCGAGGAAATGTTGGAGTTTACGAAAGCAAAACAGGTGGATTAAATGACTGTATTAGGAGAGAAGCAGCTGTCAAAAGAAATGAAGACTACGCATTACTGCATAGTCCGTTAGAAGGCATAGATTTGGCTTTGTAACTATAAAGAGATTGATTAGTTACGACACTTGTAGTGTAATGAAGTTCTCGATTCTTTTCAAGGGCCAAAATTGACCAATCGTAATATTGGACAATGTTGACCTTCAAAATTTTAAGACAGTTGTATATTTGGAACTGTAGGAAGTGCCACAAAAAATCTGTATAAAATATCCATATAAATAAGAAATGATTGAATAACATTGGAAGAATTGGTATAATGAGGAAGCAATAATGGAAAATTGATAGTAGATATTTTATAGGAGCTAAGTGTATGAGACTGGTGATCGATTGTTTTAAGCTTGTGAAGGGGGCTGGTAAGAGTATTGGCATATATAATCTGGCGTTGAATCTTGTGAGAGAGCTTGCTTTTTCATCAGATAATAACGAGCTTATTGTTATAGGCAATAAATATAATAGAAAAGACTTTGCCCTTCCAAAAGTTAAATTTGTTGAGATTCGCAAAGATCCGCACAATAAAATAATATGCATATTCTGGGAGTTGTTTGAAGTAAGCATATTTGCTCGAAAGTTAAAGGCGGATAAGCTTCTTTTTCCGAGAGGTTATGTGTCGATGTTGCATTTGACTAGAGAAAGTGCTATTATTCATGATATGATTCCATTTTATTACCATGAGAATTATCCAGGATATTTTAACAGACTTGAGAATTTTTATATCATGTGGCGTTTAAAGGTTTCTGCGCGCAAGGCGGATGACGTGATTACGATATCAGAGGCATCGAAACAGGATATCATAAAATATGCACATGTGCCTGCAGACAGGATCGTGGTGATCAATAATGGATATAATCTCATTGCGAAAAAGAAGTATACAACCCCAAACGAAGCGTATATTCTGGCAGTTACGTCAGAGCTTCCGCATAAAAATGCAGAGGGCATTGTAAAAAGTTATGAAAAATACTGCCATATGACAGACAATCCATTGAAGCTTAAAATTGTAGGAATAGCTGATGTTAGCAAATTTACTGTGGATACAATGGCGGCAAAAAATATTAATTGTTTTAAATATATCGAAAAAAATGAAGATTTTTATCAGCTTATATATGGTGCTGAGGTTTTTCTGTTTTTATCCATGATAGAAGGATTTGGCTTTCCGCCTATTGAGGCAATGCAGCTGGGAACAGCAGTTGTCTGCTCTGATACGAGCTCCCTTCCAGAGGTGGCGGGTGATGCTGCAATATATGTAAATCCTAACGATTACAGCAATATTGCCCAGGCGCTGATTGAGATACTGGATGACGAGGACAGGCGCAGACAGCTTCAAATGAAGGGATTTGAAAATGTGAAACGGTTTTCGTGGGACAAAACAGGAAAGAAATATAGGGAAATATTATTTAAAAACTGTATACATCAAGCAGGTGTTAGGTGATTTGAGTGGTAACAGAATGGATAAAGCAATTTTCCTGGACAGGGACGGGACGATCAATGTAGACGTGGATTATCTGCATAATATCGATAAACTAGAATTTATCGACGGGACAATTGAGGCATTGACCTTGTTGAAAATGCAGGGATACAGGCTGATCGTGATATCGAATCAGTCTGGTATCGGCAGGGGGTATTTTGAAGCGCGGGATGTGGAACTGCTTCATGCTTATATGAATCACATTTTACAAAAGTACAATGCAGCAATTGATGCGTTTTATTACTGTCCTCATGTAGAACAGGACATGTGTTCGTGCAGAAAGCCGCAGACAGGGCTTATTGATCAGGCTGCGAAAGAATGGGATATTGATCTGTCACGTTCCTATATGGTTGGCGATAGAGAGGCAGATGTCATGACGGCAGTCAACGCAGGGTGCAATTATGGGCTGCTTTTAAGTGGACATGCAGTTTCAGACATACTGCAGGAAAAATATAAAGATTATCTGTATAAAAATCTGTGGGATTTTGCACAACATATTAGTAAAATAGAGGTGAAGTAAGAATGCACAAAAAACAGGAAAGCGATAAGGTATTATGTGGTTTGGCAGCTTTAGCGGGTGTAATTGCTTTTGTCGTAATCTATGGTGTAAATGTCTTAAATCCTGCATATGATGACTGGCTTCTGGGCCAGGGCGATTTGACACAACATTATTTGGGTTGGTGCTTTTTTCGGCGTGCAAGCTGGACATTTCCCATTGGGCTTACCAACAATTTGGCATATCCGTCGTACACTTCAATTATTTTCACGGATTCAATACCGCTTTTAGCAGTGTTTTTTAAGATGTTGTCTTTTGCTTTACCTGAGACATTTCAGTATTTTGGCTGGTGGGGAATTGTGAGTTTTGCCTTACAGGGATTTTTTTCTGCAAAGATATTAAAGGAATTTTCGCTTGGCAAAATGCAGATATTGATTGGCAGTCTTTTTTTTATCGTGTCGCCGATTGTCATTGAGCGGATGTTTCGTCATACAGCACTGGGTGGACACTGGCTTATTCTTGTGTCAATTTATCTATTGATCAGACATAGGAGAGATTACCAGAATGTGATGAAAACAACACTGTACTGGGGGATTATGGGCGCGCTTATCGCATCAATACATCTGTATTTCCTTCCAATGTGTGGTGCATTTCTGGGTGGATATATTTTATGCAGTTTGCTGAGAGATAAAAGATTCAGATGGAAACAGCTGCTGCCAGGGGTGTCTTTTACGGGCGCACTTTTTGTTACCACTTATCTGATGGGTGGATTTTCAACACATATGTCATCCGAGAGCGATGGGCTTGGTGAGTACAGTTTTAATCTAAATGGTTTTTTTAATGAAAAGGGTTATTCCCGTTTCCTTGATGCGCTTCCAATGTATCATGATGGTCAATATGAAGGGTTTGCTTATCTTGGAATTGGAATATTTGTGCTTTTGATCGCTGCAATTGTTTTTTTCATTCTGGAATTAGTAAAGAATCGATGCAGAAGGATTAAAATCTACTATGCGGAGATTATAGCGGGAATATTGATCTCAGCTGGATTGATTTTGTTTGCGGCATCACCATTCGTGACGTGGAATGATAAGCTGCTCTTTGTGTTAACGGATAGTAGTACACTGACGCATTATTGGAGTATATTTCGTTCCTCTGGAAGGATTGTTTGGCCGGTATGCTATCTTATTTATGTCGTTGCGATTATCTGTAATGGTAAAATATGGCAGAGATATATAAAAAACAGGAATATGGCAGCTGTGATTCCTGTTACGATGCTATTGATCTGTTGTTTTCTTCAGATATATGATATCAGTGGGAAATTGTCAGAGCAGAGAGAACGATTTGCACCTAAGAGAACCTATGTGTCTGTTCTTCAGGACAAGACATGGGATGAGCTTGCGCAGAGGGAAGAACCGGAACATTTTGTATGGGTGTCAAACAGCTACGAAAATAGACAGATACTGGAGATGGCAAAGTGGGCCTATGACAACATGCTCACAATGAATATTTTCTATTTTGCAAGGGGATTGAGCGTGATTGAGGATACACAGTATAGTTTGCAGCATCCTGACGACACTTATGTTTATGTCTTCAAACAGGAAGAGCTGGCAGAATATCTGAATTGTGAATTCAATTTTTATGAGGCTGATGGGTATGTTATAGGGACGACATTGGAACTAGAGTGTGAAAGGTATAAGTGAGATGATTGAGATGAAAAATGATTTGCTGGCACTATTAGGCAGAAAAATACCAAGACATACAAAAATCTGCTTACAATCGGGTATGCTTGTGGGGTGGCTTACACATTTTTATATGCTTTCTCATAAATTGCCAAACTGGGATGATGGTAATAATATGAACAATTTTGGCAGCGGCGACTATCTTGGCCGATGGTTTCTAAAGTATATTCATCCTCTCGGAGGAAGAGGCAGTATTCCGGCAGTGCATGGCTTCCTGTTGATTGTGTGCATTGCGATAGCGGCCTGCTTGATTCTGGAAATACTACAGATCAGAAGTACGACAGGAGCAGTTCTGACAGCGGCTGTTCTCGAGACGTTTCCAAGTGTGGTAAGCACGATGACTTTCATGTTTATGGCACATACGTCTGGTATAGGAATCCTCATGGTAGTTCTTGCCGTATATCTTTTGCGAAAATACCGATTTGGCTGGCTTCCTTGTACCGTATTTCTGATCTGTGTGCTTGGAATATATCAGAGCTATATCAGCTTTGCGATAACGCTGATGCTGCTTGGAATGATTTCCGATATTTTTCATGGTAAAAAGTTCCCTGAAATACTTAAGAATGGAATCATATGCATTCTGGTGCTGGGTATTGGAGTGCTCGTCTACATGAAGCTGTCACATGTGATCTATCCCAATCTGGACAATGAGACATATGGCGGTGTAGGAAATATGGGGCAGATTGCGATCCGTGAAATGCCAACGCTGATTGGCAGATGTTATAAACGGTTTCTTGAATATTTTCTCTGGAAACCGTTTGCTTTTGTGAGCAGTACGGCACAGGCGGCCAATATCATTACATGTATTTTGGCAGCTGTTCTTTTCACTTATCTCGTGATTACGCGGAAAATATATCAGGATATCTTAACTTTTCTGATGCTGATATTATTGTGCGGTTTTGTTCCGCTGGCTGCAGCATTTATATACTTCATGGCGCCGGAGGCTGCGTATTCCATGCTGATGCTGTATGCATATGCATTGATCTATGTGACAGTACTTGCGCTCCTTGAGTACTGTATGGAGGACTGGCAGGACAAGTCGGTGTCTGTTAAGTGGAGAAATGGATTGCGGTATACAGCGGTAATTGTGACTGTATGTACCATATTTGTGAGCAGTTACACAGATTATCTTCTGGCAAACCGTGCATATCTGAGAACACATTTGGCAGCAGAACGGGTACAGCAGTACTTTAACAGGGTGATTGCTATGGTTGAGAACACAGAAGGATATGAGAGCGGCGATCGTATTGAGATTCTGGGAGAATTTTATTATAAGGACAATCCTAGCACTGTTGAGGTCGATATTCTGGACTCTGAGGATCTCAGGGAGCTTGATGGAGTAGCGCTTGAGAATGGTTTGATTACGACAGGTGTGAGGGATAATATTATTAAGATGTTTATCGGTTATGATATGGCTGACTTAAGTTTTTCTGACAAGCAGGATATTATGGAGACTGAGGAATATAAGAACATGGCTGTGTATCCCAAAGCGGGCTGTGTACAGAAGATCAATGAGATCTGGGTGGTAAAGATGTGTGAATAAATTTTGAGCGGGGAAAAAGATGAAAGAACTAATAGTATTATTTTTGGCGGCTGCATCAACAATTGCATTATTTGCAGATGTGGAATCCACAGGAAATTTGTCGATGGCGCTCAACGGGGACGGGATTGCGCAGCTTATGGCTCTGGTGATGATCATCTATGTATACAGGCGTGTCTGGATAAAGAGTGATTTGCTGTCTTTCGGGAAACGGAGAGAGCAGATTGGGTATGCAGCCATAGCATTCTTGTTTACGTTGTCGATGATCATAGGAAAAGCGCAGAGCGCGAATCCGGATTTGAAGTATGTTTTGTTTGCGGTGCTTTTGTTTGCAGGATATATGCCGTTATTTTATATAGCAGCGGCATTTCTCAGTGATAAGATAACCTGTGCGGCAGACAGGAATGGAGATGACAAGGGAACCAAAATAACAAAGTGGCTGTTTGAGGAGTATGTGATACTTGGCGCAATGCTTGTAGTATTTCTGTGCAGACTGCCATATCTGATCGCATTTTATCCCTGCTCGATGTCATGGGACGGCGGGGCGCAGATTTGTCAGTTTTATGGAAGTGAGACCTTTTCCGATCATCATCCGCCGATGCTCAGCTTTGTGTATGGGGCGATTGCCTTTTACGCGCAGAAATGGGGAATACCGAATTTGGGAATGTTTTTTATTCCATTAGGTCAGACCTGTCTCTCGGCGTTTGCAGTGGCTAAGGTATGCTTATTGTTTAAGGAGATGAAAACGCCATATTGGGTTCGGTGGGCAAGTCTGGTCTATTATGGGCTGTTTACGGTGTGGTGCATTTTTGATGTTACGGTGATAAAGGATTCCATTTATTGGCAGCTTTCTCTTGTATATACTGTGGAAATGGCGTGGTGCATGCTCAGACAGGAGGCGTTTTTTGCGAAGAAAAGGCATCTTTTTCTGATGTTTTTATGTGGAGTATTGATGACACAGACGAGGAATAATGGAATCTTTGTTCTTTTGTTTACTGTTCCGGTTATATTCATCGTTATACAAAGAAAGAAAAAGGGAGTGTATCTCGGTTCGGCAATTGCAATGTTTGCAGTGATCTATCTGTTGAATAACGCGCTCTATCCGGCGCTTGGCGTAGTGAGTCTTAAGGAGAAAGAGGATATGTATTGCATTCTATTTCAGCAGACTGCAAAATATGGTCAGGATTTTCCAGAGGATGTGACAGCGGAAGAACGCGAATTCCTGAATCGCATGTTTGACTATGATGAACTTGTAGAGGTCTACAATCCGCAGCTGGCAGACTGGGTGAAAAATTGTTTGAAAATATGTGAGGCAGCTTCGGCGGATGGGACAAATGCTGAGTTTGCGGAGATAAGAAACGAATACTTTCAAGTGTGGTTTGCCCAGTTGAAACGGCACCCGCTCTCCTATATCAATACTTTTTTTGAATGTTCTTATGGATATTATTATCCAGAAGTGAAACCATATAAGGAGGGAAATGGATTTTATGAGATGGACAGGAATATGTTCACGCAGTCAATGCACTCAGCACATCAGATAGAGGCTTTTGCGCCGTTTCGATTTCTGCTGGAGCAGGTTGGCAAATTTGAGTATCTGCCGGGAATCGGACTATTGTACCGCTGTGGTTTCTATACATGGTGTATTATCTTTGCTGCCGGATATCTTTTGATCAGAAAAAGATATCGGGAGCTGATCATTGCACTTCCGGCGATTGTGAATATTCTAGTCTGTCTGATCTCACCAGTCAATACATGCATTCGGTATGTGATGCCTACAATGTGTATAGTGCCTGTACTATATGCTATGATAATGAAACAAGATACACCTGTTTAGAATAGAATAAAGCATCAATCCATTGTGCAGTAATGACACAGGGATTGGTGCTTTGCTTTTTATAAATAAATTATAAATTATTTAAAAATAAAATAAAAAAAGAGCTTATTGTGTTGTTTTTAAATTAAGTGCAATTTATACTTTAAATTTGACAATAAAATAATAAGTGCAAGATATGGGAATTCGATTTAGAAATTTTAGAAGAGCGATCATTCTATGCAGATGCATACGATGAAGGTGAGATATATTTAATTAAGAAAGGAAGTTTTTCATATTAGAGATAAAATATATATATTGTTTTTAACTGTAGCCCTGATATTGTTATTGGTCATTTTTATCAGAACTGACGATGAAATACAGGATTTGACTGATGTCGCTATAAAGGCAGAAGAAACCAATATAGACAGTGAATATACACAAGATAAAGAAATAAAGATTTCTGCCCAGAGTGGATTCTACAATGAGGATATTCAGATCACAGCACAACTGGGGCAGGAAGGTATTGTCTTCTATACTATGGATGGTTCCTGTCCGGCATCGGAAGAGGGGGGAAGTACCTATAGGTACAGAGAGCCGATTTTATTGTCGGCAGGGGAGGAAGAATCAGTAGAAGTCTGTAGGTTTAAGGCAGTATTTGACGATGGCACGGAATCTGAGGTGGTAACGAACACTTATTTTATGGGAAAAGATATCTGGAATCGTTATGATACAATGATTATCAGCCTGGCTGCAGAATATGATGATTTGTATGGAGAAGAAAGGGGTATTTTTGTAGAGGGAAAATTAAGGGCGGACTGGCTGGCGGAACATCCT
>CAMWLV010000036.1 GCA_947175175.1 uncultured Lachnospiraceae bacterium
TGCCTTTGCCTTCTATGCCTGCGATTTTCTTCTTTGCAGCTGGACATTTATACGGTGTCCTTGTCACAAGTAATTTCTGAACAGTTCCTAAGGAACTATTCAAAAATAACTTTTAATATTGCTTGTCTTTTTCTCCGATATCAAATTGTTAAAACAATTACTCAAAAATCAGTTACATAGCCCGCTATGCGCCTGATTTCCTAGTGGCACTCTCGAAAAAATCCAGCGCACTATTTAAAAGTTATTTCTTAACAGTTCCTAAGATATTCCCTCTCTCGATCATACAGAGGTGGAACGTGTGTGAGAAAAGTTACAAATTAGGCAATTTTAAACAAGACATACAGTTGGCATGGTTTCTGTGTTATAATTGCTGTATGCTGACGATTTAAAATTCGTGAAAATGGGCAGCTATAGTGCAATAGTGATTCTATGGCGGAAGGGGAAGGCATTTCATTATGAAAATTGACAGACAGATCGGAATTTTATCCATATTGCTGCAAAAGGACACCGTCACAGCACCCTGTCTTGCAGAGCAGTTTGAGGTATCAAGGCGGACGATCAACAGGGATATCGAAGATCTGTGCAAAGCCGGAATCCCGATTATAACAAGGCAGGGAGTCAATGGTGGTATTTCGATTATGGACAATTACAAGATGGACAGAACCTTTTTCACGAGTACGGAAATGCAGGATATTATTGCGGGAATCCGCAGCCTGGACAGTGTAAACGGAACCAACCGCTATGGAAAATTAATGGAAAAACTGTCGGCAGACTCCTCGGATTTCATGGTTGGCAACCAGTCTGTGCTGATTGATTTGTCCTCCTGGTACAAGGATTCGCTGGCACCTAAGATTGAGCTGATCCGCATGTCCATTGACAAAAGCAGGGAACTGGAATTTGTCTATTATTCTCCGAAGGGAGAATCGGAAAGGTGTGTGGAACCATATTATCTGATCTTTCGGTGGTCGAGCTGGTATTTGTGGGGCTGGTGTAAAAAGCGTGAGGATTTCCGCCTGTTTAAGCTAAACCGAATGGATCAGATACAGATTTCAGATAACCTTTTTGCTAAAAGACAGGCGCCTGTGCCGGATTTGGGCGACGAGCGGATTTTCCCGGGCGGCATTGCCGTGAAAGCGCTCTTCGAGCCCGAATGTAAATGGAGGCTGGTCGAGGAGTTTGGACCATATTGCTTTACGGTGCAGGAGGACGGCAGGCTGTTATTTCAGGCGGATTATACAGATAGGGAAAACCTGATCACATGGCTGCTGTCTTTCCGCGATAAAGTAAAATTGTTGGATCCAAAGGAAATTCGCGCAGAAATGCTAGAGAATATCGAGCGTATGAGAAGAAATTATATGGAGGTAGAATAATAATGGCATTTGATTTTAAGAAAGAGTACAAGGAATTTTATATGCCGAAGAAAAAACCAGGCATCATTGAAGTGCCAACAATGAATTATATCGCAGTCCGCGGAAAAGGCGATCCAAATATCGAGGCCAGCGAATATAAGGAATCAATCGGATTGTTGTATGCGATTGCCTTTACAATCAAAATGAGCAAGAAGGGCAGTCATCAGATTGAAGGGTATTTTGATTACGTGGTTCCGCCATTGGAGGGATTTTGGTGGCAGCAGGGTGTACAGGGAATTGACTATGCGCACAAGGAAGACTTTCATTTTATCTCAGTCATCAGGCTGCCGGATTTTGTGACAAAGGAAGATTTTGACTGGTCAGTTAAGGAAGCGGAAACGAAGAAGCAAGAGGATTTTTCAAAGGTAGAGTTCTGGACTTACGATGAAGGATTGTGTGTTCAGTGTATGCATATTGGGTCTTATGACAACGAACCGGAAACCGTCAAAATGATGCATGATTTTATGATAGAACAAGGGTATTGGCTCGATATAAATGACAAGAGGCTTCATCATGAGATTTATCTAAGTGACGCGAGACGAACTGCTCCTGACAAATTAAAGACCGTGATCAGGCATCCGATTCGGCGCAAGTGAAAAAAGGGGGAAATTCCCCCTTTTTATATTAGTGTGTATGTTAACTCTGTAAACCCTATTCTGTAAATACAGAATTATAACGGTCAATAACACTGGACAAAACCTCTTCTATATGAATGATGCCGCCCAGGTATTCCCGTCCCGGATCCTCGATCGGTTTCTGGCTTTCTACCTGCTTGATCATCCATTCTACAGATTGCAGCAGACTGTTGGGAAGTCCCGAGAAAGGTGTGCTGTTAGATAACGATTCTTTCATCAGCTGATTTTTGTCACTTACGGCTTCTTCGTAAGCTGCAACGGTGGCAGCCAGTTCATCGTAAAGAGGTCTGATGTTGGTTAGATCAAGTTCTGTGATATTGTCATCGTAAACGTCCTGTGCATAGCATTCATTCAGCAAGGCTTGTGTAACTGAGATCATATGGCTGCAGTTGTATGTGATCAGCATTCCTTCATCAAGCATTCTCTGTTCATCAATGACAATCTGTTCAGCACACATTATGGACACTTCATCCATAAATTCATAGGACAATTCCCCAAAAGTTTCCGCATTTGCCTGAATGACCGTATGAAATTCTTTTGCCTTTGCATACTGGTTGTCCGCAAAATCATAGGAATGATCAATATCAGAAAAGGTATCCATCAAGTTCCGCATCGGATCGGCAATCTGCAAAGTCAGTTCATCCAATTTATCAAAGGAAGGATCCATAGCAGCCACGGACACGGCATCATCTACGATCGAGCTGTTCAGCGAGTGTATACCATACTTATAGGTATATTCACTGTCTGCCACAAAGGCAAATTCATCTGCATACTCCACCACGCTATAATAATCGTCCAGAATATCCAGCATTTCGACCATATAGTTGTTCATCTCAACGTAGATGTTATACTTGATAAACTGCATTTCTTCCAGATCATATTCTGACTCTGATTCTGACTCTGCTGTGCTCTTTGGCTCTGAAGTGTCCTCGGATGCCTGATAAGTGGCGGTCCTTACCGCATTGTCTGTATCTGCCTGATTCACGGTATCTTTTGCAGTTTCGTTGTGCTGCTTTCCTGTGCAGCCTCCCAAAAGCAAAGACAGACATAATACATTGACTGCAAAATATCCTGCTTTCATATGATGTTTCTTTTTCATTGTTCTCTTCCTTTCTTTTTTGAAATTTTCTCTAATTGTCATGATTACATATTCATCAACACTGCGCAAACACTTGTTTATATACATAAAGCTGTCGACTAGAAAAGTGTTACATATTCTTACATATGCATCAATCTACGGAATTTTGTCTATTATAGTAATGTAGCACACTTTTGGACATGTTGCAATAAGTGTATCAAAGATAATCAAAAAGAAAGAATATTACAACTAATTTTGGCAGATGATTTTCTTGGTAGTGTGTGGTATACTTTTAGGAACAAAGATCGCATGGAAATTCAACTATGCCGTCAATGACTTGCCTGATCTCTTCTGATATAATAAAAGTAGTAACTTTTATAAGAGCGATACGAGGAGGGGATGCGGCAGATGGCAGCAGTTTTGGTCGATTATGAGAATGTCTGGGGAGCACATGGTCTTAAGGGAGCAGAGTATCTTGATGCGGAGGACATTTTATATATTTTTTACAGTCAGTGTTGTGGCAAAATCAGGGCAGAGTATATGGACGCAATCAAGCAGACGGAGTGTGATTTTCGGATCTATAAACTGGCAAACACAGGCAAGAATGCACTGGACTTTTATATAGCCTCCGAATGTGGTGTGCTCAGCCAGAGCGGGGAGACACAGATTGTGATCGTAAGTAACGACAAGGGATTTAAGGCGGTTACAGATTTCTTTCAGCTTAAAGAAGGAGCGGGAAAGACGAATGTTGTTATTGCGTCAAATATTGAAAATGGATTAATGGCACTGAATTCCTCAGAGAACTATGCGCGGCGTCAGGAGCTGCAGGACAGGTCAAGGATGCTGGATATCGCTGTGGAGCATGCAAGATACACAGAGCGTAATTCCTTGAAAAACAGACTTAATACGGCATTTCTCGGAACAGAATACGAGCATATGATCTCTCGGATTTTTGTGTATGCTGAGGATAATCAAAATGTAGCGCCCAGACAATTATACACAGGTTCCCTGCATCTGTTCGGACGCAGGAATGGTACTGCGATTTATCAGATATTGAAGACAGTGGTTTAAATTGTTATGGGATGTCCGGATAGGCAAAAAAGGTGCGGGAAGCAGAAACGTGTTGGACATGAAGGAGAAAGTTTGAAAGAAGTTCACTTTCAAACTATTGATTGGTATGCGTGCCAGGACACGCGAGGGGTATAAGTTTGAAAGAAGTTCGCTTTCAAACTATTGATCAGTATGCGTGCAGGAATATGTGGGGGTATAAAATGATAAACAGACCAGAATATGATGCAGAATTGATCGGGAGTAATTTAAAGCGTCTGCGCAAGGCGAAAAAACTCACAGTGGACGAGGTGCGAAGGTATCTTCAGCTGGGATCGGTTCAGGCGATCTACAAATATGAGGCAGGCAAGAGTTATCCGCCGTCGGATGCGCTGTTTGCACTCATGCAGTTGTATGAGGCTGATCTTTACGATATTGTTTGCGGATGCGACAGAACGCCAAAGATTATACCGATGAATGTGGCAGTGAAGAAGCAGTTAAGCAGATTGAAATGGTACTTTGGATATTACATGGAATATATTGACAGGAAGGCTGGATAGGGAGATATAAATGACAAATTTCTTGACAACCGGGATAAGATTCCTATATAATCAATACAAATAACAGAGCAAATGCAAAGAAAAGAAGTAGTATATGTATCTTGGATTTCAGAGAGAGGATGTAAAGGAACAAATCGGTTCCCCGGTGCGAATCCTTATGAAAAGTGCATGGAAGGCGTCTTGGAGCAGCGGAGCGAATTTAGTAGTATCCGACGGAGATTCCGCCGTTAAAAGGAATGTGGTATAAGATTTTATGACAATCCGTACCATGAAGAGCGCAGATTTGATATCTGAAATTAGGTGGAACCGCGGTCGTTTATTCGCCCTAAGTATATGTGAGTATACTTAGGGCTTTTTTCATTAAAAATTATAGAAAGGATGAGGAACATGGAAAAAAGAAATTTCACAATGGAAGAAATGGTAGCTTATTGCAGTCAGTATGGCTTCATTTATCAGGGAAGTGAGATATATGGGGGACTGGCAAATACATGGGACTATGGTCCGCTGGGGACAAGGCTGAAAAATCAGATTAAAGATGCATGGAGATATTATTTTATACAGCAGCGGGAAAACAGCTATGAATTGGATGCAGATATCCTGATGAATCCCAGGGTGTGGGAGGCAAGTGGGCATCGTGCAGGATTTACAGATCCGCTTTTGGACTGTAAGATATGCAAGACCAGACACCGTGCAGATAATCTGATACAGGAGTATGATGCAACTGTAGACGCAGATGCCATGACACAGGAGGGAATGCTGGCATATATCCGTTCGCACGAAGTGCCATGCCCAGTATGTGGGAAATCAGATTTTACAGATATCCGACAGTTTAATTTGATGTTTGAGACGCGACGCGGAGCAACAAATGACAACGCAAGCACAATTTATCTGCGTCCGGAAAACGCGCAGGGCGAGTATGTCAACTATCTGAATGTTATGCGCTCCATGCGGGCAAAACTCCCATTCAGTATTGGACAGATTGGAAAGGCGTTCCGCAACGAGATTACACCCAAGAATTTTACATTCCGCACAATTGAGTTTGAGCAGATGGAGTATCAGACTTTTTGCAAAGAGGGAGATAATAGCTCCCTATACCAATATTTCAAGAACTACGGAAAAGAGTTCTTTGAGTTTTTAGGATTGTCCTCTGAAAAGCTGAGATTTCATGATCACGAAAAACTTGCACACTATGCAAAGGAAGCCTGTGATATTGAGTATCTGTTTCCATTTGGCTGGGGAGAAATCAACGGAACGCATAACCGCACGGACTTTGACCTGAGCCGTCATCAGGAGTATTCGGGAAAATCAATGGAATATTTTGATGAAGTATCCCGCGAGAAGTTCATTCCGTATATCATTGAATCTACATACGGTCTTGACCGTATTGTTCTGGCAGTTTTATTTGAAGGGCTGCATGAAGAAACCATCAATGAAAATGAGACAAGAATCGTCTTGCGTATAAAGCCATTTCTTGCCCCCGTCAAGGCAAATATACTGCCGTTGATCAAGAAAAGACATGCAGACAGGGCAATGGAAATCTGCGGAAACCTGCGCAGGCATTTTATGGTGCAGTATGATGACTCAGGAAGCATCGGTAAGCGATATCGCCGGGGTGATGCCATCGGAGTCCCGTTCGCGGTCACGGTCGATGATGATACGCTGGAAAAAGGAACTGTTACCGTCAGGGACAGGGACACCATGCAGCAAAGCACAATGTATGTCGAAGAGCTGATACCATTTTTGAACAAAATGACTCATATATAAAATATCATAATGCATACCTTCGGTGTCAGATTTTTTTCACCGAAGGTAAGAATTTCTTTACTTTAGCCTGTTTCTGAAAGAAGGAAATTCCATAGCAAAGAATCTGTTCATAACCGTAAAGCCCTTCCGCATATTTTCTGGTAATAATTTGACCAATAGCCTCATCACAATCTGCTTCCATACGCGATTCCTTCTCAGATTTCTTGGCTTCTATTATGATGGCTCTGCGGTTTTTCTGGTCCAGAAGCAAAAGATCGGGTCTTCCAAGCCCTTTTTCTTTGTTTGATACTACTTCATATCCCAGTCCCACAAATGCGCCAGCAAGAAAAGCATGATAATAATCTTCGTGATAATCATGATAGCTGATCGTTTTCCATAAAAGATCTGATAGAATCTTGGAGGCGGCTTGCTCATCACAATTCCAAAGAGCTTCCATCATTGATTTCTGCATACTGTTATCGATAGTATTCTTAAAATACGCAACAACAGTATCTTCAAAAATAGATTCAATTTCCCTGTTCGGAATCCTGAGACTTACCGTTTCACCCTCTTCATCTGCGTGTGCTTTGGTGAGATAGCCCGTCATCAGAAGCACACTCCACAGATGATCCTCAGAGGAGTAAAGAGTTTCATAGGTGAGTTCATCTGAAATCGTCTGGACAATTGTGCCGCCATTCATCAGAATTTCAAATTTGTGGGACACAAAGAAATCGGTTCTTGTTACAAATGTCAGAAGGATTTCATTATGGCTGGTATTTTTCCAATAGTTTTTCGGTTTCGCATGTTCCCTTTTTTTCAATGCAGACATATAATTCATCACGTCCCAGGGGCAATAGACATTACTGTTTCCAAATACATAGCCATCGTACCACTCTTTTATGACATCGGCTTTGTCCTTTTGACCGGCTGCAGCTAAGAGTTGTGTTACTTCATTTTCTGAAAAACCAAAGTATTCAGAAAAGTCTTCGTCTAAAACGGAATAGGAAGCAAAGTTGTTTGTTCCTGTAAAAATACTCTCCTTGGCAATGCGAAGACAGCCTGTGATAACAGCAAATTTAAGATATTCATTATCCTTTAATGCGATACCCATCATACCTCTCATTACATCAAGCATGGAGGAATAAAATCGATCTGCCTTTGCAAGCGGAACATCGTATTCATCTATAAGAAGGATAACTTCCCTGTCATAGACAGCGTGCATCATACGCATGATGGTTTTTAGGGCGTTTTTGACATCTGCGGGGCTGCCGGTCTGTGCTTCTAGACGCACAAAAATCTCGGCATCAAACGGATTCACGCAATCATTGTTCTTTAAATCAGAATATTCTTTGCACACATCAGCTAATCTGACTTTGAGCATATCATATGCATCATTAAAAGTTCTGGCCTCAATATCTTTCAGTGAAATCAAAAGTACCGGATATTGATTCAGCCATTTCTCACAGAATTCTTTGTGTTCTGTTATTTTCAGTCCCTCAAAAATTCCGCTGCTGTCTTTTCTTATATTAAAAAAGTTTTCCATCATGCTGATCATCAGCGTTTTGCCAAACCGCCTTGGTCTGGTAAACAGCGTCACTTCATGATCTGTTTCTTCTACAAGCTCGTACAGGAGTTCTGTTTTGTCAATATAATAATTTCCTGCTTTGCGCAGTGCCGCAAAATTTGATTTGCCAACACCAACCTTAAATGTCATGTCAGAGCCGCCTTTCTTTTATAATATAAAATTAGCATCAAATCAGTTGAGTGCTATATCGCGTACAACTTCACTTTATCATAAAAGCCTTATGATATCAATCAGGAATAATTCAACCATTCTTCTCTGGGCTGATTTCGTTACCGTTCACTCCGTTCCGGTAACGAGTAAAAATCCATGCAAAATTTGCTTCGCAAATGTATTTTTACCTGCTGACTGTACGTTTTCTTACGTGGCTTGCAAAGCCATAATTTGCAGTAAATGCTAAGTCTTGGTGTGAACAGTAACCTGATTTCATTTTTGAACAAGAGTCGTTGTGATTCCGTTGGTTGTATGATATAATTTCAATATTATGGATAATGACAAAACAAAATATAAGGAGATTAACATGAAAAAACCTGTTATTGATGAAGGAAAATTGCCAGAGGTAATGAAGATTATTGACGATGCAAATACACTTATGACAGAAAAAGACTGCGGAGAGGATAAAGCTGCAAGAGAGGAATTGGAGGAGCTGCAAAGCAAATTGAGGGAGCTTACTGGAAACCAGCAGATTCAAATCCGTGATTTCTGGCGTTATGATGAGGCTGTGAGTTTGCGAACAGCAGCTAGAGGTGCGTTAATGATTCCGCCGGAAAAGGAAGATTTAACAGACGAACAGATCAAAGAAATTGTTTTAGACATCCTTAAGCACGATGAGGCAGAAATGGATTGGTGGCTTAATTTTTTAGAAGTGAATACAGGATTAGATAACTTGACAGACTATATTTTTTATCCAGATTTAGTTGGGCTTGACAGAGATGCTTCTTTGGAACAGATCGCAGATAGAATTATTGCGGATCTGAAATAACTTGCAGGCTGTCTGGTAAAAGGTGCATAGTTGAGATTGGTTACGAAACGAAAGGACGCGATTTGAGAACATGGAACAGTTTCGATTTATCTGGCAGTATATCAAGCGGCATAAGTGGCAGTATATAGGCGGAATCGTTACTTTATTTGTATTGGATTTTGCAAATCTCTATATTCCGAAAGTGACAGGAATCATCACAGATGGGCTCGCCGCGCACACGATTGACAGGGACGGAGTGCTTCGAAACATCGGCATCATTCTCGGAATCGGTCTGACGCTGGCGGTGGGGCGCTTTTTGTGGCGTTATTTTATTTTTGGGGCATCGCGGTCGGTCGAGCACGAAATCCGCGATAATATGTTTGCACATTTGGAAACGCTGGACGTGGAATATTATAATGAGCACAAGACCGGCGACCTTATGACACGCTTTACAAGTGATCTGAACGCAGTGCGTATGGCAATCGGCCCTGCTGTCATTGCAGCGTTTGACGCGGTGGTCATGACCGTAATGGTGATTGGTCAGATGATGATTTATGTCAATATTAAGCTGACACTCATTGCTATTATTCCGATGATCTTTATTGCATTTGGAGAGCTGTATTATGGTAAGATTATGCAAAAACGCTTTCTCGAGAGACAGGAGGCGGTGTCAGAGCTCACGGATTTCGTGCAGGAGAGCTTTTCGGGTGTGCGTGTCGTTAAGGCATTTGTGCGCGAGCGGGCACAAATCAAAGAGTTTGCGAAAGCAAATGCCAATGCAAAAAACAAAAACCTCAGAATTGCCCAGATGGAATCAATAGTCATTCCGCTGCTGGACGTTGTGATCGGTATCAGCAGCCTTACTACACTCCTGTATGGCGGATACCTTGCACTCGCCGGGGAGATTACGATTGGACGTTTTGTCGCATTTAACCAATATATCACCATGCTTGTGTGGCCGATGCTTGCCTGCGGGGAGGCGATTAATATGTTTTCACAGGGCGGCGCGGGAATCAGGCGCATACAGGAAGTATTTGAGGAAAAACCTGAGATTGCAGATCGGGAGGACGTGGCGAAAGTAGACCGAATCAAGGGTGATATTCGATTAAAGCATCTGACCTTTATTCACAGAGGACACAGCGAGCCGACGTTGAAGGATATTAGTCTGGATATCAAGGCGGGAACCACGCTTGCCGTCATCGGGCGCACCGGAAATGGAAAGTCGACACTTATTAACCTGCTCCTGCATCTCTATAATACAAAGCCGGGCATGATATTTATCGACGGAAGGGATATCAACACTATTCCATTAAAAACGCTGCGCGAAAATATCGGCTACGTTCCGCAGGATAATTTTCTGTTTTCTGACACCCTGAAATCCAACATTGCATTTGGAACAGATAATGCGGAGATGGACGAGATAATTAAGGCGACAAAGACAGCGTGTATTCACGACAATATCATTGCATTTCCCGACGGATATGACACGATTGTGGGAGAGCGGGGTGTCACCCTGTCGGGAGGTCAGAAACAAAGAAGCTCGATTGCACGTGCACTGAAAAAAGATGCGCCAATTTTGATTCTGGACGATGCCCTTTCCGCGGTGGACACAGACACCGAGGAAAAAATACTGAAAAATCTGAAGGAAAACAGGCGCGGAAAGACGACTATTTTAATCGCACACCGCATCTCCACGATACAGAATGCTGATCTCATTGTGGTGCTGGAGGACGGAGAGGCAAAGGAATGCGGCAATCATAAAGATCTGATGGAACTTGGCGGTATTTACAAGGATATGTTTGAAAAGCAGCAGCTCGAGGCCGCAATCGGCGAAAAGAGGGCTGCATTTGAGGCGGAAGGGGGGATTCTTTCATGAAACGGTTATTAGGCTATTTAAAACCGCATAAATGGATGATGCTTCTCTCTTCCGTGCTTGTCATCGCGCTGATTGGCGTGGAGCTCTACAAGCCGATTATCATCGGAAATGCCATTGATGACTACATCGGCAGCTATGGGCAGCCAGGTATGAATCTTAAAATGGAGGATGCCTTTCGCGGAATTCTGCGCGCTGGAGGACTGTATGCCTTGATGCTTCTGCTGGGCTTTGTGTTTAACGCTTTCAATACATGGATTTTGCAGAATATCGGACAGTCCATTATCTACAAAATGCGTGAGGAGGTTTTTACACATATCCACAGTCTGTCCGTCAATTTCTTTAACACACAGCCAGTGGGAAAACTGGTGACGCGCGTGTCAAATGATACGGAGGCTGTCAATGAGCTGTTTTCTCAGATACTGGCAAAACTGTTTAAAAATTCGGTAAAAATCATCGGTTTTGCGGTTGTGATGCTCTCGATTGATGTGCGTATGGCATTGTATTCTTTTATCCTGATTCCGTTTGTGACAGGACTGACTTTCTTTTTCCGCTATATGTCAAGGAAAGCGTACCGACTGACGAGGACGCGCATCACGGAGTTGAACACGTTTTTATCCGAGCATATTTCCGGAATGAAGCTGATACAGATTTTTGCTCGGGAGAAGGAAAAATACAAGGAATTTGAGTGCAGGAGCGAGCAGCTTTTTAAGGCGAACTGGCGCGAGGTTATGACCTTTGCTATTTTCCGCCCATCAATATATATGCTGTCTGTCTTTGCCATGGTGATCGTAATCGGGCAGGGAAGCACTTCCGTGCTGGCAGGGACGGTTTCGCTGGGAACCCTGTTTGTATTTATCAACTATATCAGTTCTTTTTTCGAGCCGATTCAGGAGCTTGCGGAGCAGTTCGGAACGCTGCAGTCCTCCCTTGCATCGGCAGAGAAGATATTTTCGATTCTGGACGAAAAGCCGGAAATTATGAATTCCGAAAATCCCAGACAGATTGCGATTGAGGGAAGGATTGAGTTCAAGCATGTCTGGTTTGCCTATGAGAAGGACGATTATATACTAAAGGATGTGAGTTTCCGCATTGAGCCGGGCGAAAAAGTGGCGTTTGTGGGGGCGACTGGCGCGGGAAAATCCTCTATTTTGAACTTGATAGGCCGTTATTATGACGTTCAACGGGGAGAAATTCTGATTGATGGTGTGAATATCAGGGAGATTGATAAGGATGCTCTGCGGCGTGCGATTGGGCAGGTGCAGCAGGATGTGTTTATTTTCACAGGGGACATCAAAGGTAATATTTCTCTGAACAACGAGGACATTTCGCGGGAGGAGATTGAGCGCGCCGCCCACATTGTAAATGCGGATTCCTTTATCAACAAAATGCCAAATGGCTTTGATGAGCCGGTGACGGAGCGCGGCAGCACGCTTTCGGCAGGGCAGCGCCAGCTCCTTTCCTTTGCGCGGACGCTCGCCTATCAGCCGACAATTCTTGTGCTGGATGAGGCAACTGCAAATATCGATACCGAGACGGAAAGCCTGATCACACAGGCACTGGAAAAGCTGATGGAGGGACGGACGACCATCATGGTAGCGCACCGCCTTTCCACGATTCAGCATGCAGACAAGATTATTGTCATGCATAAGGGTGAAATTCGGGAGAGCGGCTCGCACCAGGAGCTTCTGCAGATGGGCGGTATGTATAAAAAGCTGTATGATCTGCAGCTGGTGGAGGCGTAGGAATACTGCTGCTCCAGAATATGTATGTGCAGATATAAAAATGGATAACACACAAATATAAAGAGAGGAAGATTTATGAATAATATACAGTTACCAAAACATTTTTTTGAGGACAATCCTTTAAGCGAGATTTCAGCTGCCAAATTAACACATTTTGAAATGATAACAAACACTATGACAGATTTATATGATGAAGTCAATAATGCGATTATTTCTGGGATGGAGAAGTCAAGGTATGAGCAGTATATGGCGGAAAAAGACCACATTATGAATCTAAACAGGGCGGAAGATATTGTGTCCTCTATGCGAAAGTTTAAAGATCCTGTAAATAGTGGTGTTTTATTACAAAAAGCACTTGATTATCAGAATGAGGTTATGCCGCTGGTATTAAAAAAAATATGTACATCCGGGTATGATATCTTTATAGAAAGAGCAGCTATTTTGTTTGCAAATGCAGATGAAAAATATACAAAACAATTGTATGATATTTTTCCGGATATTCGGAATACATATGCCCGGTCAGAACTTTGTATCGTATTTGGTGTGAGGAAAAAAGCAGAATATACACAGCTATTAATGGAGCAGTTTAAGAAAATAAAAGAAGAAAGGCCGGATACAGATTATGAGCAGGGACCATTGCTGGCGCTGTATTTGATATATCAAATAGCGTAACATATATAGTATTTTTGATAATTTATGAAACATTAATACTCAGGTGATATTTGCCGATATATTATATATTAATATACGCTCGTAATTTTGGTAGTTAGTCGCCGCTGCCATACGGCGATTTTTCAAAAGGATGTGATTATATGAAAATCGGTGAAGCGCAGAAGCTATACCGCGCACAGCGTGCCACATTATTAGAACAGAGGCGAAAGCTCATAAAGAAAAAGGAAGATTTGGAAATGAAATCTAAGCTAACCCTGGATGGCAAGGAAATCTACGCCAACGAAGCGGCAACTCTGGAGCTCACGATTGACGCTGTCACGCAGCGGTTTGACAAGAATCAGGAGGTACTTGACAGACTTGCAGAGGAGCATGCGCTGGTGTGGAATGCAGAGGTTGCAAGGCAGCAGAACGACGCTGCACAGGAGTACGGAGAGGACATGGCTAAGCTTATGGAAGTGGCGAGACGTATCGGAAAGGGTGCAAAAGTGCCTGCTTCAGATGAGAAGAAGCTGATGGACTACAGTATGGAAGTATATCTGGCGGCAAAGAACCTTGCGATGTTAAACGAGAAGAAGAAAAGGGAAAAATACAAATCCCTGTGGGAGGATGAGGACGAGAATCAGAAACAGGAATATGATCCACAGGATAAGGCAGATAACGCAGAGACAAGCGTTGGATTGCCGGATACCTCACTGGTCGAGGGTGTTGATGAAATTTTGTCGGACAACGGCATGGATGGGTCCGGTGCACCGATTGAATGATTATATGGAACAGGATCCGTAAGGACGAAGATTATTCTGCAAAGCTTCGTCCTTCGCTTATTTGTAGATCAAAGATTCCCCATATCCGCATGGGAAACGCAATTTGAGGAGGAAGAGAAGTGCAATATGTAATACTGAGGGATCTGTCTGTTTTATGGGCAATGTTCCATGTGATTTTTCTTTTTATAATCCTGTTGCGTCCCAAGCTTTGTGTTTTTCTACCTGATCTCTGCAGATAAGAAATTTCGCTTTCTGTTTACTTTTTGTCTGGCGGATACGACCTGCCTGTGGATTATGGCAGTCACAAACCTGTTGGATCATTATTGGGGAGGAGGAACATACATCCTGATGTTTATCAGCAGGATATCAGCATTTTCTCTGGTTGAGTATTTGGCGTATTGCTTTTTGAGAAGACCTTATCTGGAGCTGCAGCTTGACATTCAGATTAGGAACTGTAGAAAAATAACTGACACATCTTGACTTGTCTATTTCTCCGATTGTGCATGCCAAAAAGCCTCGCCGTAGCCCACTACGCCTACGTTTTTTGACATGCACCCTCGAAGAAATATCCTGCGCAATCTGCATCAGTTATTTTCCTACAGTTCCTTGGTGATGAGCAGTTGCCAAACATGGAGCTGTGTCAGATCTTATCAAACGGATTGGAAAATGCAAGGGACGCACTGGCGAAGCTTCTGCAGGAGCAGCGGGAAGCATTTGACAGGATGAAGTACAACAAAGGGCATCTGATCATCCGGATAAGAAGTTCCTGTAGCAGCGAGCTGAATGTGGAGAAAGGAGTGATTCCTGCCACCAGCAAGGAAGGAGCCGATCACGGATTTGGGCTGAAAACGATGCTCGAATCAGCGCAGAAGCTAGGCGGCGATATGCTGTGTTATACAAAACAAGATCACTTCATAGTGGATGTCATGATACCGATAAAATAAAAATTGGAAATACCCCATAAAAAGTGTTGTCCCAAAACGTATCTATGATATAACAGATCGGAAGTGTCCTTTACTTCCGCAGCATTTTTTAAGGAAAGGGAAGGTAAAATTATGAAAAGAGAATGGGCAAAACTTATGACTACATTTGCAATTACGGTAAGTCTGCTGACTGGCTGCGGGGGATCTGGAAATGGTTCGCAATCCATGATGACAGACTCCGCTGCACCAGCTGCAAACAATGCATCACAGGAATACTATAGCGGAGGCGTTGCCAATGACACCTATGCTGCAGCTGAAGAGATAGAAATTGCCATGGAGAGCGAAGAAGGGGTGACGGCAGATCCGGCACAGGACGAGACACAGATTCCAGACGGTGTGACACTGCTGGAGGAGAAACTGGTGTATCACTGCAATCTTGAGATTGA
Source organism: uncultured Lachnospiraceae bacterium (assembly GCA_947175175.1). Classification (GTDB taxonomy): domain Bacteria; phylum Bacillota; class Clostridia; order Lachnospirales; family Lachnospiraceae; genus COE1. Next base: position 15,436 of record CAMWLV010000036.1, read on the forward strand.
GACGCTTGATTATCCCGCAACGATCACTTCCATCAAAGCTACCATAACCAAATATGGCGGTGTCATTCAGTCGGAGAGCGAGAGTGACAGCGGATATAACTGGTATTACGAGAACTATCGCAAGACAAGCGGCACGATGCACAACTATCTGGAAGTCCGGATTCCGTCAAAGGATTATAACAATTTTCTGGCAGAACTCGACGGTGTTGGCAAGGTAATCTCCAAATCAACCAGTGTCGATAATATCAGCCAGCAGTACTATGACACAACTGCGCAGATAGAAGCACTGCAGATACAGGAAAAGAACCTTCTGGCGATGCTCGAAAAATGTGAGACGATAGAGGATATGATCACAGTGGAGCAGCGGCTGTCAGAGGTTCAATATCAACTCAACAACCTGCGGACAACCAGACGTTACATGGATATGGACGTGGCATACTCCTATGTCAATATCAGTATTTCCGAAGTGATGGAGTACCGTCAGGAAAGTGAACCTGTCAAGAGAAATACATTTGTGGACCGGTTAAAAAATACACTTGTGTCTACCGGCAAAGGTTTCCTGTCATTCTTGGAAGGACTTCTGTTTTTGATTATAAGAATGTCGCCATACATCATAATCGTTGTAGTGATTGGTTTGATTTTCCCTATGGAAAAAATAAGACATTTTATGGAAAACAGGAAAAGCAAAAAAGTGACAAGGAATGCACAGAGGGCGCTTGGCGTACAGAATACGATGCAGCAGCCGATAATGCCGCAGAATCAGAACACTAACTGGCAGATGCCGCCCGCAGAGCAGATGCAGACTACACAGAATACTGTTCAAAAAATGCCGCAGGTGGCGCCGACTTCCAGCGAAATGCAACAAGGCGTACAGCAGTCTCATCAGGAACAGCCGCAGAATCATCAGGAGAACAGCGAAAAATAGAATTATGGAGTCAAGATAGAAAGGCAGGTACAATATGAAATCAAACAGCATATGGAATGCAGATTTAGGAAATGGCAGTTACCGCAATCCGATACTCTACGCGGACTATTCGGATCCTGATGCAATACGAGTCGGCGAGGACTATTTTATGATTGCATCCAGCTTTTGCAATGCGCCTGGACTTCCGCTTTTGCATTCAAGAGATCTCGTAAACTGGAAAGTCGTGAATTATATCATCAATGAGATTCCGGAGGATCGATACAAAGAGCCGATTCACGGCTGCGGCGTATGGGCACCGGCGATCCGGTATCATGAGGGGACTTATTTTGCCTGCTTTCCCATGCCAGATGAAGGCATCTACATGAGTACAGCTACAGATCCCTTCGGAACGTGGTCCAAACCAGTCAATATCAGGCCAGGTGCGGGCTGGATCGACCCCTGCCCGTTCTGGGACGATGACGGAAAGGCATATCTGGTTGCGGGTGTGGCAAAGAGCCGTATCGGTTACAAGAGCGTCCTTCATATAGTGGAAATGCGGCCTGACGGAATGGGACTGATTGGCGAGGAAGTCAAGATTTTTGACGGAAACGAGAATGATCAAGAGACAATAGAGGGACCCAAAATGTACAAGAAAAATGGCTGGTATTATATCTTTGCGCCTGCAGGAGGCGTCAAAGTCGGATGGCAGACAGTGCTCCGCTCCAGAAATGTATATGGACCTTATGAGTATAAAGTTGTAATGTGCCAAGGTGATAGTGCTGTAAATGGACCACATCAGGGCGCATGGGTTGACACCATCACAGGTGAGAACTGGTTCCTTCATTTCCAGGATGTCTATGCGGCGGGGCGCATCACACATCTGCAGCCCATGAGCTGGCATGAGGACTGGCCGATCATCGGGATTGCAAAGGATGGAAAAGACTACGGTGAGCCAGTCATGGAATACAAAAAACCTGATGTGGGAAATGCCGCCGTCAGCGTATGCGAGCCAAAAACTTCTGACGATTTCACGGGAAACCAGTTAGGACTGCAGTGGCAGTGGAATGCAAATCCTCGGAAAGAATGGTATGAACTGACAGGAAGCAGTCTGAAATTGAATGCGGTCAGGATGGAAAAGGTCTATGGTGAAATGCCAAACCTCTTATTACAGAAGTGGCCGGCGCCGGAGTTTGTATGCATTACGAAGCTCGACCTCTCTCACCTTGACGACGGGGAAGAAGCGGGGGTCATTTCCATGGGAATATGCTACGGGCTTCTCACATTTCGAAGAGACGATGAGCATCTTCAGCCACGTTTGATCAAAGGAGAACAGAAGTACGGGAAAATTCTGGTTGAGGCAGTGGAGGAGTCAGCACAGGAACTTCCTGAGATTGACTGGAAGCAGGCAGGGAAAATCTATGTAAAATACACTGTAAAAAAGACAGGAACACAGGATTTGAACAGCAGAGAAAAAGGGTTTCCATTAGAACTGGTGACATTTGAGTACAGTACAGATGGCAGCAATTATAGTAAAGCAGGGGAGATGAATGCAGTTCCAGGACGCTGGGTAGGCGTCAAAAATGGTGTGTTCTGTTGCTATGAAGGTTCCGAAGATAAGGAGAGCAGTGGGTATGCAGTCATAGAGTATGTGGAGTATGATAGAACATTGTAACAGATGGTTACAAAGGAGTTTCATATACTTATGATTACTATTTAAGATATCGAAAAAATTATATAAGAATGGAGGACACATTCATGAGCAATACGTATCAAAACCCAGTACAGAGAGGATTTTTTCCAGATCCGTCTGTTGTGCGTGTTGGCGAGGACTATTACATGGTAAATTCCACATTTCAGTATTTTCCAGCAATTGCCATAAGCCACTCAAGGGATATGGTGCACTGGCAAATAATCGGACATGCCATCACAGACCCCGATGAACTTGACCTGCAGGATATCAGGGATTCACATGGCATTTGGGCGCCAGATATCTCGTATCACGACGGCAAGTTTATCATTATGGCGACTCTCCGCCTCAATGCGGACGGCAAGCGCGACAACAATGTCATGCGCAGACAGCTTGTCGTCACTTCAGACAAGCCAGAGGGACCTTACAGCAAGCCCAGCTGGCTTGAGGTGGACAGCATCGATCCGTCACACTTTATAGATGATGACGGAAAACATTACATGGTGATCAGTCCAGGCATCAATCTCGTGCCATTGAGTGATGACTGTACAAAAGTGATCGGCGATAAAATATCAGTGTGGCCGGGAACTGGTGAGCGCTGTCCAGAGGGACCGCACCTGCTAAAACGCGGCAAATATTACTATGCGATACTGGCAGAAGGCGGCACAGGTTACGGACACGGCATCAATGTCGGTCGTTCGGAAAATCTTTTCGGACCGTATGAGCCATCACCCTATAATCCACTGATGCGACAGTTTGATTCGGATGCGTCAATTCAGCGCACAGGTCATGGCAAACTGATACAGACACAAAACGGTGATTGGTGGGCATATTACCTCATGGGCAGGCCAAATCAGGGACACTACACAACAATCGGAAGGGAATCGGGCTTAGATCCTGTCACATGGCTCGAAGATGACTGGTTTGTCATCAATGACAGGAAAGGGCCAAGCACCATACAGACCGCACCGGATTTGCCGCAGTATCCATTCGAAAAGTGGACACGTGATGACTTTGACAGCGACAAATTGAACCTGAATTGGGAATTTGTGCGCAATCCGGCGAAGGGAAGCTATTCCCTCACTGAGCGACCGGGATATTTCCGCATCTGGACCAGAGATGGGCAGCTCTCGGAAATCCGTGCGAAAAATACGCTGTTAAGACGCGAGCAGGAGTTAAGTTACACGGCTTCGACAAAGGTGGATTTTTACCCTTCGAGAAACGGGGAACAGGCGGGACTGACTTGCTATTACAGCACTGCGACATATGCGAGATTTTCTGTATGCTATGAGGAAGGCAGAAAGCTCCAGCTTGTCATCAATCGCAATCACGGCGAGGAGCTGATGGCGTCGGTTGACGATTTAAAAGAACAGAGCGTATACCTCAAGGTTGTCGTTGACAGACTTACCAGAAGCTTTTATTACAGCTATAACGGCGAGGAGTGGACACTTGCCGGCGTCCTCGGGAATTGTATTTATCTCTGCGATGAGGGTGTGCCCGGCGATCCCAAGCGCCACACAGGTACACTGGTAGGAATCTATGCCAATAACGGGGGTTGCGGCACACGCATTCCGGCGGACTTTGATTATTTTGAATACATTGATTAATCTATAAGAAAAACGGTTGAGGCATATTACACATATGCTCAGCCGTTTTGCAGTCTCCGTAATCCTCCTGCGGCGAGAGGTTTTTTGGGATGCAGTTCAAAAAGCTTCCGCGCCATATTTAAGTTAGGCGCTGTTCCAAGTCCGTTGAGGTAGCATGTACCAAGCAGATCAGAACCCCATGTGCTTCCCTTGAAATACGCCCTGCTCAACAACAAAAATGCCTGTTCATAGTCGGGATTGATATCCTCTCCGCCGCGAAAATAAATTTCTCCTAACAAATTGCAGAATCCTGCGTCATCAGGGAGTCTGGCATAACCTTTTTCCAGATAGAACAGCGCCTTTTTCAGGTCGAGCGGCAGTGCCCCGTTATAGGTGTACAGTTTGCCAAGACAGTAATAAGCGTAGTCATCGTTGTGTGTCAGCGCACGCTCATACATTTCAACTGCCTTTGTAAGTTCGTTGTTATCACGGTATTCGTTTCCGACAATGCGCTCGTAAGCTCCAATGCCCATATTGGCTCCAATGTGGATATAGTTCTTTGCCCTTTGGCGCTGGATCGGTGCGCCATGTCTGCCGCTGCGCAGGACATCGACCAGATTGGGAATGGCAATTCCAAGTCCCGCAGCCACACACTCCTCATAAAGTTTCACAGCAGCCGCAGTCCACTCATACTGAAGCCGCTCATATTTCTTACGCCCGATATTTTCAGGCGTGATATCCAGAAAATCAGCGGCAGTACAATAGTAATATGCGTTAGCAATCAAAAATTTGCAGAATATCTGTCCCTGTTCTGATTTCTGTGACACAGTGTCCCAAATCTCTTTTTTGGAATGATAGGGAGGGTGGACCGCAGTGCCGTTAGGCGGTCTATACCCTTCTTGATGCATTGTTCCAAACATACCGACAGCACTTTCGAAGATAAGGCTCTGATTGAAACACTCAAAAGCAAAAGATGTGTCCACTGGCATTTCCAGCACCGGGTCAACATAGCTTTTACCAAGATAACAGCGTCCAAGAAAGTAAAAGGCATCGCCGTCTCCAATATTAGCAGCCGCGCGAAGTAATGCAAGCGCTTCCTCGCGCCTGTTTGGATTTCTGTCAAACCATATGATCTGAATCGCCTGTTCCACTCGGTCATCAAAAAAAACAGCCATAAACTATCATGCCTTTCTGTAGTTAGTTATAATATGTGAAATTGTATTAATTATCCTTATTTTACCACACAAGATTACATTTAACCATATGATTTTTTCATTTAATACTGCAGGATACGGTGGCAATGAACGCCGAGAAAGTCGCACAGAGTATCAACAGCTCCCAATTGGTCAGGGGGCAGGAATCCAATCTGCACCCTTGTTTTTTTGCCGTAAAAATGTCATAATGAATTATGCTGATAAAAGCGAAATGAGGAGGACACCATGTCATACACCGCATTATACAGAAAATTCCGCCCTGATATCTTCGAGGATGTCAAGGGACAAGACCACATTGTCACAACACTCAGAAACCAGATCAAGGCAGACCGCATTGGACATGCCTATCTATTCACAGGCACACGCGGGACTGGAAAGACGACAATCGCAAAATTGTTTGCCAAGTCCGTAAACTGTGAAAACCCTGTAGACGGAAGCCCATGCGGACAGTGCAGGAGCTGTCAGACCATTGCTTCTGGCGCAAGCGTCAATGTGATTGAGATCGATGCCGCATCAAACAACGGCGTGGACAATATCCGGGAAATCATCGATGAAGTATCATACTCACCAGTAGAGGGCAAATTCAAGGTTTATATCATAGACGAGGTGCATATGCTTTCCATAGGAGCATTTAATGCACTGCTCAAAACCTTAGAGGAACCGCCCTCCTATGTCATTTTTATCCTGGCGACCACCGAAGTGCATAAAATCCCAATTACGATACTGTCACGTTGCCAGCGCTATGATTTTAAGAGAATCACCATAGAGACTATTGCAGACCGTCTGCGTGAGCTCATGGACAAAGAGCAGGTTCAAGTGGAAGAAAAAGCGCTCCGCTATATTGCAAAGACTGCAGACGGTTCCATGCGTGATGCGTTAAGTCTCTTAGATCAGTGCATCGCCTTCCATTTTGGAGAAGAGCTGACCTACGACAAAGTTCTTGATGTACTAGGAGCAGTAGATACAGAAGTGTTTGCACGCATGTTGGAAATGATACAGGCACGGGATGTCACAGGATGCATCGCGCTTCTCGAGGAAGTCGTCATGCAGGGACGCGAACTTACTCAGTTTGTCACGGATATCACATGGTATCTTAGGAATTTGCTGCTGGTAAAGACCTCTGACAGCGATATTGAAGATGTCATTGATGTGTCGAGCGACAACCTTACGCGCTTGAAAGCGGAGGCAGAGACGATGGACGCAGAGGAGATCATGCGCCAGATACGCATCTTTTCTGAACTCTCTGGTCAGATCAAGTATGCGACACAGAAGCGCATCTTAATAGAAATGACACTGATCAAACTGTGCAGACCCGCCATGGAAACGACAAACGATGCCGTCGTGGCGCGTGTGAAAGATTTGGAAGAAAAAATTGAAAAAGGTGTTGTGCAGACAGCACCAGTTGCGATACAATCAACAGAGACAGTCACGGCAGCAGCACCCAAGCCGGAGCTTCCCAAAGCGATTCCTGATGATATCAGGCAGATTGTTGGCAGCTGGCACGGGATCGTGGCGGAGGCAAGTCAGCCGCTCAAAACGCATCTAAAAAATGCGCATTTAAGCCTTGGCGGGGACAATAGACTGTTGATCGTAGTGGAGGACGGGGTAGCGTATGATTATCTCAGCGACGAGGAAAACCGGAAACACGTAGAAACCATGATATCAAATTTTCTGCAGAAAGAGGCAGCAGTGCAGATACAGAATCTGGCACCAGGCAGACATTTTGAGGAAAACTATGTTGACCTCACAAAAGTGATCAACATGGACATAGAAATCGAAGATGAGTAGTAAAGGAGAATGACACAATGGCAAAAAGAGGAGGATTTCCAGGGGGAATGCCCGGAAACATGAACAATCTGATGAAGCAGGCGCAGCGCATGCAGAGACAGATGGAGGAAGGGCAGAAAGAACTCGAGGCGAAGGAATTTTCTGCAAAAGCAGGCGGCGGTGCAGTTGAAGTCGTCGTAACAGGTAAAAAGGAAATAGTGAAAGTCACACTTTCAGAAGAAGCAGTTGATCCCGATGACATTGAGACTCTTCAGGACATGATCATGGCAGCAGCAAACGAAGCGCTCCGTCAGGCAGAGGAGGCAAACAATGAGCTCATGGGCAAAATGACAGGCGGTTTAGGAGGATTTGGTGGAGGATTACCTTTCTGATGGAACTCTACAGCGGATATATCAATAAGTTAATCGAGCAGTTTGCCAAGCTTCCTGGTGTGGGAAACAAATCGGCCCAGAGACTTGCGCTCCATGTGATCAATATGCCCCCCGAGCATGTGGAGCGTTTTGCGCAGATTATGGTTGATGCGCGAAAAAATATTCATTACTGCAATACATGTTACACCCTTGCCGACAAGGAGATTTGTCCTATCTGTGCGAATACAAACCGCGATCACAAGACGATTATGGTCGTGGAAAACATCAGGGATCTTGCGGCATATGAGAAGACCGGTAAATACGAGGGGGTATATCATGTGCTTCACGGGGCAATCTCCCCCATGCTCGGAATCGGACCGAATGATATCAAGCTCAAAGAGCTGGTAAAACGACTGGAAGAGGATGTGGGCGAGGTCATCATAGCGACCAACTCCAGCCTCGAGGGAGAGACCACAGCCATGTATATCTCAAAGCTGATCAAGCCCACCGGGGTAAAAGTGACACGCATCGCAAGCGGCGTACCTGTGGGCGGTGACTTGGAGTGTATCGATGAGATGACGCTGCTGCGTGCACTCGAGGGCAGGACAGAACTGTAAAATCTAAAATTTTTTCATATAAAAGCTATAAAAAGTAGTGTAGCTAAGGAATGCAGGTAAAGTATAATTGAGATGAAATGATGGAAAGAAAGAGGGAAAACAAATGGCAATCACAACAAAAAGCTTTGGAAAAGCACCTGACGGAACAGAAGTCAGCCTGTACACGATCAAAAACGACAATGGTTTCACCGCAGAAGTAACAAACTTTGGTGCAATCCTTGTCAGTCTCCTTGTGCCGGACAAGACAGGAGAGACAGCAGATGTCGTGCTTGGATTTGACAGTGTTGAAGGGTATTTCAAAAACGGCAGCTTCTTCGGGGCAACAATCGGGCCAAGTGCAAACCGCATTGACAATGCAAGTTTTACTATTGATGGTGTAAAGTACCAGCTTGCAGTGAACGACAACACCAACAATCTCCACAGCGATGATGACAAGGGGTATCACAAGAGAATATGGAATGCAGAAGGAAAGGACAACAGTGTCGTATTTACACTCGAGGACGCAGATGGTTCCATGGGATTTCCCGGAAACAAAAAGGTTCAGGTGACATACACCGTTACGGACGACAACGAACTCAAGATCGAATACGAAGTGACAAGCGACAAGAAGACCTTGATCAACATGACCAATCATTCCTATTTTAATCTTGCAGGACATGATTCGGGAAATATTGAAGCACATAAGCTCTGTATTCACGCATCACATTACACACCGATATTCGAACGTCTGATTCCGACTGGTGAGCTGGCAGATGTGACAGGTACACCATTTGACTTTAGGACGATGAAAGCAGTGGGAGAAGACATCAATGCAGACGACGTGCAGCTGGGATACGGACAAGGGTATGACCACAATTTTGCGCTGGACGACTTTGATGGAACCATCAGGAAGGCAGCTTCCTTAGAGGAGCCGTCAACAGGCAGAAAGATGGATGTATATACAGACCAGCCGGGATTGCAGTTTTATGCAGGCAGTTGTATCAAACCGGAGACAGGCAAAGGCGGGGCGGTATATGGCAAGCGGAGCGGTCTGTGTCTGGAGACACAATGCTTCCCCAATGCGATCAACCAGTCGAATTTCCAGAATGTCGTATATGGACCAGACAGACCATATAAGACAACAACGGTTTACAGATTTTATAATTAAATAAACAGCTTATCAATAAAAAAGGTCTTGCAGGACCTTTTTTATTTATTTTTTCAGCCTGACTTATTTCGACAGAATCTTTAATCAAGAAGTGTTAAGATATCAGTGATAGTTTTTATGACAAATAATCTCTCAAATCTTAATACGAAAGGATGCAAAGGTGATGCCAAGATGGACAAGCAAACAAATATACTCACAAATACTCAGAATGTAATACCTGTCAATACACGAACGATAGGAGCCCCAGAGGGAATCTATATCCTGTATCTCGAGGATTACGTACATACGTTTATCAAGAAGATTTTGTCAGACAATTCGCAGAACGTGTTATTGAGCGGCAAACATAGCAAAGAACAACAGGAGTATCAGATAGAAAGGATTTCGTCACAGGAGATTGCGCTGTATGGCAGATCGGTCGAGGAAAACGGCAGATATCGGATTGTGATATCGGGGGCGGCAGTTTCCGACGGCGGCAGTGAGAGAATCCAGCAGTTGAACACGACCTATTTTCCCTCGTGTACCTATATTGGAAATGCAAGTGTAAGTCTCAACAAGGATTCCAGACTGCGGCTTGAACTGATACTGCGAAGTACCAAAGTTGTCCTAGACGATTTCTACATATATTATGACCAAAATGAGGAGATGCAGAATTACCTTGTGGAATGGAATACAACCCGAGAGAATGACAGGGGCAAAATAATACTGTCCCCCACAGAACAGGGCGCCCATACAAGAAGCAGTGCGACTGATGCTGCACATTTGAGCAGGATTACACAGGCATATAATCGCGAGGAGGCAAAAGTCAGTTTCATGTGGAATGTCATGAATGTTCTATGCCTTGGTTTTGTCGTGTGCGTCATGGCATATGGCATCATCTCCATGAACAATTACAACAAAATGCAGAATATGCAGGCAAGTATTGATTACTGTATGGCATTTATTGAGGAGAACACATCATTTTTGATGAACGCTGCAAGTACAAATACAGAGCAGTCACAGCCAGTCTCCGCAATGCAGCAAAGTATGCAGGCCGAAAACAATACTGTAAAGCCAAGTGAGCCGCAAATAGATGAACCAGATGCAGCACAGATGGAGTCATACACTGCTATGGAAACAGAGCAATCTGCACAGGAGCGCTCCGAAATGCAGGCGTTGGCACAACCTGTAATACAGGATTTGGCCCAGTCAGAAGAAACGCCCGAGACAACACAGGCGTTGGCACAGACAGTAGACGAGCCCGAGTCACTGCAGTCAGTTACAGAACAAAATGCACCATCCATGCAGGAACAGGCATCAACACCACAGTATTACATTGTCCGCAGAGGTGACACACTGCGAACCATCTGCTACGCTATTTATGGGGATTATTCCCGCGTGGATGAGATCTGCAGATGGAACAATATAGACGATCCAGATAATATTCTTTATGGACAAAAGCTTTTACTTCCCTGAAAATAATGTTATACTGTATCTGTTCAGCCATGCACAAGTGGACATGACCGAATGATACAGTATTTTTGTGAGCAGTCAATGAGGTATACTGATGGCGGAAATAAGGGATTTCAACAGAAACCAATACCTTTTAAAAGGTGGAAAAGATAAAAAGAGTGAGGACAAAGAGAACGACAGCGATAAGAAATCAATGGATAACATGCTGGCAAGACACAGACAAATCAAATTGTACACAGTACTGGCAGTCTTGGCACTGGCAGCGGTTGTGGCAGCAGGTTCCTACATCACTTGGAAAAATAAAGTGTACATTAGCTATCAAGTGATTCAGCAAAGTGAGTGGGTAAGGTCTTCTGAGTCAAAGAGCATCAATCTCAATGGGACCCTCTTTACATACAGCAACGATGGTATGAGCTGCACCGATTTAAAGGGAAAGACGATCTGGAACCAGACCTACGAAATGCAGAATCCAGAGATCAGAACCTGTGGAAGAACAATAGCAGTCGGTGACTACAATGGCAGAAAAATTTATGTCGCAAACACACAGGGAATGGTGGGTACAGTGGAGACCACAATGCCGATCAGGGATTTCTGTGTGTCTACCAATGGTGTGGTGGCTGCGGTTCTGGACGATTCGACAGTCACAGCGATTTATCTATACAATGCTGCTACAGGGGAATCCTTTGCGGATTTTAAGACCAGAATGAGTAATTCCGGCTACCCGATTGCAATTGATATCTCTAGTGACGGAAGCCTTGCGGCAGTTTCCTATATCAAAGTGGAAAAAGGAAAAATGGTGTCCAATATTGGCTTCTATAATTTTTCAGCAGTAGGACAGAATTATACAGATAATTTTGTGAGCGGCTATGTATACCCAGAGGCAGTGATTCCATTGGTACATTTTATGGCAAATGACACTGTGTTTGCAGTGGCAGATAACCGACGGATGTTTTTTAAAGGCAGACAAAAACCAGAAAGCCTGTCAGAGACCATGATTTCAGAAGAAATACAGAGTGTATTTTATGATGAAAATCATGTAGGGTTTGTGTTTTTCAATACTGCAGCGGAGACAACGTACCGCCTTGAAGTCTATGATACCAATGCAAAAAAAGTCAGCGAAATCGCGTTTGACATGGACTATAAAGAAATCTTATTTGATACATCAGGAATTATTATATACAATGACAATGAATGCCTGATATACAATTGGAATGAAAGACTGAAATACCATGGGATTTTCCAGGAAAGAATCACTTGTTTCATTCCAGGCAAAAGCATATCAAGACACACTATTGTCACAGAGGACGCCATACAGACAATAGAACTTCAATAACGAAATTAGAGAATTGGCAATATTGGAGGGAGCATATTTGGAAATTAATATACTATTTATCATTGTAGTGCTTATACTGGCAGTAGGAGCAGTGTGGGGATGGAAAAGAGGACTTTTGGAGAGCGTAATACGTATAATATCGTGCATATTGGGAATACTAGTGATTGTAGTAGTAGCGAAAGGAGTCGGAAACTTTATTCAGAAAAGCTATGTACAGGTAATCATGGCATTGATACTGTTGCTTTTGATTCGATTTATTCACAGAATCGTTAAATTCCTAACAGATACTTTTAAGCTGGTTCGGGCAATTCCAATTGGAAAAATGGCAGATAAACTTGCGGGAGCTGTGTTGGGGCTGATGGAAACAATCTTTGTAATATGGCTGGCTTTTCTGTTGATCGGAGTTTTTGATGTGATGGGAATCAACGCATGGATAATGAAACAGGTGGGACAAAGTAGTTTCCTTACTATGATTTACTATTCCAATTACCTGATTGAATTGCTGAGAACAGTTCTATTTTAAGTGATAAAAAAATTGGAAAAAAATGAAAAAAGTTGTTGACAATCGAGAATAGGCGTGATATTATAAAACACGTCGCTGAGAAATGCAAATGCAGTAGAAGCAGCGAAAAGAGATTTGAAATTATTTTCGATTATTAAGAAGTATGATAAAGAAAATATTTCAAAAAATGGAAAAAAGTGCTTGACATGATGCTGTTGCTTGTGATAAACTAATTAAGCTGTCGCATATAAGGCAAGCGAAGAAAGAACCTTGACAAATAAACAGTAATGCAACCCTGAAAATTCTAATGAGAATACATCGAATAAGATGTATATAGAATTATTCAGAGAACATGTCCTATAATATAGGACACAACCTTTAAAGTAAATGTGATGAAGATCACAACGGATAATAAACGGAAAATCACATTTCCGTAGCCAGTTTAAACTGGTACAGGAATCGAACAGAACTGTTTGGCAACATTTGCATTGCAAGACTTGCATTGCAGACCATTTTAACATGAGAGTTTGATCCTGGCTCAGGATGAACGCTGGCGGCGTGCTTAACACATGCAAGTCGAACGGACTCATACTGAAACCTAGTGATATATGAGTTAGTGGCGGACGGGTGAGTAACGCGTGGATAAC